>SHZB01000100.1 GCA_009692485.1 Myxococcales bacterium
CGAGGTAGGGAATGCCGAGGAGCGAGGCGAGGTAGGCGTGGCGGCGCGACTGCTGCAAGACGCCGTGGCGCGCGTCGATGAGGATGATGGCGACGTGCGCGGTCGAGGCGCCGGTGGCCATGTTGCGGGTGTACTGAACGTGGCCGGGCGTGTCGGCGATGATGAATTTGCGCTTCTCGGTGGAGAAGTACCGATAGGCGACATCGATGGTGATCCCCTGCTCGCGCTCGGCTTTGAGGCCGTCGGTGAGCAGCGCCAGATCGATGGCGTCGCCCCTGGTGCCGTGCTTCTTGCTGGCGCGCGCGACGGCGGCGAGCTGGTCTTCGTAGATTCCGTGCGTGTCGTGAAGCAGGCGGCCGATGAGCGTGGATTTGCCGTCATCGACCGAGCCGACGGCGACGAAGCGGAGCAATTCTTTTTGCTCGTGGCGCGCGAGGTAGGTCTCGACGTCGAGGCTGTTCATCAAAAATAACCCTCGCGTTTTTTCGTCTCCATCGAGCCCGACTCGTCGTGATCGATGAGGCGTCCCTGGCGCTCGGACTGCGTGACCAGGAGCATCTCGCCGATGATCTCGGGCAGGGTCGTGGCGGTCGAGCGGACGGCGCCCGTGAGCGGGTAGCAGCCGAGCGTGCGAAAGCGGACGCACTCGAGCCGCGGCGACTCTCCGGGCAACATCGGCATGCGCTCATCGTCGACCATCAAGAGCGTGCCGTTGCGCTCGACGACGGGGCGCTCGGCGGCGAAATAGAGCGGCACGATCGGGATCTTCTCGAGCCAGATGTATTGCCAGATATCAAGCTCGGTCCAGTTCGAGAGGGGAAAGACGCGGATGGTCTCGCCCGGGCGCACCTTCGCGTTGAAGAGGTTCCAGAGCTCGGGGCGCTGGTTTTTCGGATCCCACTGTCCGCGCGCGTCACGGAAGCTGTAGATGCGCTCCTTCGCACGCGAGGCCTCTTCGTCGCGGCGCGCCCCACCGAAAGCGGCGTCGTAACCGCCTCGGCTCATGGCCTGCAGCAGCCCCTGCGTCTTCATCGCGGTGGTGTACTTGTTGCTGCCGTGCTCGAAGGGGTTGATGCCCTGCGCGCGCGCCTCTTCGTTGGTGTGGACGAGCAGCTCGAGGCCTTGCTCTTTGCAGAAGCGATCGCGAAACTCCGTCATTGCGCGGAATTTCCAGGTTGTATCGATATGGAGCAGCGGAAAGGGAAGCTTGCCGGGGGCAAAGGCCTTTTGCGCGAGGCGCACCATCACGCTCGAGTCCTTGCCGATCGAATAGAGCATCACCGGCCGCTCGAACTCGGCCGCCACCTCGCGCAAGATGTGAATGCTCTCGGCCTCGAGCGCGCGCAGGTGCGTGAGTGTTCGCGGCTCGATCCGCGGCTCGACTCGGGGCGTCACGGTGGCGTCCATATAGCAGAGCCGGTGTGGATCACGCGCGGAGCACAGCGAGGAGCGACGCGGTCATGCTGTAGGTCGAGGCCAAGCGCCGGTGCCGATCACGCGCGGAGGACGGCGAGGAGTGACGCGAGCATGCGGTGGGTCATGCCCCAGACGACGTCGTCGCCGACCCGAAATCCGGGCAGCTCGAGCGCTTGGCCTTCGTGCACGTAGCTGCGGGTCGTGCCGCTCGCGCCCGAGAGCATCGGCGCTACGGGCGCCCAGACAGCGGACTCGACCTCGGTTTTGTCGAGGGTGAGCGGCGAGGCGCGCGTGAGGAGAAAGACGTGCGGTTCGATGACGAGATCGACGGGACGGGCGCGCGCGACGGCCTGAAGATCGTCGAGCCGGCCGAGGTGTTCGGTGAATTCGAGGGCGAGCCCGACCTCCTCGCGCGTCTCGCGAATGGCGGCGCTGAGGAGGCATGCATCGGCAGCGGCGAGCCGGCCGCCTGGAAATGCCATGTGCCCGGACCACGGATCGCGCGGGTGCTCGGCGCGCTTGATGAGCAACACCTCGAGTGCGCCGAGCTCGAGAGTGGGCGCGGGTTCGAGGGCGCGGAGAGCGAGCGCGGGTTCGAGGTCGCGGAGGATGAGAGCGACCGCGGCGAGAGTCGTGTGCTCGCCGCGAGCCACCACGCGCGGCGGCGGGTCGGCGAGCCGGGCGCGAACGTGGGCGGCGAGGCGTGGCAAGGGAGCCGCGTCTTAGCAGGCCGGCGCCAACGGTGCAGCGAACGATGCCGCGGACCAGGCTGCGAACCATGCAGCGAACGATGCCGCGGACCAGGCTGCGGACCATGCAGCGAACGATGCCGCGGACCAGGCTGCGGATCATGCTGCGAACGCTTGACCGCGGGCCGTGCTGCTCGTAGCGAACGCTTGTGACGGAACGCATTTCAACGCTGTACACGGCTGCCGAGATCGCGGTGCGCGTGGCTGCGCTCGGGGTGCAGATCGCCCGCGATTTCGAGGGGCAGCGCATCGTCTTGGTGTGCGTGCTGAAGGGGAGCTTCGTGTTCACGGCGGATCTCGCGCGCGCCATCGACGGCAACGTGCGGTGCGAATTTCTCGGCGTGCAGAGCTACGGTGAAGGCACCGAGTCGAGCGGCGTCGTGCAGATCACGCAAGATCTCACCCGCTCGGTCGAGAACGAGCACGTCATCCTGGTCGAGGACATCGTGGATACGGGCCTGACGATCGCACACTTGTTAGAGCTGTTTCGCACCCGCCGCCCGGCGAGCGTGAAGGTCTGTGCGCTCTTGCACAAGCCCGCCCGCACGCGGGTCGAAGTGCCCATTGACTATTTGGGCTTCACCATCGACGACAAATTCGTGGTCGGCTACGGCCTCGACTTCAATCAGCGATATCGCAACTTGCCATTCATCGGTGTCGTCGAGCAGGACTGATTGGCAATTAGGAGTGCCTCGATTCATCAGAATCGAGCACTTATCGGGGCGCGAAAACACCATGGCAAGCGACAAGCGACTGGCAATGTTGGAGGGACTCACCGAGAGCGGTAAGGCCGACTCGTTCGGGTGGTACGCGCTCGCGCTCGAATATCGTGGGTTTGCGCGCATCGACGACGCCGTGCGGACATTTCGGGCGTTGCGCACGCGGGACGAGGCGTATGTCCCGACCTATCTGATGTGCGGCACGATGCTCGCGACGGCGGGGCGCAACGGCGAAGCGCGCGAGTGGCTCGAGCACGGGATCGTGCAGGCGCGTGCGACGGGAAATACCCACGCGGCCAGCGAGCTCGAGGACGCGCTGCATGCGCTGCCGCCACCGCCGAGTCTCCCGTAGCGCGGGGGGCCTAATGGCCAATGGTGTTGGGGGCGCTGTTGGCCAATTGCGGCGGGGGCGCTACCGCTCGCTGTTTTCGCCGCCGCCGTCACTGCGCAGCTTGCGGAGCCACTCGCCGAGCTTGGCTTCGAGGCCGCGCGTGGTCGGGTGGTAGTAGCGCTCGCCGATGAGGGCGTCGGGCAAATAGGTAGCGCCGCGCGCATGGCCTCCCGCCTCGTCATGCGGATAGCGGTAGCCCTCGCCGTAGCCCTCGTCACGCATGAGCGCGGTCGGCGCATTGCGGAGATGGTGCGGCACCGGGAGCGCGCCCGTCTCGGCGATGCGTTCTTGGGCGCGGTGCCACGCGAGGTTGGCGGCGTTGCTCTTCGGAGCGCACGCGAGATAGATGGCCGCCTGCGCCATGGGATAGAGGCCCTCGGGGAGGCCGAGCCGGCGAAACGCGGCATCGGCGGCGACCGTGAGCTCGAGCGCGCGCGGATCGGCGTTGCCCACGTCTTCGCTCGCGAAGATGAGCATGCGCCGGAGCACAAAGCTCGGATCGTCGCCGGCCTCTACCATGCGCATCATCCAGTAAACGGCCGCGTCGGGGTCGGAGCCACGCATCGATTTGATGAAGGCGCTGATGACGTTGAAGTGCTCTTCCCCGGTCTTGTCGTAGAGCAGGGTCGCGTGGCCGGCGAGCGCCGTGGCGGCAGCGCAATCGATGCGAGCGTGGCCGTCCCGCGTCGTCGCCTCGGCGGCAAGATCGAGCAAATTGAGCGCGCGGCGAGCGTCCCCGCGGGCCATCTCCGCCAACTGCAAGAGCGCATCCTCGTCGGCATCGACGCGACCAGCGAGACCCTCGGCGTGAACGAGCGCGCGACGGAGAACTGCGACGAGAGCCGCGGGCGGGTGCGCGTCGAGACGATACGTCTGGCAGCGCGAGAGCAGCGGCGCATTGAGCGCGAAGGACGGATTCTCGGTCGTGGCACCGACGAGGGTGATCGCGCCGTCTTCGACATGTGGGAGCAAGCTGTCTTGCTGCGCCTTGTTGAAGCGGTGGATCTCATCGATGAAGAGCACGGTCATGCCTTGGCCGACGGCGCGGCGCGCGCGGGCTTGCTCGACGATGACGCGCACCTCGGCGATGCCACCGAGGACGGCGCTGAACGGCACGAAGGTGGCGCGCACTTGCTCGGCGATCACGTGCGCGAGCGTGGTCTTGCCGGAGCCCGGCGGCCCCCAAAGGATCAAGCTTGGGAGGCGTCCGGCGGCGAGAAAGCGCGCGAGCGGCCCGGCCTTGCCGATGAGCTTTTCGTGGCCCGCGACCTCCTCGAGGCGGCGCGGTCGCACCCGTTCGGCGAGCGGCACCTCGCCGTTGCGACGCGCGGTAGCCTCGAACAAACTAGGGCCGTGCGGCGTCGGTTCGCGGCGAGCCATGCGTCGGACGTATCGCTCCCCCGCGGCGCCGGCAACACGTCGGCATGACGAAGCGCGTGGCCGCGGCCCTTTTTTTCAGTCGTTGGCTTTGCGGAGCATCACGGACCGGCCGTCGCCGAGCTGCCAGTGCAGACGCTCTTTCGCGTCGAAGCGGAAGGTGGCTTCGTCCTGTTGCCCCGTCGTTTTGAGAAACGCGATCGAGACTTCGTCTTTGTCCGACCTGGTGACGCGGAAGGTGCCCTCGCGCGGGCTCTCGGTTGGAATGGTGACGGTCACGCGCGCGCCACGAAATTCGAACGACGCGCCGCGCACCCACCCGACAGCATTCGCCACTTGGCCGGGCTCGAAGTGTTCGACGGCGTCGCCGATCCATTTGCCCTGCAGACGCTGCGCGGGCGAGCCGGCGCAACCGAGCATCAGTGAAAGTGAGCCCCCCAGGACCCAGAGCATTTCACGCGACATAAAGCGCATCGTGCGGCGCGCGCATCGCGGCGGCCAAACTTGTCGCACCCGTGGCAACCTGTTTTGCGTCGAGATTCCCGTGCCGCCACGCAAGAAGGGCCGTGCTAAGTCGTGCGCGTGATCTCACGATTTGCTAGCCAGCGTCTCGATCCGACGAGGCGGACGGAGCTCTTCGAGCGGCTCGTGGCGCGCTCGGCCGAGCGGGTGGACGGGCGCACGCCGCTGCTCGTTTTCGATCTCGACGGGACGCTCCTCGACAATCGTCCGCGCGTCGTCGCCATCTTGCGCGAGCTTGCTGACCACTGGGAGACTCGCGCGCCCGACGCTGCCCGGATGGCGCGCTGCGCGACCGCGACCGGGATTCGCTACGGCTTCGTAGAGAATTTGAAGCACCTCGGAATCGACGACCCCGAGCTTCATCTCGACGGATTTCGCTTCTGGAGAGCACGCTTCTTCGATGACGCATACTTGCGACACGACATCGAAGTGCCCGGCGCCCGAAGCTTCGTGGTGCGGTGCTACGAGGCTGGCGCGGCCGTCATGTACCTCACGGGGCGCGATCTGCCGAAGATGGCGCTTGGTTCCTTTGCCAGCTTGCGCGACCTCGGCTTCCCGATCGGCGTCGTCGGCACGAGCCTCGTTACAAAGCCAAGGTTCGAGATCCCCGACGATGAGTTCAAGAGCAGCGTGGCTTCGCAGCTCGAGCGCGTTGGCCCCGTCATCGGCGTGTTCGACAACGAGCCGGCGAACTGCAACGTGCTGCTCGCGGCGCACCCCGCGGCCGCGTCGGTGTTGCTCGACACGCAACACGCGCCGGAGCCACCCGAGCTTCTGCCCGGCGTGCACGTCGTCGAGTCGTTTGTATTCTGATGAGGACAGCCGGCGCTCTTCTTGCGCTGCTCATCGCCGCATGCGACGGCAATGGTACGCATCTGCGGGGTCCCGAGACGAAGGACGCCTCGAGCGCCGCGGTCGTTCCTTGGCCCGAGGCGCCGCTTGCGGACGACGCTCCAACAGCGCAGTCCGCGTCATCGGCAGCGAGCGCGGCGGCCATCGCGATCGCCACGAGCCGAGCCGCGGCGGCGCGTGCGGCCAGCGCGGTACCGCTCCCAAATTCATCCGGCGCGGCGCCCATCGCACGCGGTGCTTTGACGGCGACGACGGAGGACCTTCCGCTCAGCGGCGTCGTGTTGGATGCGCGCTGGGAGTGGCCATCACCGCCGGGTGCCCGCAGCGAGGATGCCGCGGATGCGTCGCGCGCGCGGCGAGTCATCGACCACAAGATCGAGCTTTGGGCCCCCGGTCAACTGCGATGGACCTTCGCTTCCGCTTCGCTCCCGCTGCCGCTCGGCACCGAAGTGCGGGTGGATCTCGAGCGGCAATTCCTCGTGTGGCCGGATAAGAAACGCTATCGCGAGCTCTCGCCCGGAACGCTTCATGCGCTCTTCGCCGAGCGGCGCGTCGACGTACTTCCGCTCGCGCGCGGCACGGTACGCGATGCCGGAAGAGGAGTGCTCCTGCGGCGCGAAACCCGCAAATACGAGGTCGAAAGCAGCTTCGGCGTCGTCTCGCTCGAAGTCGCGGTCATGAAAGAAGCTGGCCTCGGGGCGCAGCCCTTCTGCACCACGCTCATGCAGCTCGCCGGTGTCTCTCCGACGGCGCGCGTATGTGCCGCGGGGCCCGAGCCCGAGGTGGCTCTGTCGGCGACATTTCGCTGGCACGATCGGCCCCACGAGGTCGGCGCGCGTTTTGTCGTGACCGCGGTCGCGCCACACGCTGGCGATGAACCGGTGTTCGCACTCGTGCCGCCGGACGCGACCGTGGCCCAACGCGGCGTCCCCGGTCCGAGCCACGCGACCTTCCTTTCAAGGGATGAGCTCGCCGCGCTGCGAACGCGGGGCGCGAACGGTTCGCCACGGCCCGGCGCAGACGAGTCAGCCGCTACGGTGGCCGCAACCAACGCGAGCGATCGGGTGCTGTACCTCATCATCGACGGCGCGAAGGCGGCGTACCTGGGACCGCACGAGAAGGTGCTTCTCGCCGGGCTGCGCGGTCGTCACGAGGTGGTGTGGCGCAGTTTTTTTGGAGACATGGTCTCGACGCCACTCGAGGTCGAGAGCCCGCAGTCGATCACGTTTCCGGTGGTCGCGAAGCTCGGCGGCAGCGCGGCGAAGCCCTGACCGACGAGGTGGTGGCGCGCTCGACTCCATCGGGCGATCGGGATAGGAGCGCAGGTTCCCTTGCAAGCTCACCCGTCATTCGACAGCGGCGCGATCGAGGCGGAGCCAACTCCGCACACGGTGCGCTGCCTCGTGTGCCTCGAGGCGATCCCCGCCGAGCTCGCGCTCTGCCCCGAGTGCGGCGAGCCTCCGCACGATGCGCCAGCTTCTTCCGCAGGCTCACCAGGCTCGGTGGCGCCGCCACCAGGTGGCTGGCTCGCGATGCATTGGCGCCCGCTCGTGACGATGTCCGCGGTCGGAGCGCTCATTGCCGCAGGCATCGCGCTTCGCTACCTCGCGCCGGAGCGTTTTCGCTCGCCGCTGAAGCTCCCGGTCCCTGCCGCTCTGGAAGCGACCTGCCCCGAGGCGTGCTGGCTCGGCGAGGCGTGCGAAGAGGGGCGTTGCCTCTGGCGCCCTCCAAACGACGTGGGACACCTGCCCGTGTCGCTCACCGTGGCCGGTCCCTTCGCGCTGCCCGCGGACGTCTCGGATGTGATCGCCCTCGACGGAGAGCGGTATGCGGCCTCGCACCTGCTTGGCGTTCAGTTCACGAGCGCGCGCACCGGAGAGAGCTTGAGCTTGGTGAACGACGCGCCCCAGGTGCAGCGGCTGTTTCGCGTCGGGAGCGTCGTGTACGCATCGGCGCCTGAGCGCATTTACGTGATCGACGCCGCGACGATGAGCGTGCTCAAGAGCATCGAGGTCGGAAAGCCCGTCACGGACTTCGCGATCGGGACCGGAGGGGAGCGGGTGCTCGCGGCCTTGCCTGCTGCCCGCGCGGTAGCCGTCCTCGCGACGGATCATCACGCGGAGGTCTCGCGGTTCTTCTTCGGCGACGATCCAATCGCAGCCGTTGCGCTCGATGACGCCGGCACGCGCGCGCTCGCTGTGAACGGGGACGTCCCGCTGCTTGGGCTGCGACCTGCGAGTCATTCGCTGAAATTCGGCGCGGTTTTTTCGTTCGACCCGAGCCGCCTCCCGTCTGCGCAAGACCGCGTTCGCACCGGCGCAGATGGCAACCCCGCCGCCGTTCTCGCGGTGCCCGATTCCCGCAGCAGCTTCGTCGTGCTGCGCGAAACGGACGAGGTGCTCCCGCTCGGGCTCATCGACGGCGTGACCGCGAGGCGCGAGAAACCGATCTCGACATGCAGGCAACCCGAGCAGATCGTGCTCGTGCGTTCATCGCGTCGCGCGCTCGTTCGCTGCAACGCCGGCCGCGCGGTCGATGTGCTCGATCTCGCAGAAAACAGGGTGCTTCGTCGCATCGAGCTGAACGCGCGCGTCAGCGATTTGGTCGTCTCGCCCGATGGCAAGCAGGCGCTGCTTGCGCTGCCCCGCGATGGGCAAGGCTCGATCGGAATACTCGATCTCGACACCTACGAGCTTCGCTTGCAGGAGCTCGCCGGTGAACCGCATCGACTACGACTCACTCCGGACGGTCGCACCGTGGCCGTGATCTCGGACAGGACCAAATCCGCGTGGGTGCTGAGGTGAGCTCGACGAATGCGGATGAACCGGTCCGTGTCCCGTGTTCGTTCTGCGGCGCGCTCGTCCTCGTTGGCGCACGCAAGTGCCGCGCGTGTCGGACCTGGCTTGGCGACGCGACGTCAACAGAGCGGCCGAGACTCCGCCGCGCATTTACGCTCATGGCAGCGGCGGTTCTCGTCGTGGGGTCGGTGCTCGTCACGGGCGTTGACTCACCGGTAGGCTCGGCTCCGCCACTCACGCCGACGGCCTCGCCATCCGCCGTGGCCGAGGCGGCGATCGCGGCAGATCCCTCGCCCGCCGCGTTCGGTCCCGACCCGCGTCGCACGGTGGTGCTGCCGCCATCGCCGTCCGAAAAGTCCGCGACGATCGACGGCGCCCCATGGCGAACCCGCACGATTCGGGTCGATGTGCATCCGCTCGATCTGGTGTTCGGCGCCGATGGCCGCGCGCTCTACGTGAGTGGCGACGATGCCTCGGTGCGTGCGTATGAGGTCGCGACGGGGCGCTTGCTCCACATGGCGACGGTTCCGGCGCAGGGCGATCGGCTGCGTCTGCTCCACGGTCGCTACCTCGCGATCCTTCGCCGTGAGGATGCCTCACACATCCCGGTCGTGGACGTGCAGAACTTCGAGCGCGACCCTGTCCTCTTGCAGGTGGGGGCCGAGCCGGCCGACGCACTCGCGCTCCCCGACGGCAAGACGATCGTCACCGCATCGAGCAAGGGGCAGCTGCTCGCCAAGTTCGAGCTGCCGAGCGGTCGTCGACTCGCGGACATTCGCGTGCCGAGCGCGCTCCGGGACCTCTATCTCTTGCGTCACGGCGAACGTGTCTTCGTCGGCGCGCTGGGACTCGTGCATCAGTACGGGGCCGCCGCCGGAGCGCGTCTCGAACTCTTCGATCCCTCGGAGAAGCCTTTCGGCGCGACCCGTCGCAGCATCTCCGTGGGTCGCGATCCACGCGGCGGCGCGGTGCGCGAGGACGGCGCGTCCATCCTTCTCGCGGACCGTGTTGCGAGTGGCGCTTGGCACGTGCGACTCGATTCCGAGCAGCGTCCGACACCGATCGCGGTCGGCGCGGGACCCGTCGCGGCGTTTTTTCTTGGTGCACGCTACGGGGTCACGCTCGACTCCCAGGCGAGCACCGCGACGGTGATCGAGCTCGGAGAAAATCGCCGCATGACGACGCTGATGCTCCCTGGCGTGCCGAGCCACGGAGCCGCGACACGGGACGGCTCACTGGTGTTCGTCGCGCTGGGCGGAACGACTTGGCCGCCCGCGGGCTCGGGCCTCGCGATCCTTGGCGACGAGCCTCCCCGCGTGATCGCACAGCTCGACACCGGGGCCGGTGCCCACCGCGTCGCGGTCGCGCCCGACGGCACACGAGCTGCCGTGGCGAACTACAGCGCCCGCACGCTGACCTTGATCGAGCGCTGAAACTGACCGATCGGTAGACGGGCTGCACACGGACGCTGCCCACGCATGAAGCCAGATCTAGCGGTGCAATTGCCCGATCGGTGAGACTGGTTGATCGGTGACACCGACCGATCGGTAGACGCTCAGCTTCCGCCTGAGCCGCCTGCGCCGCCCGCGCCCGGGCAGCCCCCAGCGCCGTTTCCACCAGCCCCGCCGTTGCCGCCGCCGCCGTTGTTCTCGCCGGGGCAGTCGCCGCTTTCGCCGTCGCCGCCCGCTCCGAGCATGCCGCCGCTCGCGACATCCGAGCCGCCGCCGTTGCCCGACGTCCCCGACCCGGACACCATGCTCGTCTCGTTGTTGTCGGTGCCGCCGGCGCCCGCGCTGGGCATGTTCGGCGCCGCGCCAGGTGGCTCGGGCTGCGGATTGAAGCCACACGCGCCAGCGAAGATCGCGGCGACCACGGCACACGACAAGATGACTCTTCGAATGAGCATGACTTCGGCTCCCACGCTATCACCGCACCGGGCGGGTCGGCGCATGCAGTCTCAGGCAGTCTCCCGCAATCTCCAGCATGAGCACGCCTTGTGCCACATCGCATTCGCCTCGATCGTGCCGCTCACCACGCCAGTGCGGGCGCACTCTGGCACAACGCTCGGCTCGGCCGATCATGGTTGGACCACCCCGCTCGCGTGCGCGGTCACTGAGTCCGTGCGCGACCGGGCCCTCCTTTCGCAATCGCCACGAAGCGCCACGAATTCGGCCGGTCGGAATGCGGATGCTAACGTCGCTCGATGGGCCTCGGAGCCGTCCGTCGAACTGCGCTCGTGACTGGTGCCGCGGGCTTTCTCGGCTCGCACCTCTGCGAGCGGCTGCTCGGCGAGGGATTTGAAGTCGTCGGCATCGACAACCTCATGACCGGCGATCTCACCAACCTCGAGTCGGCGCGCAAGAGCCCCTATTTTCATTTCGAAATCGGCGACGTTCGCGAACCAATACGCGTCTACGCCGAACTCGTTTTCAATCTCGCGTGCCCAGCCTCGCCGCGCCACTACCAGGACGATCCGTACGCGACCCTGACCAGCAGCGTGTTTGGCGCCCAACGCCTCGTCGAGATGGCACGCGGCCGTCGCTGCACGATCATTCATGCCTCGACCTCCGAGGTGTACGGCGACCCGACCGTGCACCCGCAGCCCGAGACCTATTGGGGCAACGTGAACCCGGTAGGCGAACGCTCTTGCTACGACGAAGGAAAGCGCTGCGCCGAGACGCTGCTCTTCGATGCCCGCCGTCGCTGGCACGTAGACGCTCGCATCGTCCGCATTTTCAACACCTATGGCCCGCGAATGGCCTTCGACGATGGGCGCGTCGTCTCGAACTTCATCACGCAGGCCCTCACTGGGCTGCCGCTCACGATCTTCGGCGATGGCTCGCAGAGCCGCTCGTTTTGCTACGTCGATGACCTCATCGAAGGGCTGGTGCGAACCGCGCGCCTCGATGCGCTCGACGGTCCGATGAACCTCGGCAATCCCGGAGAGCTCACGATCGGCGAGCTCGCCCAGCTGGTGATCGAGCTCACGGGCAGCAAGACCCTGCTCGTGCGGAAGGCACTTCCACAAGACGACCCGCAGCAACGCAAGCCGGACATCACGCGGGCCAAGCGCGAGATCGGATTTCTCCCGCAAATCGATATCCGCGCCGGCCTCACGCGAACCATCGACGACTTCGCGCAGCGCCTTGCCTCCATCGCATCGCAGCGCCAGGAGCGCGCCCGTCACGAGCACGCGGTGGCGATCGAGATGAGCCCGATGCCGCTCGCCAAGCTTGCCAACGCCATCGACGCGTCGAGCGAGGAAATCAGAAGCTGCGGCGACGCCCACCGACTCGGTGATCGCATGCGCGCGTCGCAGCGATTCGTGCGCGTCTCCGACTCGCTCGACGTCATCGCGAGGCGTCTCTCCGAGGCGTGGCTCGTGTACGAGGGGCTCACGGTCGGGATCACGCTTCGGGCGTTCACGCAACAGCTCGCGGATCTCGTCGCGCAGCTCCTCGACGCTCAGCGCAGCAACGATTCGGTGCGAATCGCGGATCTGCTCGAGTACGAGATGCTTCCGTTGCTCGTTCGCTGCCGAGCGCTTGCGGCGCCGTAAGTTCCGCCGATTCCGCGCGACTGCCGCGAATCAGCGTGTGATCCAGCCGCGTCGGGTCATCTCGTCGAGGATCGTGCGAACCCGGTGCTCGAAGAGGTGCTCGCGCATCACAAGCTCGCGCCCTCGCTCGGCGACGAGCCGCGCCTCGGCGGGGTTGGCCAGGATGTGACGGACCTTCGCCTCGAGCTCGGCCTCATCGCGGTACGTATAGAGGTGCACGCCGTCCATGAACATTTCTGCAAGCTGCTCGCTGGGCTCGGTGAGCAGCACCCCACCGCACGCGAGCACGTCACACACGCGCATCGTCACGATGTCCCGCTGGTAGAGCCGCGGAACATCCAGATTCACGGCGCTCGCGCAGTAGACGCGACTCAGCTCATCGCCGTGTTCCGCGCGACCAAGGTAAGCCGCGCCGAGGACCTCCCAGCCGTCGTCGCCGTACACGCGCACGCCGAGCGGCTGCAGGGACTCGATGCGGCGCATCCGCAGCAAGTGAGAGAGCGCGCCGTTGATGCGGTCGCTCAGCTCCACCGGATCGGCGCTTGGCGCTAGCTCGGGAGCGAGCCACTCCGGCAGCTCGCTGCCATCGGTCGCGATTCCGACGAAACCGATGTCGCCGCCGCGCATTCGGAACGTGTCATGGAGCCACCGCTCGACGCGCGCCCGCAACGCCTCGGTGCCGCCGAGCTGGGCCAGGCGCTGAAGGAACGCATCGTACTCGACGCGCAGGGACACGCCCGCGAAGCTGACGTTGCAGCGAAGCTCCGCGAGCCGCGCGTCGTCCGCGATCGTGGCACGAAGGCTGCCGGCCGCGAGCGGGAGGAAGCGAGGCTCGGGCACACCTACGGCCGCAAGCTCGGCGAGCAACAGCGGGCGATGTGCGTACGCGAGACACAGTGCGAAGTCGGTCCCGTGCAACGCGGTCAGACGTGATTTTGGCAGCGGATCTACGGTCCACGAGACGTAGGGAAGGCCCTTTCGCGTCGCGATGCACGCGACTGCTGGGCTGTAGTTGATCGAGATGACGCACGATGGACGCACGGAGCCACAGAGCTCGTCGAAGCTCTCGACCGTGAGCCCGGTCGCCTCGACGGTGCGGACCGCGAAGCCCTCGTGCTCGAACTCTCGGGTGAGGTCGGCGACGAAGAGTTTGTAGTCGATGACGATCACGCGCCCGCGTTCGTTGCCGAGCCGCGCGAGAAATCGATAATGGCGCAACGCATCGGCGTAGGGCTTCGCGAGCGCAGGGTGTCGAAGGAGGAACGGGCTCTCGGGCAGGTGCGCGCGCACGGCGAGGTCGGTCTCGCGACCCGCGGTGAAGAGCACGCGGCGAGCACGGATCGACTGAGAGAGATCGAAGAGGCTCAGCATCGTCCGCAAGAATCGCTGCTCGGGCTCGAGGACGACAACGCGGACATCGGGCCGGCTCTGAACGAGCTCCGCGACGACGTAGCCAAGCCCCGCGCCCACCAACAAGACCGCGGTCTCCGATGGCGGCACGAGGGCGGCAAGACGCCGGGCCTCGCTCGTCGGTTCGTACGCAGAGTGCAACCATCGCGTCGCCCCATCCGAAGAGAATCGGCACGTCGGCTCTCCGTTCCGCGCCGCCTCCAAGCTCATCGGCAGGACGCGCGAGAGCCGTTGCACCAGGCTCGGCTGCGTGTCGTAGAGCGCGTCGCAATTGCGCTCGAAGACAGCGAGAGAAGGCCCGCTCGGCCCGACGAGTGCTTCGGAAGCGGTGTCGCCGCTGCGCGTCACGAGAACGCTCTTATAGACGCACCCCCAGAGGGCGACCATTTATCGTCGATGCTTCTAGACATCGAGACGAGGCTCGCGCGCGTTCGCCAGCGCATCTCCGAAGCCGCGCTTGCGAGCGACCGAAGCCCGAGCGAGGTGCGGCTCGTGGCAGTCTCGAAGCACCAGCCGGTCGCCGCGGTACGGGCGGCTTACGACGCGGGATGCCGTGATTTCGGGGAGAATTACGCGCAAGAGCTCGCGCTGAAGGCCCGCGAACTTGGCGCGCTCGAGGGGCTCCGGTGGCACCACATTGGGCAGCTGCAATCCAACAAAGTCGCGGCGGTGCTCGAGCACGCGCAGGTCCTGCATGGCGTCGACCGCGCGGCGCTCG
>SHZB01000101.1 GCA_009692485.1 Myxococcales bacterium
GTACGACGCTGTCGGCCAAACGTTGACGTTCGGCACGATGTCGACGACGGGCGTCGTGCGTGCCATCGTCGATCCGAGCGGGAAAGCTGGGGAGATTCTGTCGCCCGCCACGAACGGCGCGTGCGCGACGGCCCAATTGCCCTACGGCGCTTGCAACGCGCCAAACAAAAGCAACAACGGCGTGCCATTCGACGCCGCGTCGGCCTTGTGCGGCGCCTTCGGCTACAAGACCGGCTCCATCGTGCGGGACTCCAACGCCAATCCTTGCCCCCAAGCCCACGCCATCAGCCCCAACGGCGACAAATGGAACTCGGACTTCATCAACGATGCGGGCGCCGGAATGGAGTGGAAATGCGCCACGTTCAAATAACTCCCCGGTGCGCGAGCGCGTCGCAGCACGCCGACAGTTTCGCCGACAGTTTCGCCGTGCGCTGACCGGCGCCGCGTCAGCGAGGGCGGCCCTGTGCCACCCAGGTCGCGAACAGCTGGATGTCCGCGGGCGGCACCGGTGGCAAACCCAGCGGCATGCCGCGAAGCTCGGGATTCGGGGCGCCCGCAAGCTCACGGTGGCGCGCCCATAGGGCAGCGACGATGCGCGGCGTGCCATCGGCCATCTTCGCGAAGAGGCTCTTTCGCTCACCGGCCGAATCGAGGTAACCGGCCATCAACTGCTCGTAGCTCGTGAGGTTCACGCCGCGCGCTGGAAATCCAAATCCACCGGTATTTCCGGGGCCGCCGTCACCGAACGCCGCGTTGGGGTCGCCGTGACAGTGCCGGCACGTGACGTCGAGCACGCGCGCTTTCACCTCGTCGAAGCTCACCTTGCGCTCGAGCAGCGGCAACGCTTCGGGCACAGCGACCACGGCCTGTGGTGCGAGCGTCGCGCGCATGAGATACCCCGCGATGTCGCGTGCCTGCTCGGGCGTCATCGGCGTTCGCGGCATCAGCGTGTCGGGCTTCACGGCCGCCGGATCGAGCAGCCACCGCACGAGTTCAGCATTGCCCATCCGCTCGCGCGCGAACCGCAGATCGGGCGCGAGCATCACCGCAGCTCGCGTCTCACGCTTGCCGGGCTCGAGCTTGCTGGTAGCGGCGAGCTCATCGACACCGCTCATGCGGTGACACGCGCCGCACTGAAATTCGTCGATGAGCTTGCGCCCGCGTGCGTCGTCGGCACCGCTCAGGGCATCGTGCTCTGTGGTCGGGCTCGTGGCCGCGGTCTTGCCGACGCTCACGAGATACGCAGCGATGTCACGGCTCGCCTGAGCATCGAGGCCGAGGCGCGGCATCGTCGGCTCGAGCGCGGGCCGCAGATCGCGCGGGTCAGCGAGATAGCGCACGAGCCACGCGTAATCGAGCCTCGCTCCGGTCGCCGCGAGCGACGGCACGGCGATCAGATGCGCTACGTTTTTACGCCACCCGAGCGCCTCCGTCTTGTGATCGAATTTGCCGGCGAGCACATCGATGTGGCACCGAACGCAGTGGCTCGTCGCGGCGATGGGCGGCAGCTCGAGCCCGCCATGGCAGCGGTGGCACTCGTGCTTCGTGGCGAGCTCGCGCCCACGCGCCGCGTCGCCCATCGGCTCGGGCGGCTGAGGCGCTGCGCCGCTTGCGGTGTTTGCCGCGTGGTCCTTCGAGCCGCTGCCGCTCGCTGTGGCACTTGCTCCGCTCGCTGTGGCGCCCGCTCCGCTCGCTGTGGCGCCCGCTCCGCTCGCTGTGGCGCCAGGCGCGCCGGAATTGTCGCGATCGCATCCAACGAGCGCGGGCACGAGCAACATCGCTGCGAGCGCCGCGCCAATCCATGCCGATGGATTCATCGGCACGTCATAGCATTTGCGCATCGTGCGCCCTCGGGTCAGACAGCTCGCTTGCGCAACCCGGCTCAGCTCTGGCCCGAGATTCGCGCCGCGGCGACGCAGGTAGCGCCGTCCTTCGACATGGTCTTGCAGCGCTCGAGCGCCGCGATTCGGCCGGTTTCGTCGCCGGCGTCGGCGCGCAACACAGCGAGCGAGCGGTAGGCTTGCGGCGTAGTCAGGAGATCTTCACTCGCCAGCTTCTCGAGCAGCTCCTTCGCCTTGCCTTCCGAGCCGCGTAGCTGCGCCATCGCCTCCCCGAGCTCGCTGTCGAGCGTCGGATCGCTCTTCTTCGGGTCGCGCACCATCGCGAGCGCGCCGACGGCCCACGCGAGCTGCTCTTGACGCGCCGCGCTGGTCTTGGCGAGGAAGCGGCCATGGAGCTCGCTGGGCAGCTCCTTGGCCAGCATGTTGAGGTCGCCGCCGCTGCGGGCAAGCGCCACCGCAAGTACGCGCATCGAGCGGTTCACGAGGCCGTCCTTCGACGCCGTCTTGTAGTCGCGGAGGTGCGGGGTCATGCGGATGACCGAGCCGGCGGCCGCGAGGTAGCGCCCCGCGGCAAGCTGCTTTTCGGCTTGAGCGACGCCCTGCACTCGGTAGTCGATCTGCACGTCGGGCCACC
The DNA here is from genome assembly GCA_009692485.1 of Myxococcales bacterium. Lineage (GTDB taxonomy): Bacteria > Myxococcota_A > Polyangia > Polyangiales > Polyangiaceae > SYFR01. The sequence continues at coordinate 2,476 of SHZB01000101.1, forward strand.
AGCCTCCGCCGCAAGCCTCCGCGCGGGGCGCACCCGCAGAGATGCCAAGAGCAACGGCAAGTGCCGCAAAAACGGGCGAAACGAGCGAGCGACGGGTCTTCATGGTGGGCCTCCGATGGCGAACGGGGTGGATGCGGTGCCCGCAGCCTAGTGACGGGCGCGCGTGTGACAACGCGCGGCAAAGTTTTGTTCATGCCCCGAGCACGAATGTTACGCGCGGCCCTGCTGGCCATCGAAGTGGACGCCTGATTCGAAGTGGACGCCGATGATGCCGCCGCGATGAACATGCCGGTCCGATCCTTTCTGATCATGACGAAGCTCCTGGGGCGGGCGCTCAATGGCGGGGCGCTCAGCTGCTCGGTGCTCGCCGGCGTCGTGCTCGTGCTCCCCGCAATGGGCTGCCTCGGCGGCTCGGGTTCTCAGCTCGCGGCTGAGCACGCCGCTCACCTCACGCGGCCGGCCGTGGGGTGAGATCGACGAGGGCGATACCGAGCCGCTCGGCGTGCGTGAAGATGCGCTCGTCACGGTAAAACTCCCCGAACACGATGCGCTCGATGCCGGCGTTCGCCACCATCTTGAAGCAGCCCCAACATGGCGACGCCGTGATGTAGATCCCCGCCCGATCGATGGCGGTGCCGTTGCGAGCCGCCTGGATGATCGCGTTCGCCTCGGCGTGGATCGTGCGCACGCAGTGACCCTCTTCCATCATGTGGCCCGCGCCATCGCAGTGTTCCAGCCCACGCAGCGAGCCGTTGTAGCCCGTCGCGAGGATGCAGCGGTCGCGCACGATCACGGCCCCCACGTGCTTGCGATCGCAGGTGGCTCGCGTCGCGACCTCGCGCGCGATGTTCATGAAGTACTCGTCCCACGACGCACGCTCGGGTTCACCCATCGCTCGCGACGCTCGCAACGCCGCGCCCGCGATGCAAGCGCCGGCACGCCAAAGCAGGGCGGTAGAGCTGCCCGCGCGGCGAGAGCTAGCGGACGAAGAAGCCGTCGCCCCAGGTCTCGTGATAGGGCGTCGTCAGGCTCACCACACGAAATCCGTGACTCTTGAGCCACTCGTTCAGCTCATAAAACAAGGGGCAGCCCTGGTACAGCTCCGCGAAATTCACCTCGGTGTTGATCGCGCGGATGTAGCTCAAGAGTTTCTTGGCACCCTTCAATGCGAGCAGCTCTGCGCCTTGAATGTCGATATTCAGGAAGTTGAACTGCTCGGGCCTCAGGTTCTTCGAGGCCAGAATATTGTCGATGGTATCGGCCGGCACACGCACCGTCGAGGCCACCTGGATCTCCGGATAAATCGCCGAATGCAAGCCCAAGGGCAAGATCGAGCTGGACTGTTGGTCACCCGTGGTGATGTGGAGCTCGACGGAGCCGCTCTCGGAGGAGGCAGCGCAGGCAGCGATGGTCACCTGAGGCAGATTTCCATACTTTGCGAACAATCCCTTTGCCAACACAGGATTGGCCTCGACCAACAGAATATGCTCGAAGCCCATGTCCAAATATTCGGACACTTCGCCGCCCAGATGGGCTCCCACGTGTACGACGCCCTTGGGGACGATTCCACGCGCGCTCAGCTGCTCCCGGACGTCGATCATCACCGGCGCAAGCCCCTGCGTCAGACAGCGCAGACGGCTGTGTACGGCCGCGTATTGGCAGTATTCAAAGTCCTCTAGCGCGGGCCGATAGCCTGGCAGATAAAGTAGCCCCGCATCGGTGACTTTGTAGAGGTCATAGCCCAAGGGGTCGAGCAGCTCGAAGGCCTGGCTGAGTTGGCGTCCTGCGTCTTTGAAGGTTCCGCCATAACTAAACTGCAACGAGTCGATTCGACAGTCCGACAGCAGCCCGCGCGCGCCCGCGAGTACATCAAGCTCTGCACCTTGCGCGCTCACTCTTAGATAACGGATCCGCGGAATATTCCGGTCGCGGCAATATTCATCCAGCTGAAAACAGGGGATCTGCACCTGCGATGGCGGGTTGAGGCCGCACTCTTCTTCGACAGCGGTGCGGCGGAACACGGTGTTCCAGCTTGGAAAATCGGCGTAGCGATGGAAAGGGCGCCAGGCTCGTTCCGCACCGCAAGTGGCGTTCTGGACAACTGCCCGGATCGCCGGCCGGGACCGCAGCGTCTCGGAGAGGATCAGGTACGCCTCGGGGTCCGGCTCGAACATATGAAAGGTCGCTCCAGGCGCCAGCCGGGCGGCACAAAGAGTCCAGCTCCCATGATGCGCCCCGACGTCGAAGACGACCCCATCCGTGGGCAGGAGGCTGGCCATCGCCTGCAGCTCGGCGGCGGCAATTTCAGGCGACTCGAGCGATGTCCGCTTCCTGAAGGGCACCAATTTCATCGCAGGCAGAGGGTTCATGGGTAGCTCATGAGACGAGCGCGTTTGACAGGAAGGCGCAACCTACGCGTTTGACAGGAAGGCGCAACCTACTCGAAGCGCGCGGCTCGGCCCCGGGCCCGCCGTCCCCGTGCGAGGTGGATGCGGCTGCACGACGGCATCCGGTCCTTAGCGCCGTCGCGGCTCGATTGGTAGCTGCGGTATCCCGGTGGCGTAATCGCGCGCCCTGTTGCAAGTTGAATGGCGGTTCCAATCGCGCGGCTCGAGCTCCTTGCGCCCGAGTAGCCGAGATGAACCCGACTCGTCGAATGTGCGATGATGGATGGTCCATGAAGAGATTCAGCCTTGCAGCCGTGATCGCTTGCTTTGTCTGCTTCGTCGCGTGCCAGTCGCTCGAGACGCAACCCCCAGCGACGAGCGGCGGAGCTGCGGGCGGCGAGGGCGGCGCAACGGCGACCGGTGGCACGGGCGGCACGGGCGGCGCGGGCGGCGCGGGCGGTACGGGCGGCGCGGGCGGTGACCCGAGCGATCCCTACGCCCTCGCGTGCGACGGAGCCCCGCGTGTGCTCGACGCGATCACCTGGGAACCCACGGTGGACGGCGGAAAGTACCTCGCTGAGGCGCACCGCTTCGCGCTCTTCTACGGCAAGGACGTCGATGCCGCGGCGGCGAATCTCCTCGCTCGGCCGTCGGGTGCTCGCGGCCTCATCTTCGGGCTCTCGGGCGGGCCTGCGTTGCCAAGCAACTTTGACCGGCACGCCGGCGACCGCTGCGGCACGCCCGGCAACGTGCTCACCGAATACCCATGCCCGTGGTTCGACAACGGCGCGGTGTGGCTCGCGGCAGAGGTCGAGCCGATGTTCGCCGGGCTGGCCCAGAAGGGCGTGTCTCTCGACGTGCTTCTCATCGACGCCGAGGTCAGCTTCGCGAATTGGAATATTCTCGTCGATTATCCAGACCCCGTGCAGCGCGCGCTGTATTGGGATGTCCTCGAAGCGGAGCCGCGCATGCAGCCGGTGCTCGCGGCCGCGGGGATCGCGCTGCCGCTCGGCGAGTACGTGGAGAAATTTCTACAAGTACAACGACTATTTGAAATGGAACGCGGCGATGGACGATCTGATGCAGAAGGCGATCCACGACGCGCTCGCGAAGACCTTCCTCAAATATTTTCCTAACGCCGAAGTTAGCAATTACGGCGCGTACCGCTACGACGCGACGCTCGACGTGCCGGACTACAACGGTCACCATCCGCACCTCTTCGGCGATGGGTACGTGGTCGGCAACCACCAGTCGCGCGAGGGCTACGGCTGGCTGGACGGGCTCGCGGGTAAAGAGATCACGGCCGGCGTGGTGCTCGAGAGGCGGCCCTTTCATTCGCTATTGTACGCGGCCAATTCGCTGAGGGTGATGCCGCTGGCCGCGCCTTCGCTCCCGTTTCACCCGTGGCTCGCCGCGCGCAGCTACCAGGGGGATTTCGGGGCAAATCCGAAAGTGCAGCTGATCGGTCTCGCAGACACGGACTCCTGGCAGGAGCTGGTATTTCACACCGCGCTCACCGGGGCGACGCGGTTCGCGCACTGGAACGTGTCTGAGCTTCAGGCGGATCCGGGGCAAGCAGCGGCGGTGGTTGCGAGCGACACCGCGGCCGCGCGCGCCACGCTTGAAGAGTTGAATGCCGTCCTCGGCTGCAGCGATCGAGCGACCCTGCTCGAGGGGCTCGCGCCGTGGGGCGAGATGTGGCTCGTCACCGGCATGCGCATCGAGGACCACGAGATCTACCGCGTCACGCCCGATCTCGACGGCCCCGACGCGCCGGGGCTCGCGCTGACGATAACCTCGAAAGAGCCGGCGACGTTCGTGCTCGGCGGCCGCACGCTCACCTTCCCGCAAGGTCGTGTGCACGAGCCCGCGCTGCCGGCGTCGCAAGCCGGCGTGTGGATCGTGCAGCCCACCGGCGCGCCCAAGCCCATCCTCCAGTTGACGCTCGCGATTTCCGGACACGATGCCGCAAGCGCTCAGGGAGGCCCGGTAAGCCCGCCACCGACTCTCTAACTGGCAATGAGCGGATGGCGGGCGGCATCGTGTCCGGAAATCGCGAGCGTCAGTCGTGGACCTCACGCGGGGCGGTGCAGGCCTTCCACACGGTGGCTGGGGGCGCGGCGATGCGGTGTTGATGCCGGTGGCTCGCGACCCAACGGAGCCAGTGGCGGCATGCGTCATGCTCGGACCACGCGAGGCTATCGGGATAGTGACGAAACAGGCGCATCAGCGTGCGTTGCGCGTTGAACGAGATGTGGGGCGGGCCCGCGGTCGCGCGCACGAGGTCCCATGCCCGGTGGGTCGAGAGCTCACGCACGTCGTAGCCGGCGGACCGAAAGCCGTTCACCAGCCAGACATCGCGGGGCACGCGCTGGCTTCGCTGCCACGCGGCGCTCCACATGGCGTGGCTCTTCGCGCGCGTCGCGAGCTCGCCATCGAAGTGCGTCGGGTAGCTTGTATTCGTGAGCATGCGGAGTGCGCGGTCGGCAGCGGTACGCACATCGAGGCGCCGGTCGTCGAGCAAGCGGATGAGCGGACCCACCGGCTCGAAACGCTCGCTGAGCCCGGCGGCGTCGATCGCGACGAGCTGCATCGTCTCGTGCATGCGCGCCTCGGCGAAGAGCGGCGCCACGAGATACTCGGCGAGCGCGGTGGCGAGCCCCCATGACGCGGACGCACCCAAAGGCTCTGCCGAAGTGCCGAGGGCTTGCACGCTCGGTAGGGGCGCAACTGCCGCGGTGCCGATGGCCTGACCGATCGGTAGGGGTGGACCTACCGATCGCTCGAGGGCCTCTGCGGCGAGCAGCTCCGTACCGGCGCGCGCGGCACGCCACGCACGGACGAAGCTCCACGCATCGAGGGCGAGCGCTTGTTCAACCGGTGCTCCGAGGGCAATGCTGAGGCCAACAAGCAGCGGCGCGTCTCGCTCGCTGGTGCCTACGGCGGATGCGAGCAGCACACCGGAGGCGCGACCACCGAGCCTCGCCGCGGCTTGAATCACGGCGATCCGCACCGTGGTGTCGGCGTCCGTCGCGAACAGCTGCGCGAGCCTGTCGACGTGGCTCTCCCCGCCCATCGCCGCGACCGCTCGCACCGCCGCGTGCCGCACGACCGCTTCTGGATCGTCGAGCGCACGCAGCACGCCATCGAGCTGGGCCGGTGCATCGAGGAGCACGAGCCGATCGAGCGCGCGCTTGCGAACCTCGGCCTCGGGGGCGCGCAAGAACGTCGCGACGACCGCCGAGCGCTCGCGCTTTTCTCGCTCGAAGCCGTGATGCCAACGTTGCTCGGTGCCCGCGTCCTGACAGCCGCCGAGCACGTCGCGCTCGCTGCAAAAGACCCGGACGTGCAGATGGTCATCGTGCGCTCCCGAGCCGCCGGGTTGCAGCATGGCGTCCGTTGCCTTGGCGAGCAGAGCAGCGGGCTCACCTTGGCGACGCGCGTGTAGGATGAGCTGTCGCTCGAGCGGCGCGCTGATGAAGAGCCATTGCACGGTCGCGTGCTTCGAGCTGATGAGCGATTTCACGACGCGCCAGGTGCGAGCCGCATCGAAGCGCATGCCGCCGCTCGTGGTGGCGCCGCTCGGACCGATGCGAATGAGATCCGCCGGATCGACGGGGCGGCCCTTGAGGTCGAGATAGGAGAATGCAACATCCGCGTCGCGCCCCGAGTTGTGGCTCACGGAATACGGAATATCGCCGCCTCCGCGACGCCCGACGTTGCCGAGCCAGAGCCGCGTCTTGGTCGCATCGAAGAGCGCGCGGGACGCCTCTTCCAACAACATGACGAGCTCGCCGGTGCCGTAGCGCAGCTCGCGCTCACGCTGCCTCGGCAGGATCCCGAGCGCCTCCGTCTCGACGATGGGCGCGCCTTGTACGAGGTAGCCGTTGGAGGTGTCGCCAACCGACACCGAGACGTCGCTCGGCTCATCGGGGAGAAACGGAAAATCGTGCGTCGCGTCTTCGGCGCTGGCGGTGGTCGGAGCCTCGGCGGCGCGCGCGTCCGTCGTGAGCAGACCGAGCACAACGAGACCCCACCACGCGGCACGCAGAGAGGCCGAACTCGCACAAAATAGGGAAGGACCCGCCACACTCGCTTTCCAATACCGTTGCACCCTTCCGGGCCTGGCGGGGTTCATGGTGCGCTGTCGGCGGGTCCACAATCGCTCTCGATCACGGGGACCGAGCACTCGACTGCGCGTCTCGTAGCGTAGGCATCGAGGCATGTCGAGCCCCGTGCGTGCGCGGTGTTGTAGTGGAGCGCCCGCGGCCGCCTCGATCGCGCCGGCGTGCTAGCGTCACGTCGATGACCGCGGGTGAAGACGAACCGAGTGGGCCGGAGTTTTGGCCGGCGGTGATGTTCATCGGGTCGGCGGCGGCGGCGGCGTTCTTGCTGCTCGAGGCGTGGCGCGAGCCGATGATCGGCGTCTTGGCGCTCGGGCTTGCCGGCTCATTTTTCTTGGCGCGCTTCGTGTCGCGGCAGAAGGCGAAGCGGCTCTTTCTCGGTGGCGACGTCGAGGCGATCTTGGCGCGCTGGTCGGGCTCGGTCGCGAAGATGCCGCACTTCGAGACGATGGGGCCGCTGATGACGGCGACCGCCTTCGCGGCCTACGGGTGGGTCGCGCGGGCCCGGAGCGCGCTGGTCGAGGCAGAGCGCGGTGAGGCGTGGGAAGCGGCGCTCGAGCAGCGGCTGTTTCTCGATGCCATCTTGCTGACCTTCGAGGGCGACACGGACGCTGCCCTCGATCGTGCGTCGCGGCTCGCGCGCTTACCGATGCCGACCACCTCGCCGTCGCTTGTAGAGCGCATCGGTCTCTTGCGTGCTGGGGTGGCTGCGTTGGCGCGGGCGTTCGCGCACGACCTTCGTGACGGTGACGTCAACGTCCTCATCGCGGCGAGCGACGCGAGTCCACTGGTTCACTGGGCGATGCGCTACGGCGCGGCGATCGCGTTGATCGACACGGGCGAGCTCACACGGGCGCGCGCGCTCATCGCCGATGCACCCGCGTGGTCGCAAGAGTCGTGCTTCTTGGAGTTCCATCGCGAGATCGATGCCGAGCTCGGTCGCCGAGAGCCCGCGGCCTGAGCTCGTCACGCCCGGATCGCGGTCGCGTGAGAGCGAAGTCACGTCGATAAAAGTTTTTCGGCGCGCGGGAGAAAACGCTCCGCTCAATAAGCGTCTTCCGCCGCGGCTCTGGCCGGCTGAAATGCGAGATCGAGCAGGCGAATGCGGGACTTTCCGTTCCGCTCTTCGACGAACACGACATGCTCCGCGGTCGGCGCGGCCACCAGCCTCAGATCGCCGGGCACGCCAGCCGGAAGCATCGTCATCGCGCGCGCCGCCACCGGAGCGCCGCCCTCGAAGGGGGTCGCAAACGCGCCGAGCAACAGCTCGCTAGCGGCCACCGAGGCAACGACGCCGCGGCAAGTTCCGGCGTGACACGACGCCGTCGCGGAGGTGACGAAGCGGCCACCGGCGGTCCTCACCGAGCGCGCCTGGGCGAGCGGTTGGCCGCGCTCGTCGAGCGGCACGAGGTAGAGCCCGGCCGCGGCCTCCGCGTGAACGAGCCGGCCTTCGCTGCCGTCGCCTCGCTGCGTGCGCGCCTCGTCAATCCGCTGCGTGCGCGCCTCGTCAATCCAAGTGAGCGCGGCCTTCCCGTCGCTCGCGATGAGCCGCGGCGTCCGAGCGTGACCGCTCGAGCGAAAGATCTCGCGCGGCGCGGCAATGGGCCGTTCGCTGCTGCGCTCGAGCGTCGTCACCATGATGGTCGCAACGCGCTCCGGCACGCGCGCGGTCGCCGGCAAGAGCGCCGACCACGCGAGCAACACGCGCTCTCCAAGCACCAGCAATTCGGGCTCGCTGGATGCGGCCGTCGGATCGCTCACGAGCTCTTCGCGCCCCTTCACTTCGAGCCCGCCGTCGAGGCGCGCCACGTGGATCTGTGACTCGCCGCGACGCGTGTCCGCCCAAGCCGCGAGGATGCCGCCGCCCGCGAGCGCCGCAAGCTCAACGTCGAAGATCTCGAGCGCGCCGCCGCCTCGCGCCGCACCGCGGGGAAACTTGGTGATCGCCTTTTGCCGCACTTTTTGGCCGCGCGCGTCGATCTTCGTCGCAAATACCTGCGGCCCGCCGCTCGCCGCCGACCAGCCGATGACGGCGACCGCTGCTGCTTTGGCGCGCGCAGTTCCGCCCTGCTCTATCGCCAACGCCTCCACGTCGACGCCTCCGTGCGCGAGCGCCTTTTCCGAGAGCGTGACGACCTCGCCGGGGCGCCCGTCCGCTTCGATGAAGCGCAGCTCGAGCCGCCCGTACTCGGACTTCGCGTCGCCCGCGTGAGGCTCGGTCACCCACACCACCAAGAGGCGGCCGTCCGCGAGTCGAACCGCGTCGAGATCGGCGAGCTTGCCATCGACCTCGACGATCGTGGCGAGCGAGCTGGCGTGGGCCGGCTCCGTTGCGAATTTCATCGCGAGAGGCGACACCCACGGACTCGCGCGGAGCGGCAGCTCGACGAGCGCAAGCAGCGAGGGGCTGCCGTGACCGTGAGCGACCAGCGTGCACAGACCGTCGCGGCACTCGAGCGCGTGGACCAGCTCGGGCACGCCGTCGAAGGCGCCAGCGGCATCGAGCTCTGCCACGCGAATGGGCTCGGCCGCGCGCGTCACGAGCTTCGCGTCGAGGCGCAAATAACAGGGTGCGGCAGCGAGCGCCCCGTAGTCGCTGTCGGCACCCGTGAGCCGCATCGGCGCCAGCGCCAACACTCCAAAACCCGCGCCATCCGCCACGAAATGCGGTGTTTCGCTGGCCCGAACGGTGCTGAGCTCGGCGCGTGCTCGGGTGGCGCGACCATCTTTCGCGAGCACCGCAAGCTCGAACACGCGTGCTTGCCCGGCCGCTTGCTCATGCCGCTCGAATGCGAGGAGCGCCCGCTCGCCGTCGCTCGTGCCAACCAACGACACGAGCGCGTGTGCACCCACGGGCTCGACCGCCGGCTCTGGAGCGCGTTCGATCGCGAGGTCGCCGGAGAGGCTCGCGGTGTAGACGTGCGCGTCATCGTCGCGCTGATCTGTCCACGCCACGACGACCCCGGAGCCAAGCGGTGCGACCTGCGCGTCCGCGATCGCCGTCCTATCCGTGACCACCTGCGTGTGCACCAGCTCGAATCGCTCCGCGGTCCAGCGCGCACGACTGACCGAGATCGTCGTCGTCTCCGCAGGCCCGAGCTCCGCGCCCGCCACGAAGAGCCCCGCGTCCGTCGCGACCGCGTGCCACGCGCGGCCCGTGAAGATCCGTGCCGGCGCGCTCGCTTTGCCTGCTGTCCAGCGGGATGCTTCGAGCTCGACCCGCCCGCCCGAGTCGCGGTCCCACACGATGTACGCGCTCGCGTCACCGGGGGCGGCACTCAAGACATCGACCCAGTCGATCCGCTCGGCCCCGCGAGCCACCTCGCGCGGCTCGCCCTTCGGCTTGCCGTCGAGATCGAGCGCGAACGCCATCACCCGAGCCTCGATCGCGGGCGCCACTCCGAACGATTCGGCCCACACGAGCAGGTAGCCGTCGGCGTGGGCGCGCAAGACACTGGGGCCCGCTTCGACCGCGACCTCGGACGTGGCCAAAGCACCGGTCGCGACCTCGTGCATGCCGTCCGGATTGGCCTCGATTCCCTTGCCCTGCGGTCCACGACGCACCGGCCCGACGAGCCATTTTCCGCCGCTGCGAGTCGCCAAGAGCGCCCACTCACCATGCCGCGCGACGAGCACCTCGCGCTCGGCCGCACCGAGCTCGGCGACGACGACCGCGGGGAGACCGGGCGGTCCCTCGAGCGCGGCCGTATCGACTCGCGGTAGCCGCGTCGCCTCGAGCCGCGGAACGGACAGCCCCTTCGGTCGCCCCGCGCAACCGGCCGAGCCCGTCGCCGCCAGCCCCGCGAGCGTGACGGCCATGAACCCCTTCGCGAGCGTCGTCGTCACCACCGCCAAACCCATGATGGCCCCCTTCTCATTCCTTGCCTGCGGGGTCTACGGTGATATCCGGCGCGCGCTCCAGCAGGGGTGGGCCATCGACGGGCAGCGTCACCTCGAACACCGTCCCGCGCGGCTCGGCGTCGCGGAACCGCAGCTCACCGCCATGCTCGTGCACGATGGTCTGCACGATCGCGAGTCCGAGCCCCGTGCCGTCGGGCTTGGTCGTGACGTATGGCTCGCAGAGTCGCTCGCGCACGGACGGATCGACGCCGAGGCCGTTGTCCGTGACTTTAATCGCGACCTCGCGTGAAGAGCGCGCCTCGAGCAGGACGGTGACCCGCGCTTCCTCCACTCCGAAGTTCGCGGCGTCGAGCGCGTTTTGCACGAGGTTCGTGAGCATCCGTGAGAGCTGCGCGCCATCGGCGATGAGGTTCGGAAGCTCGCACGTCTCGAGCAAGACGGTCCGCCGTCCGTTGGTGGAGTGAGCGTCGTGAAGCGCCACCACATCGCGCGCCAGCTCGACCAAATCCACGACGGCGAAGCGCGGCGGCGGCATGCGCGCAAACTCCGTGAACTCGGCGAGGATCGTCTTGATGCGATGAACCTCCGCGAGCACCGTGCGCGTCGCCTCGTCGAAATAGCCCTCAAATTCTGGCGATCCGCGCGCTCGCAGCCGTCGCAGCGTCTCGACCGCAGCCTGGATCGGCGCCAGCGGATTCTTGATCTCGTGGGCGACCTGGCGCGCGACCTCGCGGCGTGCGGCGATACGCTCGGTGCGGGCAAGGCGACTACGCACGGCGGCGAGCTCCTCGATCGCATAGCCGATCATCCGACCGAGCTCGACGACCTCACGGCTCCCGCGCACGCGTAACGGCGCGGCCCTGCCAGCGATGACGGCACGCGTCTCTTCCGTGAGCTCTTCGAGCGGCGCGGCGAGGTGGCGTGACAGGACGACGGCGAGCGCGATCGCCAAGAGTGCCACGACCCCGCCCGAGAGCACGATGGCCGCGTTGAGCCGCTCCATCGCCGCGGGCAACGCCGTCACCGCCCCGTCGACACCGTCACCGCAAAGTGAGCCCGCGCCCCGCTCGCGAAGACACGTCGCGACCGCACGCTCGGCCGCCGCACGAGCCGAAATTCCGACGAACGCCGTGGCGAGCACCCCGACCGCCCCGAGCGCCAGGATCAGACGCATTGCAAGCGACATCGGCACGACTATGCGGGCTCAACGCCGAGCCGACAAGCCGAGCCGACAAGCCGAGCCGACAAGCCGAGCCGACAAGCCGAGCCGACAAGCCGAGCCGACAAGGCAAGAGGCAACCGCGTTACGCGCCCGGCTTCATGCGGCGCTTCATCGTCTTGGGGGCGAGCTGAAGTCTGCCGTCGTCGCCTTGCCGGCCACCGCGCAACAGCTCGATGGGTGCGCCGCCTTGACGCGGAAGGTAGCGCGCGCTGCACGTGAACTCCCGCCCGCCGGAGGGCGCCAGGTACTCGACCTGCACGCGCTGCACGCCGCGCATTCCGAACTGCAAGCACCGCCACGCGGGCGTGTCCCAGTCGGCGCTCGTCGACTGATACGGCAGCTGCGAGAGCTCGGCCGGCACGGGGAAATCGTCCGGACAGAATGGACCTTGCCGGCTCGCGCCCGCGCCCTCGTCGAAGGACATGGTGGCCT
>SHZB01000102.1 GCA_009692485.1 Myxococcales bacterium
GAGGACTTCGACGCGCTGGCGAAGATGCTCCGGCTCGCGCGCACCCTCGAGGACTGGCCCCACGCGGCCGAGCTCCTTGGCAAATGGATCGAGGTCGAGGGTGACGAAGAAGAGGTCTCCACCCTCGCGCGCGAGTTGGCGACGATGCTCGCCGACCGACTCGGCCGCGGCGATGAGGCACTCGCTGTGCTGGCGAAGTCGGCGGATGCGGGCGATACACCGTGCCGTGACGCATTCGTCGAGCTGGGACTGCGGCTAGGACACAAGGGCGCCGTCGCAGAGAAGCTCGTCCTTTGGAATGATGGTGCTGCCGGAACTTCGCGCCCGGTTGCGTTGCGGCGCGCTTTCGAGCTCTTCCTCGAGGCCGATCGCAAGCAGGATGCGCGAGCCGCCGCCATCGAGCTGATTCGCACCAAAGACGCCGACGGCGAGGTCGCCGAAAAGCTCGAGGTTTGCGCTGTCGAGCTCCGCGACTTCGAGGCGCTCGCGCTCGCCCACGGCGTCCTCAGCCGCATCCCGACTGGCGGGGCCCGTGCGGTCGAGCTCGTGCGGCAGGCGGAGGTGATGGTCCGTGCCGGCGCGGATGTGTTCGACTCGATTCAGCACGGAGAGACGGCGCTCGCGGGGCTCGAACCGGCCGAGGCCACTCCGCTGCTTTGGCGTTTGGCCGCTTTGACCACCGCACCCGGCCACGTGATCGATCTCTTCGAGCGACAGGTGCAACGCTGCAAGAAGCCCAACGATCGCGTGGAGGCGCTCGCGCAGGCGGCCCTTGTCGCGGCGGAGCGCGGTGCCATCGAGCGTGCGCGGGAGTTCTTCAACTCGGCGCTCGGCGGCGGCGTACAAGAAGCCACGCTCGAGCTGGTCGAGAGGGCCGCGCACCAGGCCGACCAAGCGGCTGGCGGCGGTGGCCGACTCGTCCGCAGTCTCGCCGAGGCGCTCGCGGCGGGCGGCCATGGCACGCGGGACGGTGGTCGGACGCGCAGTGCGCTGCTGCGGCGGGCCGCGTTGATCGCGCACCGCGACATCGGCGATGCCGACGCTGCCTTCGGGTGGCTCGGCGACGCGCTCGTCGCACACGTCGATGATGCGACCCTCACGGCGCTCGATGAGCTCGGCCGAGTCATGGGCCAGCCGCGACGTGTCGTGCTCGCTCTGAACCGCGCGCTCGAAGAGGTCTACGACGGCCCGCTCGTTCGGCAGCTTCTTCGCAAGCGTGCCGATCTCCTGCTCGCCCTCGGAGACCGAGTCGACGCGGCGCGCGATCTCAAACGCCTTCACGATCTCTCGTCGGGCGACAGTGAGCTCGCCGCCGAGCTGCTCGCGCTGCTCACCGAGCTCCGTGATTCGCGCGGCCTCATCGAGGTTTACGAAGATCAGATCCTTCGCGGCCGCCAACCGCACGTTCGCGCCGAGCTAGCTCGCCGGGTTGCGCTCCTGTGGGAAGAAGAGCTCGGTGACGCGCGTGAGGCAGGGGACGCTTGGCGGCGCGTGTTGCGCATGAAGGCGGGCGACAAGGACGCGACCCTCGGCATCGAGCGCTGCAAGACAGGCAAGCTCAAGATGCCGCCCCCGGTGCGAACCTACGAGCCGATTTCGCCATCGCATCCGCCAGGACCGCGCTCGGTGCCGGCTCCGGCTCCGTTTGCGGCTCCGCTTGCGGTCGGAGTTTCGCGTTCGGTGCCGCCACCACCGGCTCCGTTTGCGGCTCCGCTTGCGGTCGGAGTTTCGCGTTCGGTGCCGCCACCACCGGCTCCGCTTGCGGCAGAGCTGGCCGTCCCGTTGCTTGCCTCAAATATTTCAGGCGCGGTCGCGGTGTTCGTGCCGGAAATGAGCGCTGAGCATGCCGGTGTCGACGTCGCGTCGGCGGGCTCCGGGTACGCGCCGGGGAATTCTTCGGGTGGAGTCGACGTCGCTTACTCCGATGGCGCCCAAACCGGCTATCCGCAAGGCGTATATCCACCCGCCGCGATGGGCGAAGTGGCCTATCCGCAAGGCGTATATCCACCCGCCGCGATGGGCGAAGTGGCCTATCCGCAAGATGGGTATCCACCCGCCGCGATGGGCGAAGTGGCCTATCCGCAAGGCGTATATCCACCCGCCGCGACGGGCGAAGTGGCCTATCCGCAAGATGGGTATCCACCCGCCGCGACGGGCGAAGTGGCCTATCCGGGCGAGGGTGGCACCGCGCCAATTGCGTATTCCCGAGAGGGCGATTCCGGGGCGGTCCTTGCCGAGGCCTTCAACGATGAGGATGGGGACGCCATCGATCTCGACGGGGACGCGGTCGAGCTGCTCGAGGACGACATCGGCTGAGATGCGGCCCGCGCCCTGCGACGTCGCGATGGGCGGCGGAGTGGCGGTCGAGCCGCTCGAATGGGTGATTCCTCCCGGGCTCGCCCCACGCTCTATCGTCCGCGTGGTCGCACCGTCGGGGCCCTTCGACCCGGCGCTCGTGTGGCGCGGATTAGGGTGGCTCGCCGAGCGCTACCGCGTGCGCTTCGACCGCGGAATTTTCGAACGCGCGGGCTACCTGGCGGGTAGCGATGCGCGCCGACGCGATGAGCTCGCCAGTGCGCTCGAGGAGCCGGATATCGCGGCGATTCTATGTTCGCGCGGCGGCTACGGCACATCGCGATACGCGCACACGGTGGACTTCTCTCGCCTGCGCGTGAGCCCTCGCTGGCTCGTGGGGTTCTCCGACGTGACCGCGCTCCATGTGGAAGCGACCCGCCATCGCGTCGCGAGCCTGCACGCGCCCAATGTCACCGGACTTGGCCGCGGCGATGCGGTCGCGCGCGCCGAATTCGCCCGCGCGCTCGAACAACCGCTCGAGCAGCGCACCTTCGCCGGTCTCCGCACCCATGTCCAAGGCGGCGTCACCGGCCGGCTCTTCGGCGGCAATCTCACGCTCTTGCACGCGTGCGCGGCGGCGGGACGACTGCACCCACCGGCCGGCGGCATTCTCGTCATCGAGGACGTCGGCGAGCGGCCCTACCGCATCGACCGCATGCTGGCGACGCTGGTGGCGGGCGGCCACCTGGCGCGGCTCGGCGGCATCGTCGTCGCGGACTTCACGGAGTGCGCGCCAACGACGGACGGCGTGACCGTGGCGCGGGTCATCGGCGAGCTGCTCGAGCCGCTGGGCATTCCGCTCGCAAGCGGGCTCGCGGTCGGTCACGGCGTCCGCAACATGCCAGTCGCGTTCGGCGTGCCCGCCCGGCTCGAAGCCCTCGCGAGCGGCGCGTCGCTGGTCCTTTCGCCGCGTGCTTGAGGGGTCGCGGCATCGCAGTCGCCGCGCGCTTGAGGGGTCGCGGCATCGCCCCCCAATGCGCTAGCGAAAGATCCCGGTGCGCTCGGCGAGGCCCTGCGCGAGGAGCTTCTCGATCGCCTTGCACACGACGCCGACCTTCTCATCGATCACCGTGTCTTCGTCGTCCGGATCTCCATCGAAGGTGAGCGGCGCCCCGAAATACAGGCGATAACGCGTCGGCAAGGGCAGCTGCCCGCCAGGAATGAGCCACTGCGGAACGAGCGGAAATATCGGCATTCCGAACAGCCCCGCGAGCCGCTCGGAGGTGCCCAGACTGATGTATTGCTCCTCGCCGCCGACCACCCCAATGGGCACGATCGGCGTGTTCGTCTCGAGCGCGAGTCGCATGAAGCCGAGCCCGAATGGCGTGAGCCGATAGCGGTCGCGGAAGGGCTTCGAGATCCCGCGCGAGCCCTCGGGAAACACCAGCACCGCCTCGTCTTGCTCCAGCAAGCGCCGCGCATTCTCTGGCACGCCGACGACCTGCCCGACGCGCTGCAAGAAGGTGCCGACGAAGGGCAGGGTTTGGGTCCACTTCTCGACCATGCTGCGGATGAAGCGCGGCGGCTCCGCGTCGAAGAACATCGCCGCGCCGATGAGCATCGCGTCGACGGGGAGCTGGCCCGAGTGATTCGCGATGAGCAGGACCCGGCCCTTCGGCACCTGGTCGATCCCGAAGACACGGGTGCGAAAATACCCGCGATGAAAAAACGCCATCAGCGCGCCGGCGTACTTCGCGGCCTCGGGCTGAAACCCGAAGGGATCGACACCCGCCTTGTCGCACGCCAAGACGACGCGCCGCATCCGCAACTCCAGCTCGGGCCCGAAGAATCCCAACAAGGCATCATCGGCCGCGTCGCGCACGAGGACGAGGCCACGCTCGACCGCCGGCAGCGCCTCGCGCACGACGAGCCGCCGAGCCCGCGCCCGCCACCTCAAGAGAGTCCCCTTGGCGCTCATGGTCGTGCCGGCGACCCTAGTGCATCGAGTCGATCGAGACCACCGCGCCGCTGCCACCCTGCCGCTGCCGCCGAGCGCGCGATGTCGCTCGCCGGATGGTCGCGAGCCCGCCGCAAGCCTCGTGTTGGTGGCACCGCGCTTGTTCTCGCCAAGTCGTTCGAGCGGCGTCGCCTTGACGATGCGCCCGACCCCGGCTCACGCTCCTCGGGCGTGAAGCACGACGATGACGAGCGGCCGGTCTTGATCACCGGAATATGCGGGCGGCTCGGCCGGCGTCTCGCGCGCGTGCTGCATCGTCAGCGGCGGGTCGTCGGGATCGACAGGCGAGCATTCCTCGGCGTGCCGAAGGACATTCGGCATTACCAGATCGATATTCGCAGCAAGAAGACGAAGGACGTCTTTCGCATCGAGCAACCCGTCGCGGTCGTGCACCTCGGGGTCATGCACGATCCTCGCAAGAGCGGAGGCGAGCACCACAGCTGGAACGTCGCGGGCTTTCAGCGGCTGCTCGGGTACATCGAGCAATACAAGGTGCCGAAGCTGGTCGTGCTCTCGAGCGCCAACGCCTATGGACCGCGCCCCGACAACGCGCAGTTCATCAGCGAGAATGCGCCGCTCTTGGGGGCCGCCGCCTTCAGCGACATCCGCGATCTCGTGGAGGTCGACATTCTCGCGCAGTCGTTCTTGTGGCGCCGGCCCGAGACCGAGACCGTGATCTTGCGGCCCGTGCACATCCTCGGCGCCGTCGGCAACGCGCCCTCGAACTATCTGCGTCAGAGCGTGGTGCCCACTTTGTTGGGCTACGACCCGATGGTGCAAGTCATCCACACCGACGACGTGATCGGCGCCGTCATCCAGGCGCTCTCGGGCTCGGCGCGCGGCGTCTTCAATCTTGCGGGGCCGCCTCCCGCTCCGGTATCGCGGCTCATCGCGCTCGCCGGTCGCACGCGCGTGCCGGTGCCGCAGTTCCTGTTCAAGCGCGCGCTCGAGCGCATGTGGAGCTTCCGCGCGACCTCGTTTCCGCCGCCGGAGCTCGAGTTCATCAAGTACGTTTGCATGGTGGATGACGCGCGTGCGCGAGGCGAGCTGGGCTACCGCGCCGCCTTCGATTTGCGCGCGACCGTCGCCGCGATCGACGAGCTTTGCTGACGGCGACAGGCGAGCTGCGCTTTCCGCGATGGCGCGGCCGCGACCGAGTGCGAGCGCGACTCTGACGACGTGGAGGATGCTGCATGAGGCCGCGTGTCCTTTCGGCGCTCGTGCCATCGACGCCGGCGTGGCCAACCTCTACGCGTCCGATGAGTTTCTCCGGCAGCTCTTGACCAAGGCCGTGGCGGCCGGGGCGAGCGACATTCAGGACAGAGGGCACCGCGCTCAGAATCGCTTGACGGTGAAGCGGTCAGAGTCGCTGGCCTCGAACACGCGCCATTTCCTTCTCGCGACCGGGTGCGCGCGCTACACGCTCGGCTCACGACCGATGGCGACCGAGCGGCCAATAGTGACTGCCCGTGTGCTGTGCGTCACGCCGGATCCGATCGGGATCGCGCGGGCGTTCGCACACGCGGGACTCGAGCATGTGGCGTTGCTCCACGCGGCCGAGCCACCGTCCTTCGGGGCGTATCGCTCGTTCATCGGAGCTCTACCGGATCGCGAATCGTGCGCGTTCGATCCCAGCTCGGACGATGACCTCGCGCTCGTCCGCGGGCCGCTCGCGCTCGGTCCGCTGGGAGCCGCGCCGCGCTGGATTGGCGTCTTGCCCTACGAGGCCGCGCGCGCCCGGCTCGAGCGAGCGACCTACGCCGCGGTCGAGTCGCGCCCCGCGCCGCTCGTGTGCCACAACGAATGGCGCCGCTATCCGGCCGTGATTTGTGTCGATCACGCGCGCCACGAGGTCCTCGCGGTCGGCACGAGCGATGCTGCTATCGACGCACTCGTGCGCGCGCTCGGGCGGAGCCTTCCAGGCGCGTCGCCGATCTCGGCGGCGGTGCGTGATGCCGACCCACCCGAGCACCACCTACGCCGCGTCGAGCGCGCGCTCGAGCTGATCGTTGCCGGTGATCTTTACCAGGTGAACCTGGCGCGTCGCCTCGATGTGATGCTCGACGGCGCACCGCTCGATGTGTACGAGGCGCTCGCTCGTTCTTCACCCGGGGCTTGGGGCGGCGCGCTCGCCCTCAGCGACGGAACCTGGGCGCTGTCGACGTCGCCGGAGCTGCTCTTGCTCGCAGAGTCGGATGGCGCGCGAGTTTCGCGGCTGTACTCCGAGCCGATCAAGGGCACGCGCCCGCGCGGGGAACATGCCCTCATGGATGCGGCGTTGCGAGACGAGCTCGCGACGGACGCGAAGGAGCGCGCGGAGCTGAGCATGATCATCGATGTCGTGCGCAATGACCTCGGCAAAGCGAGCGTGACAGGCTCGGTCAAGGTCGTGCGGCAGCCCCACGTCGTCGCGCATCGCACCGTGTTTCACCGCAAATCGCTGCTCATGGCGCACGCCAGAGCGGACGCGAGCCGGGCTCTGCTGCTCACGGCGATGGTCCCGAGCGGGAGCGTCACCGGCGCGCCGAAGATCCGCGCGATGGAAGTTGTCCGACAACTCGAGGGTCATCGCCGCGGGCTCTACACGGGCGGCTTCGGTTCGCTCGCACACAACGGCACGCTCACCCTCGCGATCGCGATCCGCACGCTCGTCATGCGCGAACAGCTGGGTCATTATTTCACCGGAGGCGGCATCGTCATCGGCTCAGAGCCCGCGCGCGAGCTCGCCGAGACCGCGTGGAAAGCGCGCCAACTCGAGGCCCTCTGCCGCGGGCCCACGACGCCTCGATCGCAGTGACCCGCAGCCTTCGCCGCCGCTCAGCCATCGACGCCGCTCAGCTGTCGACGACGCTCAGCTGTCGACGACGCTCAGCTGTCGACGACGCTCAGCTGTAGATGTCGCTCCGCCATCGACGCCGCGAAGTTGTCGATGCCGCTCAGCTGTAGATGTCGCTGCGCGTGTCACGCGGGATGTTCCAGCCGGAGCCGTCCGCGCCGTCGAGCGAGCCGAGATCGAGCGCGGCGACGATGAGCTCAGGATCGCTGCTCTCGTTGGCGCAGCGGCCATTCGGTCCGACGAAATAGCTGTCGCCGAAGTACTCGACCGTCCACGGCAGCTCGGCTCCGCGGCGATTGCTCGCGCCGATGAAGAGCTTGTGGCGCAGGGCATCCGTCGCGGCCTCGTGCTGCCACATCCGCTGACTCTTTTCGCCGAAGCTCACCGCCGGGCACAGGACGATCTCCGCGCCGCCCTCGGCGAGGCTTCGCACCACGCCCTCGAAGTGGCGGTCGTAGCAAATGGCGACGCCCAACTTTCCGACACTCGTCTGAAACACCGGAAAATACGGGTTTTTTGAGCGATTGCAGCGCTCGTCGACGAAGCCCTCTCCGTCGGCGCGGTCGTAATAAAAATTCTCGTGGAAGCTTGCGATCTCGTTCGTCCCGAAGGGAATGTGGGTCTTGCGATAGGTCCCGAGGAGCCGCCCCTGTTCGTCGAGCACCAGCGCGGTGTTGAAGCGCTTGCCGCCCGGCTCGAGCTCGTAGATCGGCGCGACGATCACGACCCCGAGCCGCTTGGCGAGCTCTGCCATGAAGCGCGACGTCGGGCCCGTGACCGCGTCTTCCGCGAAGCCGCGCCATAGCGCTCGTTGTTCCAGCGCGAAGTACGGTGCGGGGAACAGCTCGCCGAGGCCGACGATGCGCGCGCCCATCGAAACCGCCCGCTCGATCAGGCTCGCGTGGTGCTCGAGGTTCGCCTGCCGTACGTCGTCGAGCACGCCCGCGAGACTCTCGAGCTCCTCGACCCGCGCGGGCATCGCGGCGTAGGCATTTCGCGTCTCGGTCATGGCCACGCGCACGACTCGGCTCATGGGTTCACCGGCTCGTCTTCACGCAGGCGCGGCATCAGCTCGACGAAATTGCAGGGCCGATGGCGGCTGTCGAGCTGGCTTTTGAGGATCCCGTCCCACGCGTCCTTGCACGCACCGGTGGAGCCCGGCAACGCGAACAGGTACGTGCCGCGTGCGACTCCGGCCGTGGCGCGCGACTGAATCGTCGAGGTGCCGATCGACGCGTAGCTCAGCCACCGAAAGAGCTCGCCGAAGCCCGGGATCTCTTTTTCGCAGACCTCGGCGAAGGCCTCGGGCGTGACATCGCGACCCGTCAGGCCCGTGCCACCCGTCGTGAGCACCACGTCCACGTTCGCGTCGTCGATGAAGCCGCGAAGCGCAGCGACGATGGCCGCGCGCTCGTCCTTGACGATCACCTTCGCGACGATCGTGTGACCCGCCGCTCGTGCCCGCTCGACCAAGAGCCTACCGGAGCTGTCGTTCAGGTCGGTGCGGCTGTCCGAGACCGTGATGACCGCGAGGTGGCACGGTACGAACTCGAGCGACTCGTCGATGGCCATGATGGACGCGCCGCTCAGGGGCTCAGGACGATCTTGGGTTTCGCGGCCTTCTTCGCGCCTGCGCCGGAAGCTGCGGGCGCTTTCTTTTTACGGGTCGCGGCGTTGCTCTTGCTCACGCCCTTACCCTCTCCGTCGGCCTTGGCCTTTCCGGTGGCCTTGGCTTTTCCGGTGGCCTTGGCCTTTCCGGTGGCCTTGGCTTTTCCGGTGGCTCTGGCCCTTCCGGCGGCCCTTCCCCCGGCCTTGCTCTTGATCGTCGCGGCCCCGCCCGTGGCGTCGCGTCGCAGCTGCAAGAGCTCTTGCGCTCGCTCGGGTGTGATGCCGTCGATCGTGTCGCCGGTTCGCAACGACGCGTTGGTGTCGCCGTCGGTGACGTAGGGTCCGAAGCGACCTTGGCGAAGCGTGATGACCTTGCCGCTCACGTGGTCGGGGCCGAGTTCTTTGAGCGGACCTGCGGCGGCCGCGCGGCGCTTCATCTGGCGAGGTTGTGTGAACAGCAGCGCTGCCTCGGCCATCGTGACGGTGAACACCGCTTCGGGCGTCTCGAGGCTTCGATTGTCGCCGTCGCGCGCGATGTACGCGCCGTAGCGGCCATGATGCGCCACCACCTCGCGCCCGTCCGCGTCGGTGCCGACGACGCGCGGTAAAGACAAGAGCGTGAGCGCCGCATCGAAGTCGATGACCTCGAGCTTCATGCTCGGCAACAGCGACTGGGTCTTCGGCTTGTCCTTGCCCGCGACGCCGGAGCCGAGCTGCACGTAAGCACCGAAGCGCCCGGAGCGCGCGATCACCTCGAGGCCACTATCCGGATCGACGCCGAGGAGCCGGTCGCCGCTCGGGGCCGACAAGAGTTCTTCCGCGCGCGCCAGCGAGAGCTCGTCGGGTGCGATCTCTTCCGGCACGTTGGCGGTCTCGTCGCCGCGCTGCAGATACGGCCCAAAGCGCCCGACCCGCACGGCCACGAGCCGCCCCTCGGAGTCGGTGCCGATCGGCAGCGTGTTGATGTCGCGAGCATCGATGTCCTCGAGCTTCTGATTCACCATCGCGTGGAGGCCGATCTCGCCCTCGACGCCCGAGCCGAAGTAGAACTTCTTCAGCCACGGCACGCTCTTCATGGTGCCGGTCGCGATCTCGTCCAGATCGTCCTCCATGCGCGCGGTGAAGGCGTAGTCGACCAACTCCGTGAAGTGCTTCTCGAGCAGGCGGACGACGGCGAAGCTCTTGAAGCTTGGGACGAGCGACGTGCCCTTCTTCCACACGTAGCCGCGCTCGACGATGGTGTTGATGATCGAGGCGTAGGTGCTTGGCCGGCCGACGCCGAGCTCTTCGAGGTGACGCACGAGCGAGGCCTCGGTGTAACGCGCGGCCGCGAGCGTCTCGTGTCCGCGAGGCTCCGTGCGCTCGAGCGTCAGCGCCTCTCCTTCGCGGAGCTCGGGGAGCTGTTTTTCGTGGGATTCGAGCTCTGCCTCGGGATCGTCCGAGCCCTCGACGTACGCGCGCAAGAACCCGGCGAAGGTGATGGTGTTGCCGCTGGTCGTGAAGATGACCTCTTTCTGTGAGGCCGTCGTCGCAAGGATCCGAAGCTGC
This sequence comes from Myxococcales bacterium, assembly GCA_009692485.1. Classification (GTDB taxonomy): domain Bacteria; phylum Myxococcota_A; class Polyangia; order Polyangiales; family Polyangiaceae; genus SYFR01. The sequence goes on from SHZB01000102.1 coordinate 10,305, forward strand.
ACACGCTGGCCCGCCGCGTCCTCCATCTGCGAGGCGAGCGTGCGCTTCCAGACCAGCTCGTAGAGTCGCGACTCGTCGGGCCCAAGCTCGCGTGCGACCTCTTCCGGCGTGCGAAAGCGATCTCCGGCAGGACGAATCGCCTCGTGCGCCTCCTGCGCGTTCTTCACCTTCTTCTTGTACGTGCGCGGCTCGGCCGGAACGTAGGCCGCCCCATACATCGAGCGAATCTGCTCGCGCGCCGCGTGGAGCGCCGTAGCCGACAACGTCGTCGAGTCCGTACGCATGTACGTGATGTACCCGTTCTCGTAGAGCCGTTGAGCCGCGCGCATCGTCCTGGAGGAGCTGAAGCGAAGCTTGCGGCCGGCCTCTTGCTGCAAGGTCGAGGTCATGAACGGCGGCGACGGACTGCGCTTGTACGGCTTCTGTACAATCGAGCGCACGACCGCTGCCGCCCCCCGAAGCTCATCTTGGAGCGCGCGCGCCCGAGCCTCGTCGAGGATGAGCACGGCTTCGCCGCCCGGCTTGGAACCGAGCTTGCCGTCCGTCCCGAAGTCCCTGCCCGTGGCGAGGCGAACGCCGTCGATCGAGATGCTCGTCGCGGACACGGCTCCCCGGGCACCTTGAAAATATCCCTCGAGATCCCAGTAACCCGCGGCCCGAAAGCTCATCCGTTCGCGCTCACGCTCCACCAAGATGCGCGTCGCGACGCTCTGCACGCGCCCGGCGCTGAGCTTCGGCATCACCTTCTTCCAGAGCACCGGCGACACCTCGTAGCCGTAGAGGCGGTCGAGGATGCGGCGTGCCTCTTGCGCCTCGACCAGGCGGCGATCGAGCTCGCGCGGATTCTGAATCGCCTCGTGGATCGCGTGCTTCGTGATCTCGTGAAAGACCATTCTCTTTACCGGGACCTTCGGCTCGAGCACCTCGAGCAGGTGCCACGCGATCGACTCGCCCTCGCGATCTTCGTCGGTAGCGAGCAAGAGTTGCCCGCTCTCCTTGATGAGCTTCTTCAGCATCGCGACGTGCGACCGCTTGGCTGGATCGACCACATAAAGCGGGCGAAAATCATTCTCGACATCGACGCCGAGGCGGCCCCAGCTCGTCTTCTTGTGGCTCGCCGGCACGTCGCTGGCGCTGCGCGGTAAATCGCGAATGTGCCCGATCGAGGACTCGACCACGTAGTCCGCTCCGAGGAATGCCGCGATGGTTCGCGCCTTGGCGGGCGACTCGACGATGACGACTGTTTTGGCCACGGGGCGGAGGAGGTACGTCCGGGTGAGCAGGGCTGTCAAGCGGCCCTTGCTCGGCTGCCGAGCCGCACGGCGCTTCGAAATGGCCGCGTCGGGCTCGTCCACGGACGCGCGTGAGAAGTTGCGCGGGAGTTGGCCTTCGCGCCATTTGCCCACTAATTAGCCGTGAGAATCAAGCGTCATGGGCATTGAAGAGCAGCTTCGGGAGGGGATCGCGGAGGCATTCGCAGAGCTCGTCTCGGGTGGCGAGCTTCCGGCCGCGGTGACGAGCGCAAAATTTTCCGTCGAGCGGCCTCGTCGCGCCGAACACGGAGATCTCGCCACCAACGCCGCCCTCGCGGTGCAGAAGCTCTCGGGCAAGGCGCCTCGTGAGGTGGCCGGGCTCTTGAAGGCGCGGCTCGAGGCGCGTCACGACGTCGCATCGGTCGAGATCGCGGGGCCTGGATTTCTCAATTTGCGCCTGAAAGAGGCGGCTTTTCAGCGAATCGCGGGCGAGGTCCTGCGCGCCGGTGAGGGCTATGGGCGAGCGGCTTCGGCGGTTCGCGGTCGCGCGATGGTGGAGTTCGTCAGCGCGAATCCCACCGGTCCGCTGCTGATCTCCCACGGCCGCGGCGCGATGGTGGGCGACGCGATCGCGTCTCTCATGGAGGCTACGGGCTACCACGTCAACCGCGAGTACTACATCAACGATCACGGCAATCAGGTGCGCCTCTTCGCCGCGTCGGTGCGGGCTGCGGCGCGCAAGGTAGATCCGCCCGAGGGGGGCTACGGCGGCGGCTACGTGCACGAGCTGGCCACGTATTTGACGGCGCACGGCGCGGCGGCGCTCGCGAGCGAAGACGACGGCGCGCTCGCCAGGATCTGCGTCACCCGCATGCTCGACGGCGTGCCGGGTGTGCCCGAGCTGAAGGGGATCAAGGCCACGCTTGCGTCGATCGGCGTGCGCTTCGATACCTTCACGAGCGAAGACGCGCTCCACCGCTGGGGTCGGGTCGATGGTTGCCTCGACGAGCTCGAGCGGCAGGGGCGCCTCGAGGTGCGCGAGGGCGCGGTCTTCATGAAGACGGCGGAGTTTGGCGACGACAAGGACCGCGTCGTCCGCAAGGCCGACGGGCACACGACCTATTTTGCGGCCGACATCGCGTATCAGATCGACAAGTTTCGTCGTGGCTACGACCACCTCGTGCTCGTGCTCGGCGCCGACCACCACGGCTATGAGGGGCGGCTTCGCGCTGGCATTCGTGCGTTTGGCTTCGATGACGCGCGCTTCGAGGTGATGTTCTTTCAGCTCGTCAATCTCCTCCGCGACGGAACGCCCTACAAGATGGGCAAGCGCCTCGGAAACCTCATCACCATCGACGAAATCGTGGACGAGATCGACGAGGCCGCGCAGCGAAAGGGCGCCGGGGCCGATGCGCTTCGCTATTTCTATTTGTCGCGCCATTGGAACACGAGCATCGACATCGACATCGAGCTCGCGAAGAAGGCCACGGTCGACAACCCCGTCTTTTACCTGCAAATGGGCTACGCGCGCCTGTGCTCGATCGTGCGTCGCGCGGAGGAGCACTTCAACATCGAGCCGCCGCCGTGGTCGGAGAGGCTCGCGGCGCGCATCGCTCACCCCGACGAGCTCGCCATGCTTGCGCAGCTGGGGCGCTACCCGAGCATCGTGGCCGACGCTTGTGACGCGCGCGAGCCGCACCGCATCCTCTTTTACCTCGACGAGCTCTCGAAGCAGTTTCAGAGCTACTTCACGCGCCTCAAGCTCGAGGGCGATGCGATCCTTCCGTTGCGCTCGCAAATGCAAGAGCCGGACTGGCGCGAGCGCTGGGACTTGGACAAATCCTTGGCCCGCTTGCTCTGGGTGAGGTGCATTCAGACCGTCTATCGCGCCGGCTTGCGGCTCCTCGGAATCACCGCGGTCGAGCGAATGGATCCCCTCGTCGGTCGAGAACCCGAGCCCCGCGAGGACTAAACCTCGTGCGCTCGTCAAAGTGAGGAAACCCATGCGTGACAGAACCGGCCCAGAAACCGCCACCGTCAGAAATCTCGAGCAGATCGAGGAGCAGTCGGGAAGAGGCCCGGGAGCGAATCGGCTCGGCGCGATGGTGATGGCGTCGTTCGGCGGCGCTTGCATCGTGTTCTGCTCGCTCGCGCTCGTGCGTTCACCCGCGGATGAGCGAGCCCGCCCCGCCGATCCTCTCGGCGAGCTGGCCCTCGCGTCACCAGCGGGTGCGGCGAAGGTGAAATCGGCGGCGGAGCTCGCGCCCGACGACGTGAGCTTTCCGAACGTGCTCTCGGACCACAAGGACGCGACGACGGCGATGGCGGCGGTCCGCGCCGATCACGCGCGCAATGCAGCGCTGCCGAGCGATACGTTTGGGCCGCTCGAGCTCGGCCGCGAGCCGCCGTTGGCGACGGACCGACTCCCGGTGGTGCCGCTGCCGGCGCAGGACATTCTCGCCGATCACGCGACGCCCGTGGGTCACGCGGACAAGCTTCAGGGGATGGCGAAACAGCTCTCGCGCGAGCAAGACAACGGGGAGCTGAGCTCGCCCGGCGTACCCGGCGGTCATCAACTTCAGGTGAGCTCGTTCCGCACGCGTGCCGAGGCCGAGGTTTTCACGCTCGCGCTCCGGCGCCGCGGTCACAAG
>SHZB01000103.1 GCA_009692485.1 Myxococcales bacterium
GAAGGGGATCTTGGGGGCGTCCGATGAGTAGCCGCGGCGCACGTGGCTCGGTCGAAGCCTTGCCGAGCGGGAGCTTCCGAGTGCGCGTGAGCACCGCGAGCGGTGAACGAACCTCGCACACGTACGCGACCAAGGAGGAGGCGGAGCGCATGCGGCACGCGCTCGTCGCCGTCTTGGGTGAGAGCAAGCCCGAGCCGATCGGTGGCGTAACGTTCGGCGCGTTCCTGTCGAAGTTGCTCGACCGGCGCGAACTCGCCAGAATCGTCAGCGTCGAATCGGAGCGTTCGATCAAACGCAATTACCTCGACGCGAGCGATATCGCGACACGACCGATCGCCTCCATCACGACGCCCGACCTCGGCCGAGTGCTCGAGCGAGGTGCGCGTCAACGCATCAAGCGACCGCACCCTCGAGCGGGGAACCTGCCCTCGCGCAACATGCTGAAGCACATCCGTGCGCTGCTCAGCATCACCTTCACCGCCGCAGTGCGAGCCGGCCTCCTCCAAGTGAATCCATGCAGCGCGCTTGCCTTGCCTACAGCGCATCAGGAGATCGAGCCGTGGACGTACCTCAAGCCGGACGAGCAGCGTCGCCTGCTCGAGTGCGAAGCGATCCCCGAAGGCGAACGCCTGATCGTGAAGGTGGCACTCGGGACGGGGATCCGTCAGTCGGAGCAGTGGAAGCTCAAACTCGACGACGTCGTCATCGGTGACGAGCCGCACATTCTGATCCGACGCCCCAAGAACAAGCGCACGCGCAAGGTGCCGCTCTTCGGTCTGGCGCTCGATGCGATGCGGCGCTGGCTCGAAGTCCTCTCGACCTACAGCCGCGTGAACCCATTCGGCCTCGTCTTTCCGACCGCGACGGGTTGTCGGCGTCAGGCACGCAAGCCACCACGCGGCTGGCGTGACCATCTCGCCGCAGCGGGGCTCGTCGATCCGAAGGGGCGCCACGACGGAAGGCCGGTGCGCTGGCACGATCTGCGGCACACCTGCGCCTCGAGCCTTGTCGCAAGCTGGTGGGGCGAGCGCTGGCCGATCTACGAGGTGAGCAAGCTGCTCGGACACAGCTCGGTCAAGGTCACCGAGCGCTATGCGCACCTCGCGGAGTCGGTCCTCGACGAACGGGCGGCGCGCACGCATGGGCGATTTCGTGCCCACGATTTTCCCAAATCGGGCTTAACTTCCGGCAGCCCATCGACAAATAGCGCGACTTCGAATCTGAGGGTCGGGGGTTCGAATCCCTCCGGGCGCGCCGCGGGGGACCATGGGGAACCTGGTGGATGGGCCGCGACCGCGTCACTCAGCAGTTTGGGCACGAGCAGCTGAGCTCGGCGCCGGACTCGGAGCATGACGAATAGGGGGCGATGCACACGCTGTTGCCCATGCACGCGCAGCTTGGTTTGCCGCTGCACGCGGGCGGCGTCGCGACGCAGTGGTGCACTGGCCCGAGCTTGGCGATTTCGGTGACGCAGGTATTGGCGGGGCCGCACTTGGAGCACGCGCTCACCGACGCGCATTCGGTCACGGGCACGCAGCCGCCCCAGCATGTCCCGATGACGAGCGGCGTTTGGCCCGCCGGGCAAACGGGCGGAAGGCTCTTACACATCACGAGCTTCTCATCGCAGCTGAAGGCGACGCATCGGCCGGCCGCGCACTGTGCCGTGGGATTGGGATCTCCGAGCGACTGACACGATGGGATGAGGCACTGAAGGTTGCATGTGACGGCCTCAGCCTCGGCTTGGGTCACGGCGCTGCATTGGCAACAATCATTGATGATCGCGCAGTCGGACGCGGTCGCGCACTCTGCCGCGGCCCCACCCGAGCCACCTCCCGTCCCTGAACTGCTCGAAGCGCTCGCGCCGCCCGCGCCGCCCATGCCTGCGCCGCCCATGCCTGCACCGCCGACGCTGGTCCCCTGTTCGGAAGAGCCGCTCGCGCCGGCGCCGGTAGACATCGTCGAACTGCCGCCGCCCGTGCCGCTCGACGTGCTCGCGGTCGCCTCGCCATCGGGCGCGGATGACGCGCAGGCGACGAGCGCCGGCATTGCGAGGATCGCGGCGACGGAAACGCGGAAATACCCGAGCGCGGTCCCGACGGAAGTTCTCGTGAGGCGGAGGTGAGCGATGTTCATGTCCCGCATGATGGCCGTTATCGGTTCGCCGCGCCAGTCGCGCCCCTCGCGGCAATGTCGCTATTGGTCAGTCGCGCCCCTCGCGCCCTTCGCGCCAGTGACGGCGTCCGCTGGCGCGGCACGCTCGATACGACTCGCGCGACTACCCATTCCAATTGGCCAACCCATCGAAACCCGCGCGTTGATTTCGCTGCGCGGCTGAATGGCAGTCTCAGCGCCGCGAGCGTACCTGAAACCGTCAATGCCGAAGGGGCCAAAGTAGCCAGTCCGCGCGAGCTCGGCCGCGACCGTGTCGAGCTCGGCCGCGAGCGCAGATTGCACTAGCGCGGGGACCAATTCGGGTGCCACGCGCTCTGTCGCTAGCCATTTACCGCCTGCGTCGCAAAGCTGGCGTACGACCGAGCCGCGCACGAGCTCGCCCGTCGAATCGAGCATTCCGTGGATTGCCCACTCGTCGATAATGGCCAATTGCGGCTCGATGACGATGGCGCCGTCCTGCGCGAGACTGGCAATCAGGAAGCTCGCGTGGTGCTCGGACAATGGCCCCGCCAACACGCTTCGCTGACCTCTACCTGCCATTCCGAACAGGCGCTTGAGCCGCCAGCTGTCCGACACTTCGGGCGGCATTGCCAGCTTCTCGCGGGCGCGGCGCTCGGTCGTTACGAGCTCAGCCTCCGGGAGCGAGGGGCCGAGCTGAATGGCAAATGCGCGGCCGTTCACGCGGCGCAAAACGTCGAACGACGGGTGCGGCGCGGGCGTGGCACCGGCGCGATGCAGGGCCGCGAGCGCACGCGGTGTCGGGCAAAAGGCAAGACCGACGCGGTCTCTGGCAATCCCGGGCGGCGTGCTCTCATCGACGAGCAGATCGTCCGGCCCCAGCAGCGCAAGGACCAGGGGTATGCGGTTCTGCCTCATGGCCGCCAGGATCGCGCCCTTTGGCACATAGCGCGCGCCATGCTCGAGCTCGAGATCGGCGTCGAGGTTCAGAACCCAGGCAGTTCCTATTGGCAAGAGCGGGCGTTCTATTGGCAAGAGCGGGCGTTCTATTGGCAAGAGCGGGCGTTCTATTGGCAAGAGCGCGCGTCCTATTGGCAAGAGCGCGAGCCGCAGCGAGGTGACGAGGTCATCGCGTGCTCTCGCGGGGCAGCCATCGCTCGAGCGCGTCGACGAACTCGGCGGGCTGACCTGCGGCCAGGCGGGCCTCGCGCGCAAGTGGCGTTCCGCGCATCAGCATCGGTGAGAGTGGCGGGGGAAGCGCGCGGGCCCAGTCTTCGAATTGGAGGCTGCCGGTGAACTTGCCAAACCAGTGCGCGCCGAATCGTACATGAGGGATTTCTTCGGCACCGATGAGCTCTTGCACCTGTGCCGCTTCTTCGTCGCCGGCGGCACGAAAGCGCCCCGCGAAGCTCAGGGCATGCTCGAGGTTCGCGCTCTCGAAGCCCAGGCCCATCACGGCGCAGAAGCTCGCGGCATCGGCGCAGCGCGGCACCCGCTCCCAGAACCAGTCTCGCACCGGAAAGTCCCCAAGCGCGTGGCCGAGCCGCTCGACCTGATTGGCATACAGGCGCATGTGGCGGATCTCGTCCCGCGCGATACCGATGAGTCCCGCGCGAAAGCTCTGCGGCGTGTTCGGATATGCCAATAGCGCCCATGCCATCAGCTCGGCGGCCTGCAATTCGTGATGAAAGAAGGTGTGGAGAGCGCGGGCTCGACCGCTCTTCGTGTTCAGACCGCGGGTCCTGCGGGCACGCAGCACGATGCGAAGCTCCGGCGGCCTCCCGGGCGCAGCGAGCCGGACCGCGACGTTGTGCGCAGCGCATGGCGAGCCCAGCGGAGGCGGCGTGAGCTTGTGCGCGAGCGTGTCGGCGAGGATGAAATCATGCGCCCAGCGCTCCATATCGCCGGCATCGCGTGCAGTCATCGCCGCGAGCCTAGCGCGCCCGTCGGCGGCGGTGGTGCATGCTCGAGCCGCGATGGAGCCGTGTCCCGTCAGTGGTGCCGCGACAGTGGTGCCGCGACCGTGGTGCCGCGACAGTGGTGTCCCGTCAGTGGCAAAGTCCGCGGGCATCGACGCACTGCCGAATTGACGCCGTCCGGCTCCGGCCCAATGAGAGGGCCCACCTTTAAACGGAGTATTCTTATGAAAAGCGTATTCGGCGACTACAAGTTCTCGGCGGTGGCGTGTCTCGGCGGCTTGCTCGCCGCGGCTGCGTGGGCAGGATGCACGGGCAATCCGAACCCGATCGTCGATCACTCCGGCACCAGCGTCGGCGGGGCGGGTGGTGGCGGCGTGTGTCCGGGCGGGACGCTCTGCAAGGGTAGTTGCACGAACACGGCTTTCGACCCGAAGAACTGCGGCGCGTGCGGCGCGGCCTGCGGCGACGGTGAAGTGTGCAGCGATGGAACGTGCGGCGTGAGCTGTCTCGGCGGCACCACCAAGTGCGGCGAACTCTGCGTCAACATCGGCAGCGACCCCGCGAATTGCGGCGCGTGCGCGATGGCGTGCGCTGTCGGCGAGCTGTGCTCAAACGGCATTTGTGGGCTGACGTGCGAAGACGGCGGCGGCATCGACTGCGGCGGCGTGTGCGTCAACTCGGCCATCGACGCGAACAACTGCGGCGCCTGCGGTATGGCCTGCGATCCGGGCCTCGTGTGCGCCGGTGGGACTTGCCAGCTCGCGTGCTCGGGTGGCACGAAGACCTGCGGCAGCGGCTGCGTCGACGTCACCAACGACCCGAACAACTGCGGCGACTGCGGCACCGTGTGCGACGCGATGAAGGGTGAGGTCTGCTCGCTCGGCGTGTGCAGCTTCGAGTGCATCGGCGGAACCACCGAGTGCAGCGGCCTCTGCGTCGACACCAACCTCGACGTCGCCAACTGCGGCGGCTGCGCCATGGCGTGCAAGGCGGCCGAGGTTTGTACCGCCGGCAAGTGTCTGTCGGTTTGCGGCGCCGGGCTCACCAAATGCGGCAATGCGTGCGTCGACATGATGACGGACGACAGCCACTGCGGCGGGTGCGCGACGGTTTGCAAGAGCAACGAGGACTGCAAGCTCGGCAAGTGCGAGGCGTGCAACACCGTGACGACGGACTGCGACGCCGACGGCTGGAAGGTCGCGGACGGCGACTGCTGCGATCTGCCGGGCAGCTGCGGCGCCGATCCGAAGCTCGTCAATCCTGGCGCGGTCGAGGTGAAGGGCAACGGCGTCGACGACAACTGCAACGGCAAGCTCGATCTCTTCGACCCCGAGGACACGGTGCCCTGCGACCAGGCCCTCACGTCGAATTCGCAGGTGCCGGGCGACTACGCCAAGGCGCTCGGGATCTGCCGCACGACGACCCTGAGTCCGCTCCTCAAGGACCGCACCTGGGGCCTCATCGAGGCGAAGCTCCTGCGCGCGAATGGCACGGCGCTCCCCGCGAATGCCACGTCGATCTCGCTGCGCAATAGCTTCGGGGCCGTCTCGCCGGCAACCGTGCAGGGCCAGCGCGCCGCGGTCCTCTCGACGGGGCTTGCGGCCGACTACACCCAGACGCTGCCGGGCCCGAACACCAGCGGCTCGACCAACTTCGGCAGCAACGTGAACATCTCTACCTGCGTGGGGGCCGACTGCATCAAGGACTGGTTCACGACCGCGAACCCGCCGCTCAAGAAGGCCAACGAGCTGCCCGTGGCGCCGAACTGCGGCTCAGGCAGCGCCGGTGAGCCCGCGCAGGCCCGCGACTCGGTCATGCTCAAGCTCAAGCTGCGAGCGCCGACGAACGCGCGGGCGTTCTCGTTCAACAGCTACTTCATGTCGAACGAATATCCCGAGTTCGTATGCAGCGATTTCAATGACCAGTTCGCGGTGCTCATCGACACGGCCAAGCCGCCGACGCCGATCCCGAATCCGATCGACAAGAACCTGATGGTGTTCAGCGAGGGCATGGCGCAATGGCCCATCGGCATCAACGTCGCCAGCGGCACCTCGCTCTTCAACGTGTGCGAGACACAGCTGCAGAACACCGCCTGCTGGGACACGTCGGTGAGCGCGAAATCGTGCAGCCTCGGCGCCGCTCAGCTCGCCGGCTCGGGCTTCGGCAAGGACGGCGGCGGCATCTGCACCAAGGGCGGCGGCACCTACTGGCTCACGACCAGCGGCAACGTCGCGCCCGGTGAGACGGTCGATCTCCGCATCGTGATTTGGGACGTCGGCGACGACAGCTTGGACTCGCTGACGATCCTCGACGGCTTCGAGTGGCTCGCGAACGCCACGCTCCCCGGCACTGACGCGAACTAAGGCGCGGGCAAACTGAGGCGCGCGCAATTGAGCGGCGCGCAAAGTGAGGCGCACCGAAACTGAGGCGCACGCGCACAGTATTGTTTAGGTGTTTAGGGATTGTTTAGGTGTTTCGGGGTTGTTTCGGTGTTTAGGTGTTTCGGGAATAGCTGGGCCGCTCTTTCGAGATCCGCTGTGGCCGCCCCAAAAACAGCCGAGTGAAGCAAGGAAAAACGTAGCATGCCAAAGATTCGCGTCCTCATCGTCGATGACTCGGCCGTCGTGCGAAATATTTGCACGCAGGTGCTGAGCGCCGACCCTGGCATCGAGGTCGTCGGTGCTGCGCCCGATCTTTTTGTGGCGCGTGACATGATCATGGCGCTCAAACCTGACGTGCTCACGCTCGACGTCGAGATGCCGCGGATGGACGGCATCACGTTTCTGCGCCGGCTCATGCGGATTCATCCGATCCCCACCATCGCGTTGTCGACGTTGACGCCGGAAGGAAGCGAGACGGCGATCGACGCGCTCGCGGCCGGAGCCTGCGATGTCTTGTGCAAGCCGAATGCGTCGTATTCGCTCGCGCAGCTCTCGGCCGACCTCATCAGTTCCGTGAAGCGCATCGCGTTCGCCGAGCTGCGAGCCGTGCCGAGAGTGGCCTCGCGGACCATCGGCAATGTGCCGCGTGCGCTCTTGCGAACGACGAACAAGATCCTGGCGATCGGAGCGTCGACCGGGGGCACCGTGGCGCTCCAGCACCTCATTGCGGGCCTGCCGCCGAACGCGCCGGGAACTGTGATCGTGCAGCACATGCCGGCCGTGTTTACGACCAACTTCGCGAAGCGTCTCGACTCGATTACCCCGCTGAAGGTCAGCGAAGCGCAAGGCGGCGAGGTGCTCGCTCCCGGCTCCGTGTTCATCGCGCCGGGGGACAGGCACCTCGAGCTGCGGCGCAACGGCGCGCAGTACGTCCTCGCCGTTTCGGACGGTCCGCGGGTCGGTTGCCATCGGCCAAGCGTCGATGTGCTGTTTCGATCCGTGGCTCAGGCTGCCGGGCGCAACTCCGTCGGCGTCATCCTGACGGGCATGGGCAAGGACGGCGCCGCGGGCCTCCTCGAGATGCGCAACGCGGGTGCGTACACGATCGCGCAGGACGAGGAGTCGTGCGTCGTGTTCGGAATGCCGAAAGCGGCAATCGAACTCCACGCAGCCATCGAAGTGCTCCCGCTGATGGGAATCGCTGACCGGGTGATCGTCGAGATCAACGCGAGGGTCGGGGGCTAACGCAAATCGAGGAGCCGCGGCCGCGCGCCCGGTGCGGCGGGTTCATCGACGTCGGTATCGTAGAGTTCCGTCGCGAAGTTTCTCCTCGTTCGCTGGCTCGTGCTGCGCTCACGCTTCGGTTCCGCGATTTCGCCGAGCGTGTCGCCCTCCCACTTCGGCGCTGCGGCACCGGCGAGCGGGTCAGTTTTCGAAGCGCAACGGTCCGCCACCGGTAGCGTCGGGCACGCGGCGGGCACCGGCCACTCGGGTGGTTTAGCGGCGAGCTCTTGACGCTCGAGCTCGCGCATCGCCGCGTGCTGTTGCGGCCACTCCACATGGGCGAACGTCGGCGTGTCGAGCCGCCAAGCGCACGCCTCGCCCCATGGCAGCGCCGCGTCGCAGTGCTCGATGTAAATGAGCCGCCGACCACAGCCCGAAGCTGCCTGCGTGCGCGCTCCGGTGCGATGCAGCGCGAGGCGCTCGGCCGGACACCCGAGGTCATACACAGCCCGATGGTGAAGCTCGCGCACAGTCGCGCGTTGCGGCGCGGCGCAGGATGCGAGGCCGACGAAGAGCGCCAACCAACCTTTCGTTCGCAGCTCGGACCAGGGGCGCTGGCGACACGACGGCATCATGACGGCGAGAGTCTATCCGCTTTACCGGGCCAATTCCATGAGGGCCAATTCTATGAGTCGCCTTCCGAATCGCGGCACCGGTAGAATGGCGCACCACCGTGCCCAGCTTCCGGAAATTCATGGACCAGTGCCGCGGGGGCGGACCCTCTTCGAGCCCCGCCGCGTCGCCACCGACGACGAGAGTCCGCTGCGCCGCCCGCCGCATGAGGCCAAGGTCATGGGCCGCGGTGCTCGGCGTATCGGCGGCATGCGCGGCATCCGCCTGTACGGGCAGCTTCGGCGATGACGCTTCCGGTAGCGGCGGCAGCAGCGCGAGCGTCAGCACGAACGGCAGCGGCAGCGGCGCTGCGCAAGGAGGCACGAGCGGGCAGGGCGGAGCGCTCGACGGGGGCGTGTGCCAGCGATGGAAGGCCGACCGCGCCGACATGAACGAGGGCACGTGGACGGGCTCGCTCGACACATGCGACCCCGGTGACGTGAGCGCGACCGGGCGTGACAACGCGCTCAAAATCGCGAATCTGTATCGCTGGCTCGCGGACCTCGCCCCCGTCTCGCACGACCCGGCCGCGGGCGTCGCCGCACAGGCCTGCGCGCTCATCATGGACAAGAATCGGAGCCTCTCGCACACGCCTCCAACCTCGTGGGGTTGCTACACGGAGCTCGGGGCGTCGGGGGCCGGCAGCAGCAACATCGCGACTCTGCCCGGGGTGGGCGCGGTCGATCTCTACATGATCGATCCCGGCAATCCGACGACCATCGGCCACCGTCGCTGGATCTTGTCGAACTCCCTCGGACCCATTGGGTTGGGCTCGACAAGCAAATTCTCCTGCATGAAGGTGCTCGGCGGAGTGGGTAATGCCAATAAGCCATTCACAGCCTGGCCCCCGGCGGGGCAAATCCCATATCAAGTTTGGGGCGTGTCTTTTCAATCCCTCGATGAAACAGGTTGGACTGTCCAGAGCGACTCGATCGCGCTCGCCGGGGCGAAGGTGCTCCTCAGCGAAGACGGCGTCGAGCGGCCCGTGGACACCGTCGAGCTTGCCGGCGGGTATGGCTCGACCCACGCGCTACGCTTCAATCCAAGCGGCTGGCAGACGAGCCCAGGACACACTTATCATGTAGTCGTGAGCGGAGCGGCGAGCCCAATCGAGTACGACGTCGAGGTCCTTGATTGCCAATAGCAGAGAGGCTTTCTGCCTTTGTCAGGCGCGCGTAATTGCCAATTGCCTCGAGCGCGGTCGGGCCCGTCGGCGCAGCGGCATGACGACGGCGAGCGCGAGCATGAGGATGGGACTCAAGCGAACGCGCGATCGCGGCCTGTGCAGCTTGGCCGAGACCGTCCAAGGACTCGCGATTCCGCACGAATCCGGGCTCGTGCTCTCGCCATCGCAGCCCTCACTCGTCAGGCTGCTGTCGCTCGTCGTCGCGGCCTCTGACCATGAATCCGATTCGTAGCCCGTAGACGCGTCACCGCCGCAGTCGTCGTTGCCCGCGTCGTAGCTCTCGGCAGTGTCACCGCCGCAGTCGTTGTTGCCCGCGTCGTAGCTCTCGTCCGTGTCACCGCTGCAGTCGTCACTGGAGGCGAGCTCGAGCGGCGGTGACGCGATGTCGGTGGCTCTCGCGTCGCTTGCGCTGCCTCCGTGGCCACTACCCATTTCGCTCTCTTGTTCTCCGACTTCGTAGGAGTCGCTGGTGTCGCCGGAGCACGCGTCCTCTTCGTAATAGTAATAATCTGGAGGCGCCTCTTCCTCTGGCACATAGAGCAAGTAGGCAAGCTCGGGCCCGCTATGCCCACAGCCCTCTTGGACTTCGTAGACCGGCACCTCAATGACGTTGCCAATGCCGCCTGAACCCGCACCCGTACCGGCGCCCGTGCTGTTCGCGCTACCGCTCGGCGCTCCTTCATCGGGGTCCGTGCACCCGCTGCTATCCACATGAGCAGCCACGATCACGGGCGACACCGTCGGACCGGAAGTGACGTCGACCGAGGCGAGCACGCCAGCTTCTCCGGGACCGAGCTCGAGCGCCGCGCGCGTGAGCCAGGCCTTCTTCGGCACGAGCCCGCTCAGCGCGACGGCGAGCTCGTCGTGCGCCGCCGTGCAACGAAAGAGCTGCGGAGCCGCTTGCCCTGGTAGGACCAACTCGCTGCATCCTTGCGACGCCTCGATGACGCCGAGCTCGGCGCGTGGGCACACCCTCGCGAGTGGACTCGTGAGGGCCATCGCGAGCGTGGCGTTTGCAGTGCAGCTGTCGGCGTCGATATAAGCTCCGCCGTAGGCCTTCGCTCGCGCGAAATACGCGGGGATCAGCGCGTCCATCACGTAGTCTTCCGTCACGGTGATCGGCACCGCGAATCGGTCGTGGCCCGCGCTCTCGATGAGTACGTGGCTCGGCGATGCCAGCCCGAGCGAGCGTCTTGTGCGGTAGTCGCTCGTCCCAAGCGCGGCATCGAAGCTGAGCGCGGCCAGGTCGATGTTCGCCACCGGCCCGGGTGCAAACGCGGCTCCGCCCTCTCGGATGACGAACCCCGTGATCGCGAGCGGCGCGGAACCGGCGCGAGTCAGCGTAAATGGGAGTACGGGATTACCGAGTTGCGGAGTGCTCACACGTAAGGTCGGCGTCACCGCGTGGCTCCCATCGACGACGGTCCGTAGCGCCACGAAGCGCAACGGTTCGAGCGACCCAAGTGCTTCCGCGAGCGCTGGCGGCACGGCGAGTCCATGCGCGGTGGCCCAAGCTTCGAGGGCTTTCAGATCTGCGAGGACAGCGACTTCGAGCAGGGGCGACGGGGCCTCGTGCAGCAGCTCTCCGATGGCGTCGACTCGCTGCTCATTCGGCGCGCCACCGCAGCTCGCAGCCTGCCCGAGGGGCGTCACGACGCGCGGCGCGGTCGCTGCTTCAAGCGCCTCGAACCAAGCCTCCGAGCTCGTGTCGAGGCTCGCGCCTTGCGGTGCCGGAAAGACCAACGCGGCGGTTGCGTTCGCTCCCTCGGTGCGAAGCTCTGCCCAGTAGGTCGAGCCGTAGGGCCCAACCGCAACCGCAATTCGCAGGCGATTCGTGCTGAGCGTGGGCTCGCCGCTCGCGAGTCCGAGAGCATGCGCAGGTTCGCTCCCGAGCGCGAAGGCGAGGCACGCGGCGCTGACAGCGAAGGAGACTTTCGTCGTCGAGGAGGGCATGGTCCTACCGGCGGGCGGGGGAGGATTCCACCGCGGGGACGACTACCATCCACGATTCGTACCAATGCACGAGCACCGCAATCGCGCGCTGTCTGCGACTGCGGGCACCGCCACCGTGACCGTCCACTCACAAACAGCGTGACCTGAATTCACACCGTGCCGTCAGCGGCGCAGCTACCCATCGGCGGCGCAGCTACCCATCGGCGGCGCAGCTACCAAGCAGGTCAGGGCGTAGGGGCGCTGCAGTCGGTGCATCGAAGATCCGCGACTTTCTCGCCGTTGGAGAGCCGCTCGAACCAATCCACGAAGGTCGTTTCACCGACGCTCACCGTATAGAAGTTATCGAATCCGAGGATGCAGTGCTGGTCGCCTGACGCAATGAAGCTCGAGAAGCGCGGCGCCTTCGCTTCGATGCTGTCCATCGACGCCAGCATCTTCGCGGACCACTCGTCGGGACCGCCGCCGCCCATCACCTTGAAGTAAAACGCCTGGGTCGAGTCGAAGGCGGAGTTGTATTGGGCGAAGCTGGCCTCGGCGTAGTAGTTCACCAGCTCCGAGTAGAGCGCGACCATGTCGAGGGCATCGATGACGCTCGGATCGAGCCCCTTGATCCTTGCGGGCAATACCGGCGTTGCGTTCCATTTCGGAAAGCTCGCTTCGAAAAAACTGCTCGTGATGATGCCAGCGCCCGAGTCACCCAGCTGAGCCACCCGCGCTGTTGGGTAGTGTTCGGCGACGTGGGCTGACCACATCGCGGAGCCGTACGCGCCGGCGCTGCACCCAGTGACGAGGAGCTGCTCGGGAGTGCTGAAGCTAGCGTAAATCCAGTCAGCGACGACGAGCGCGATCGAGAGGTTGCTATTGCCCATTGACCGAGCGCCGATTGACCGAGCGCCGATTGACCGAGCGCCGATTGACCGAGCGCCGATTGACCGAGCGCCGATTGACCGAGCGCCGATTGACCGAGTGCCCAGGCACCCATGGCCGGTTCGCCTACGGGCATGCCATCATTGCACATAGTTTCGAACAGCAGTAGCCGGTCAAACACTCATTGTCAGCCTCACACACGTCGGTAAGATCAAACTTCTTGGGTTGGCATTCTTTGTTGCTGATTCGACAGAACCCGATCAGCACGCAATCCGCATCGCCAACGCACGCCATTGGGCACGATGCGTCCGTGCCGTCGCATAGGTAGGGCGCGCACAGCGGGTCGCCATCGGCATACTTCAGCGCCGCCGAGCAAGTGCCCAAAGTAGCCAATTGAGCACAGCTGTCACACGCCTTGTCGCAGGCCGCGTTGCAGCAGTACCCGTCTGCGCAGAAGCCGCTGGCGCACATGTTCGCGCCCATGCACGTCCCGCTGTTCGGCAGCTTCTTCGTGCAGTTGGAGGTGACCAGGCTGCAGAACTCCCCGCTCGCGCAGTTGCCGTCCGCCGCACACGGCTTGCAGGTGCCTGCCTCTCCGTCCTTCGGCGCGTTCGCGTCGCAAAAACCCGATTTGCAATCCTTGCCGGCGTCACATGCCTTCTCGTTCGCGCATTTCGTCTTGCAGGTGTCGCCGCCGCAGTCCACGTCCGTCTCGGTGCCGTTCTTCATGTTATCGAGGCACTCGAGAGCGACGCAGCTGCCCGTGCCATCGCAGCTCACGCCGCCTTTGTCGGTGCATTTGGTGCCCTTCGCGGCGAACTCGACCTCGCAGCTGCCCTCCGCGGTGCACACCGGCAGCTGACACACGGTGCCCGTCGCCATGCAGTCGCCCGCATCGACGCACTCTGGCGCCGCGCCGCCACCGCCCGCCGTTGCACTGCTGCCCCCGCCACCCGCGCTCGACATGCTCGTCGTGCCGCCCGTGCCGCCCGTGCCGCCCGTGCTCGATGTGACCGCGGTGCCCCCGTCTCCGCCCGTTGCTGCCGTGCCCGTCGTGAGGCCATTGGGCTTCGCCTCGATCGAGCTGAGTCCGCTGATGACGTCGCAGCCGCCGACTGCGCCCGCGAGGAGCGCGGCTCCCATCCATGAGATCTGCCGTGCTGACATCGCCGTTCCTTTCCGTTGGTTCCTCGCTTGCTGAGCCGCCGTCCGTCGCTCGACAGTGACCGTGGCGCGCATCAGAAGCTCCCCCGAAGACCGAATCCGAGCGGCAAGATCATCGGCTCGACGGTGAGCCCCGCTGCGCTCGCAGTTGCTTCTGTCGCGGGCTCCTCGGAACGGTCGAGCAACAGCGCCGCGATGCCGCCGCCGATCCCGATCCCTGCGATGATGAAGCTCGCCGTCGCGAGATGCGCGCGTGGCTCATTGGCTGCGATCTCCGAGGCGTAACACTGTTCGAGACAGCGCGCCTCGAGGTCGCTCGCGCGCTTGAGCGTGACGACTCCCGCAACGGTTCCGGTGATCAAAAACGACGCGCCGACGCCGAATCCCGCGAGCGCGAGCGGCGGAAGACCGGAGCCGCGCCGCACATGGGAGCCCGGCGCCACCGTGTTTTCTGTCGCAGCGCCGGCCGATGCCGAGTCGCTCGCCGGTTGTGACTCGACCACCGGAGATGGGGTTGCCGCCGCTGCCGGTGCGGCCTCGACCGCGGGCACAGGAGCGGCCGCGACCGGCGGCGCGACCGGCGCGGCATCGACCGAGGCAGCGGCCTTGCCAGCGGGGGCTTTCGAGTTTTCGGCTGCGGGCTTCGTTGCCGCTGCTGGCTTCGCTGGCGCTGC
>SHZB01000104.1 GCA_009692485.1 Myxococcales bacterium
GGGCCCGATCACCAAGTAGTGCTGATCGCAAAGCTGCTGATCGCAAAGCTGCTGCGAGCACGCTGCGGGGCAGATCACAATTTCGCGTCGCAGGTCGCGTAGATTGCCATGAGACGTTGGGCGTCCTCGGGGCTCGTCGGTACGAGGAGCGCGACGGCGGCCCCGGGCGGCGCTTCGCTGCCGTCCGCGAGAAACATGATGCGGACGTCACTTTCGTCGGGGATCGCCACGACGATGACACGGAATGCGGGCAGGGCATTCGGGAGCCCCGAGAGGGGCAGCGAAGCGCGGCGCGCGGTGGACGGCTCGGCGTGGCTCACTGGACCTTCGCGGCGACCGGCCGGAGAGGGCGTCCGGCGCGACGGTGCCCACTCCGCTCGCGACGAGCGCGGCGTGTTTTCTTCATCGTACGCGGCGCCCGCATCGCTCGGACTTCCGATGGCAGCAGCGCCATTGATTTCAACCGCGCTAGCGAAGTCCACGCCGCGGCCGACGTTCTCAGCGGATGCACTTGCGCCGCGGTCGACGTTCTCAGCGGATGCTCGTGAGCCCGCGCTTGAGCCCGCGCCCGTGCTTGCGTGCGGACTCGCGCTCGTATTTGTGCCCCCATCGACCGCGACGCTCGCGAGCCCGTCGCCTCGCGCCTCATCGTCATGCGCCGAGGCGTCGTCGAGCTCCGTGCGTCGGGCGTAATCCGGATCGAGCGCCATCAAGGCTCGCCGCACCCGCGTCGCGGGCTGCACGACCGTGTCCTCGCCGGGATCGTGAAAGCGAAGGCCTATCGCGTCGAGCGCTCGTGTCAGCTTTTCGCGCGGCCGCGCGGACGGATAGGCCTCGCGAAGAGTGACCTTCGCCGAGCCGGTGGTCGGGCTTTCCGGGCTCGTGAGCGTCTGCGCGATGGCTGGAGCGGGTGCGGGTGTGGGCTCGTCGTTCTTCGATCTTCGATCCGCGGTGGCGCCGGCGAGCCTGCCCGCCGCGATGAGCAACTCGGTGGCGCGCGCGTCGTCATCGTGGTCGCTCGCAACTTCGGCGGCTCGTCGCAGCCACTTCAGCGCCTCGGAGGGATCTGCGCCGTCGATGAGGGTCGCGGCAACAGACAGCGCCCACCGAACGTCCTCGACATCGGATTCGCGCGCTCTAGGCACGAGGACTGCGCTTGCGAGCGGGTTTGGCGGAGCTGCTCTAGGAGCGCTCGCAGCGGTCGCGATTCGCGGCTCGCTCGGCGGTGTTCGGCGACGCACGCGCGCAGTATACGCGCTCTCGCGGCCCGGAAAAGCCGCGAAGTTCAGCGCGAATTGCAGCTCGCCGCAGTCGTCGCGCGAGCCCCGCCATCAGGCATGCGGCGAGGGCGAGCGTCGCTTGGAATGGAGCGCTGCGGGTGCCCGCCGGGCTCGTGCATGCACAGCCAGTACTGTCGCCGTCGTGCTTCGGGTCGCTGCCGTCGGAGCTCCCCGAGTCGAGGGCCTCGGACGCCGCGTCGAGCGCGTAGGCATCGCCGTTCGAGAGCCGCACCAGCATCGGGCGCGCCGGCCATGGAGCGCCTTCGGGGATCGCCTCGAGCTCGGCCGCGGCAATCGACTGCGTGAGCCCTGGAGCGAAGCGCCACGCTTTGGCCGCGGACGGAGCGACCTTGCGCCGCTTGCTGCCATCGATGAGCCATGGCCCCGTTACATCGCCGTCGACCGCGACGAGGCGCGGTGCATCATCGAGCGGATGGCCGAACGCGAGCGCCCGAAGCGCGGCGTCGTCCGGCGGCAGCTCGTCCCAAAACGGCACGAATCCCCAGGCTTTTTCGGTGAATTCGTCGATCGGTCGGCGCGCACCGCTCAGCTTCAGCGGTCCGCAGTCGAGCGCAGCGGGGCTCTCGAGCAGCTCGTATCGCGTGCCGTCGACGGGGTCGATCGCCGAGACTCCGAGCGCGTGCGTGGCTCCGTCGAAGAGGCTGTACGGCGACGGCGCTTCGAATCCGTGGTCGCAGGATCCGGCCGCCTCGCAGAGATCTTCTCGGGGCTCGTCGGCACGCAGCGTCGCGCGCGGGTCGCCATTGGTCGTGATCTCCACGTCGAGCGCAAGGTCCGGCGTATCGACGTCGTAGGCGTGGCCACGGAGGCGCGCGCAGTCGATCACTTCGACCGCGCCGTAAGGACGTGCATCGACGAGCGACTCGTATGCGGCCACGAGCGAGGTGTAGGGCGGCACGTAGACGCTGCCCACGCCCGCGACGAATTGCCGGATGTTGAAATGCAAATGAATGGACGTCGGCGTGCCGCCAAACTCGTTCGACACGCGCCCGAGGTGCTGTCCGCGTTTCACCTTTTCGCCGACGCCCACCTCGACCGTGCCCATGTGCAAATAGTCGTAGCGAGTGCCGTCCGCGGCCGTGAGGTAGACCGAATAACTGCCGATGCTCGTGATCGTGCCATCCGTCGCCGCAGCCGTAAAATGCAGCTCTTTTTCGCAGGTCGCAGCGCGAATGTCTTGCCCTTGGTGCCCCGTGCCCGCGGGGCAGAGCGGCATGTCCCATTGGCGCGTCTCGCAGTAGTTGTCGCGCCACGGGTAGTCGTAATTCGAGGCGTCGCACTGACCGCCGGCGGGGCCGAGGTAGCCGCCCGGGTTGTAGACCTGCGAGTTTGCATAGGCCGGCGCGCTCTCGATCGGGAAGCGAATTGCCGGCGCGTACACATGGTCGTCGACGCGTCCCTCGCCCGAGCCCTCGATGAGATCTCCGGGTGGTAAATGCGTGAACTCGCCGGCAGCCGCGAGCCGCGCGATCGCGATGGCCACGAGCATCGCAGTCGCCCCCGCGCCCGACCGGCGTATGCGCGACCGTGACTTCATCATGGCTGGTCTCCCGCGCCGCCCACGTAGCGGAGCGTTGCGGCAAGCTCCATCAGCTTGCGGTCGTCGTTGCAGCGCGCCTCGCTCGGCTGGTCGCACTCGACCTCGAGCACGTAGGCGGCCCCGTATTCGAGCCACGACGCGCTCCAGATTCGCTCGTTTTGCGTCACGAATGCGGGTTGCCCGCGCACGGAAGCACGGCCGCGCGCGCTCGCAACGCCCGGGTGTCGGTGCGCGAGCCGCGTGCCGCTCAACGAAACCGTGAGACCGTCGGCGCGTGCCGCGAGCGCGACCCAATGCGGCCCCGCCATCACGCGTGCCGCGCGGGCGAAAAGCGGATCGCGCACGACGAGGACCGGTACCGGCGCGGACCGTACGGCGCTCGCGGAGATCGCATCGAGCCCCGCGAATGCGTCCCTGTCGATGGTGCTTGGCAAGGGCCACCGAACGACCGCCACCGATGCGGGCACCGCTGCTATCACCGATGGCGCCACCGACGCGGACCCAGATGCCGCCACAGATGTGGACCCCGGTGTTGCGAGCTCCTCGCGTTCGCGGTTTGGCGTGGGCGTGGCCGCGGCCGTCGCGTCACTTTGCACGTCGCAGCCAGCGAGCGACGCGTGGCTCACGACGACCGCAAGTTGCATCCAGCGCGCGATCACGCCGCTGACGCTACCTGCTCGTGCGGTCGATCGATGAGGAAAATGGGCGATTTTGCGATCGCAGCGAAGGCTTGCGCGCTTCAATCGCCGAAGCAAATTCCGACGTCGCGGGCTGTCGATAGCAACGACTCGTTCGCGGAGATGCGATGCGGATCGGCGATCGCATCGGCGATCGGGACGCACACGATGTTCGGAGTGCGGAGGGCGACCATGTGGCGGTAGTTGCCCTGCGCGAGCGCGTCGATGGCGGCCGTACCGAAGCGCGTCCCGAGGATGCGGTCGAACTGTGTCGGCGAACCGCCGCGCTGTACGTGTCCCAACACCGTCACGCGCACCTCGCTGTCGAGCTGTGGCTCGAGCGCCGCCGCGAGCCTCGCGCCCGCGCCGAAGAGCTTGGGCATCTTGCCGAGCTCGCGCGCACCGGCGAAGCTCTGCTCCCCTTCGGCGGGCCGCGCACCTTCCGCGACGACGACGATGCTGAAGAGCTTTCCGCGACTCTGCCGTTCACGGATGGCGCGCACGAGCGGAGCTATTCGATACGGAATTTCTGGGATGAGACACGCGTGCGCCCCACCCGCGAGCGCCGCGCTCAACGCGATCCACCCGGCGTCGCGCCCCATCACCTCGACGATCATCGTGCGGTCGTGGCTCTCGGCCGTGTCTTGCAGCCGATCGATCGCGTCGGCCGCGGTCTGGACAGCGGTGTTGAAGCCGAAGGTGTAGTCCGTGGCGCTGAGGTCGTGATCGATCGTCTTCGGAACGCCGACGACGCGAAGGCCCTTGTCGATGAGGCGCTGCGCGATCCGCATGCTGCCGTCACCGCCGATGCTCACGAGCGCATCGAGGCCCAGTTTTGCGGCATTTGCGAGCACGAGGTCCGACACGTCGGTCTCGATCTTCTCGCCGTCTCGGGTCGTGACGTACGCGAACGGGTCGCTCTTGTTCGAGGTTCCGAGGATCGTTCCGCCCTTGGTGAGAATGGCGTCGACGTCGGCGACTTCGAGCCAGCGGTTTCCGCGCGGCGAGCGGTAGTCGAGGTCGATGAGCCCAGCCGTCGCGTCCTCGATGCCGAGCACCTGCCAGCCGCGCGCGCGCGCCTTGATGACCACCGCGCGAATCACCGCGTTGAGCCCCGGACAATCGCCCCCACCCGTCATCACGCCGATGCGCTCGATGTTCACGCTTCGGCTCGTAGCTGTGCGGGCCCGTCCCTACAAGAGACGCTCTTTCACAAGAATCAGCCGATGCGAGCGAGCGGACCTGGCAGCGCCGCGTCGGTGATGTTCGTGAGCTGATCGAGCAGCTCCGGGCAGTTTCCTTCGCGACGTTCGACGGCCTCGGCGGCGAAGCGCGTGAGGTTGCCAAGCACGCTCATGATCGAGTGCTGCGGAAGGCGACCCGGGCACCTCTGCGCGGTGGTCGCGACCAACTCCGCCGCGCGCGTCGCGAGGTTGACGCTCCGCGCGACGCGGCACCGGAGCGCGACCCCGGCCACGAGCACCGCTGCTTGCGCGACGTCGATGAGGCGGTGCGCCGTCGTCGGGTCCGCACCGTGCGGGACCGTCGCTTGCCGCGCCAGCCACAAGCTTCGGGACGCGGGCTGCGTGCTCTTCGTGACTCCGTTTTCGACGAGCTGCGACCACGCCGAGGTGAGGTGGGCGGCGGTCGCCAAGAGTCCCTGAACTTCTTGGGGTTCGCACAACGCCTTCGTCCAGAGCTTCTCGACCACGTCGATCAAGCGCACGAGCCGCGCCTCGTCTTGGGCGACGCCCACCTGCGACAGCATGTCGTGACACCACGCGACGCCTTGGAGCGCCCGCACCACGCGTGAGGCTCGCCGATCGCGCTCGCTCGCGGCACCCTGGTCGAACCACTCGGAGTTGTCGTGCGCATGCACAAGCTCGCGCGCGGTCTCGAGCGCTTCGTCGAGCGTGAGGATCGTCTCGGCGAGGATCTCCCTGTCCTCGATGCGAGGCGCAGAGGGCTGCGCGGTATCGCCGGTGAGGTGCTCGGTCGCGCGAGAGGCGACGTTGACGAGCGCGTATACCAGCACACTCAGCATCTCTGCGCGATGGGGCTGGCCCGGTGCACACCAGCCACGAAAACGCTCGGCCGTGCCGCGGATCATGCGGATGAGAGGCAGCTCGATCACGATCTCCTCGTTGTTCGCGTCGTCGCCCATGAAGCGAATGACGCGCGACGCGAGCAAGGTCATCGAGCTCAAAATCGTGCGGCGGCCGCTCTCGATCTCTCGGCTTGGAGCGCCGCTCGCAAACTGGCGTTCGAGCGCATCGGCGAGCGCGAAGTACTCGCGAGAGCCGTGTGCAAGCGCGCCGGGACCGAACCACCGCGCCGCGCTCGCGAACGCCATCGTCTCGACGTAGTCGGCGTAGCAGCAGAGTTGCTCGGGCGTGGCCGCCCCCGTTTCGACCACGCGGATCGCGGCGCGCAGCGTGTTTTGCATCACTTCCGTGTCGCCGCCGGCGTCGTTCGCAGGACGGTTAACGAGGCACGCGACGGCACCGGTGGAATTCAACATGGATGGCTCGGACGGGCCGCTTCGTGCGTCCCTTCAGCAGGACTGAACGGCCGGCACGGGGTCCTCTTGAGCCGCTCGCGGCGTGTTCGCGAGTGATCGGCATGCGGCCGCGCACCATGCGGCCGTGATCCTCGGTTACGCTTCGGACGATGTCCCCTCGATGCACCCGAGCCGATCGGCCGCCGCTCATGGCGGGGGCGCGCTCACTGCCGCGGATACGAATGCTGGGCTGCCTCGTTCTATTCGCGACCGCTGGCTGCACCGGTGACCCCGAAGAGCCCGCGGGCCTCTCGTGCCCGCTGACCGTGACGCGCGAGTTCAGCAACGTGAGCCTCCTGGCGCCCGCGCTTCCGGACACCACCGGACCGTGCCTCATCTTCGACGACCTCGACGGTGACGGGACGGTCGAGCTCGTGACGAACACGGTGTTCGTAAACGTGAAATCCCAGCTCGATCTCTTCCAGTACGACGGTGCCGAGTTCATCCACGTGCGCACGCTGCTCGAAGCCGGCGCAAACGCAGTGGCCTGCACCGCGGGCGACTATGACAATGACGGACTGCTCGACATTTACGCGGTCACGCGCGAGGTGCACGAGCGGCATCTGTTTCACAACGATGGCGGCCTCGCGTTCTCCGAACCGGCGAACGTGCTGCCGGCCGTGCAGCCCACGGATATTGCCTATTTCGCGCACGGCTTCTTCGACTACGACAACGACGGCTTCGTCGACTTGATGATCGGTCGTTACGTTGGCGTCCCCGAGCTAAGTCCCTCTCAATGCGTCGCTGCGCCCGACGACATCTACTGTCCGCCCATCGTCGAGATGGAGACCGCGGAGTCGCTGATGTTGCACAACGTCGGCGGCAAGAGCTTCGAGCTGCTCCCGAGCGGGAGCTTTCCGGCGCCGTGGGCGACGATGACCCACTCTCTTACGACCGTGGACTGGGACGGCGACGGCTTCCTCGATGTGTTCCTCGCGAACGATTTTGGCGAGAACCATTTCTATCGGAACGAAGCCGGCGGCGGCACTTTCATCGACCGCCGTGTCGAGTTCGGATTCGCGGGCAACAATAACGGCATGGGGGCGGCGATGGGCGACTTCAACCGAGACGGACTACGCGACATCGTCATCGCGGATCTCGGGCCGGCCCGCCTTCTCATGGGCACGGCCGACGGTGGCGCGACGAACCGCGCGGTCGAATTCGGAGTGGCGGATGCGACGCGCTACACCTCGAGCTGGACGCCACTCGCCGCCGACTTCGATCATGACGGCGACGAGGACATCCTCATGGTCACCGCGTTCATCGGTACCAACGACGAAGACGTGATTCGGATCGCGACATCCAGCGCGGCCGTAGGAGACCCTTACCCGCAGCACGACTTGATGCTCTGGAACGACGGCGCCGCGTTCTCATCGGCGGAGCTGCCACACCGGTTTCCGAACAAACATGCCGTGATCTACGGCGCGAGTGCGTCCGCGGACTACGACGGCGACGGGGATCTCGATATCGCGTTGATGGCGGGGCTCGTGGCCGAGTTTCGAATCTTGCGCAATGACCTCGACGCCGGCAATTGGCTGAAAATCGAGCTCCTCAGTGCGCCGACGCAGACCGCCACCGGTTCGCGCGTGACGCTCTTCAAGGACGGCGCCCCGATCGCGATGCGCGAGTACCACACGTCGACCGGCTCGGTGGGCATCTCGCAGCGGATCTTGCACTTTGGCCTGTGCGAGATGACGGAGGTCGACGCGCTCGAGGTGCGCTGGCCCAGCGGCGCGATCGAGCGGGTCGAGGGGCCCATTGCGACCAACCAGCGCGTGACCTTGACGGCCCCCGCGCGCAACTGACCGCTCGCGACCCACTCCGCGCCCGCGCGCAGAAACCAGCGGAGACTGCACGCGAGCGCGAAGGAGCTTGGCGGAGGGAGCAGGATTTGAACCCGCGGTACCGTTCCCGGTACACCTGATTTCGAATCAGGCACCTTCGGCCACTCGGTCATCCCTCCGCCGCGCAACATGGCAAAGGGCGCAGATTTGGTCAAGCGTC
Organism: Myxococcales bacterium; assembly: GCA_009692485.1. Classification (GTDB taxonomy): domain Bacteria; phylum Myxococcota_A; class Polyangia; order Polyangiales; family Polyangiaceae; genus SYFR01. The sequence continues at coordinate 8,083 of SHZB01000104.1, forward strand.
GATTTCTTTGTTTCGCGCCCAGTTTCACGGCGATTCTGCGCAATGAACGCAGTCGCATGGGTGCCCCGTCGGCGTCGGGGAAGAGCATCGGCTATAAGCCGCGTCGTGGCGCGCCCCGTGTCGAGCTCTCTCGTGACCGCCCCATCGGCGCCGGTGCTCGCGGGACGATTCGCGAGTCATCCGCTCGCGGCCGCCCTCGCCGTCGAGGTCGCGCGCGTGCACCACCGTTATGCCCACGAGATCGTCGCGAGCTACCGGCTCTGTCCGTTCATCAGCGATACGGTGAGCGCCTTCGGCCGTTTCTGTGTCGTGCTCGATCGCGAGCCCTGCGTCGCCACTGCGGTCATCGAGGCCACGGTCGAGCCTGGGGTCGTGCACCTCGTCTATCCGCTCTGCGCGTGGGACGTCCCGACCTTCGAGCGCTTCGGCAATCGCGTGCACGAAGGGGCGCGCCGCGAGTGCGCGAAGCTGGGACGGCCCGTGCTTCCGGTGCATGCGACATTTCACCCGGCGATGTCGGGTGATCGCGCGAGCCCGGCGCGTCGCGTGGCGCTCGTTCGGCGCGCGCCCGATCCATTCGTGCAGCTCGTGCCGGAGGGACACGCCGAGGGTGGCACCGCCTACGTCGATCTCGCCAAGCTCGACCTCGCTGCGCTGGTGCGCGAGCCCGCGAAGCCACGCCACCGCGCGCTCGCTAGCATGACCACGGCGGAGCTCGACGAGCTCGACGCCCGCATCGAAGCCATCCACGCCGATCGCCACGCGAGCTACGCGAGGTACATCGATGCGCTTCGTTGAGCCGCGAGCGATCGCGTACGTCGCCGCGTGCCTTCGTGCGTGCCTTCGTGCGTGCCTCGCCGTGTGCCTCGCCGTGTGCCTCGGTCGGTGCGACGTGCCGCGTGCAGTGCCGCCGCCGGCGAGCCCCATTCCCGCGCCGCCGCCGCTTTGGGCGCCAGCTCCGCGGGAAGCGAACGAGCGCGCGGCAACATCCCCCGCGGAGGTGCCGAAGCCGAGCGTGGATGCGCCGAAGCCGAGCGTGGATGCGCCGAAGCCGAGCGTGGATGCGCCGAAGCCGAGCGTGGATGCGCCGAAGCCGAGCGTGGATGCGCCGAAGCCGAGCGTGGAAATCGAGCCTCCGTACAAGCTCGGCGAGCGACCGACCGCGCGCACCACCGCGGCCTACAAGCGCGAGATCGCCGAGCTGCGTCACTGGGGCAAAGGCGGCACGGGTGAGCTGCTCGCGGCGGCTCCCGGCGTCGACGGGCACCCTGATCCGCGCGTGACGGTCAACGTCGTTGGCGCTACCGGTCCTCACAAAATCAGCGAAATACAGCGCCTTTCGCGGCGAAATCACTGGATCAACGTGATCCGCTGCTATCGGCTTGGGGCGTACCTGGACCCCAATCTTCGCGGCTGGACGAAGGCCGTGATCGACATTCAGAAGACCGGCAACGTGAAAGCGACCCAGTTGCTCGAGACCGAGCTTCTTGATCCGGCTGTGGCCGCGTGCATCGTGGAGAAGCTCCGTGGGCTGAAATTTTCGGCCCAGCGTCAGGGCACACGCGCGTCGTTCGAGATTCGCGTGAGCCCCGGGGACGAGCCGATGCCGCCGCCGACCGAGCTCATCGTGCCGGGGGACGGTCAGCTCGCGCCGGAAAAAATTCTCGCGGTCGTCGATGCGGCGCTACCCCGGATCGAGGCATGCTTTGCGGCGGCGCTTGCCTACGCGCCTGGACTTTGGGGCCGCATGCTCTTGCGGATGCACCTCAGCGAGCAGGGCAAGCTCGACGAGGTCTTCGAGGCCGGCACGCAGTTTCCTGATCCGCGCACGAGCCAGTGTGTGGTGCACGCCGCGCGCAAGCTCAAATTTCCGAAGCCCGAAGGTGGCGAGCTGCGCTTCGTCGTGGGGCTCCGCTTCTTCAGCGATGCATCGGCCCACGCGCTCCCGATCGTGCCGCCGCCGCGCTCGCCTTGAGTCTTACAAAACCAAACGGGCGACACGCTGTGTGCCGCCGCCGCGCTCGCCTTGAGTCTTACAAAACCAAACGGGCGACACGCTGTGTGCCGCCCGTTGAGCGCGCGCCTGGATGAGCGCGCATGCTGAGAGCCCAGCGCCGAGAGCCCCCAGCTGAGAGCCCAGCGCTGAAGCGTGTGCGTCAGTCGATCGCCATCTTGATCGCCTTGATCGGACGTGCGCGCACCATCTTGCGTGCCGGCTTCGCCTTGATCGTCATCGCCTCACCCGTCGCCGGGTTGCGGCCTTGACGCTCCGGCGTCGCCTTCTTCTTGACCACGGTGAACTTCGCGAAGCCGGGGACGGTGAAGACGCCCTGCTTCTTGAGCTGCTTGTGGCCGATGTCCTCGAGCGACTCGACGATTTGCTTGATCTGCTTGCGGTTCAGGCCAGGGGCCGACTCGAGCAGGGCGTTGATGAGCGCCGACTTCGACATCGGCGTGAGCTTCTTGACTTTGGGTGCCGCTTTCGCGGGGGCTGCTTTCTTCGTTGCCATTGGAAATCCTCGTGAATTCTTGGAAAAGCGTGCGGAGGCGACGCATTACAACCACGAAAGCGGATCGCGATGCAATCCATTAAAAGGGCTGCTTTTCGCTTTTTTTTTACGATCGGCGCGTGAAACACGCACAAATGGCATTTGGCCGGCCGGCCGGTTTGTGCTGGTCAAGCGTGGCGAAGGTGTGGTAGAGATGTGCTCGGTGATGACGATGAAGATGCGCGCGGCGGCTTTGTTGGCGGTCTCGGTTACGTTCTCGCTCGGGATGTCGGAGGCCTACGCCGCTCCGTCTCAGAAAGATCGACGTGAAGCGCAGCAGCTGGCGCATGAGGCGAAGAAGCTCGTCACTCAGGGCGACTTGAAGGGCGCCACGAAGAAGTACAAGCGCGCCGATCAGCTGGTTCCGTCGGTGACGTACAAACTCGCCGTCGGAAAAGCCTATGCCGATCTCGGCGACTACGTGCAAGCCGCGACGGCGTTGCGTGAGGCGGCAGCCGTCACGGGCGCGGTCGGTCCAGAGAAGCGCGCGCTCGAAGAGGCGAAGAAGCTGCTCGTGGCGATCGATGCGAAGACGCCGAAGCTCGAGTTCGAGATGATGCAGCCCGAGGCCTCGAAGGTGACGCTGCTCGTCGACGAAGAAGAGGTCGATCCGACGAGCGGAGCGCACGCGGTGAACCCGGGCAAGCACGAGATCGTGGCGCGCGCGGACGGCTACACGGACTGGTCCAAGAGCGTGCGGCTCGACGAGGGCGCGACCCAGACGCTCGAGGTTCGCATGGTGCGAGCGGGTGGCGAGGACGACGCCAGCTCGAAGGGCGGGGCGCCACGCTGGAGCGCGTACGCGAGCTGGGGCGTCGGTGGCGTGGCGCTCATTGGCGGCGCGGTCTTTGGTGTGTTCGCGATCCAGACGACGAACGAGATCCTGAAGAGGAAGGAACCGTACGACTGCAACGCGAACTTGTGTCCACAGGCGGCGGAGAGCGATCTCGCCATCGCGCGGATGAACGGCAATCTGTCGACCGCCGGCTTTGCGATCGCGGGCGTCGGCGCGGTGTCGGGGCTCGTGCTCTTTCTCTTGTCAGGCGATGCGAGCAAGCCCGCCCACGGCGATGACGAGGGCAAGGGCGAGAGCCTCGCGGCGAGCCCGATGCTCGGACCGGGCTTCATCGGCGTCACCGGCACGTTCTGAGCGCACGCTCATTCTTCGAGGTGTCGCGCGCGCTCGCGAATGAGGGCGGCCCCGTTTTTCCGCGGTGATCGTGGGCGTGGCGGCTATTCTCACCCGCGTGTCAGGTCGCACTTCCTTTGGGCTCCTTGCTTTCGTGTTGCTGGGCTGCGGCGGCAAGGCCATCTGGGATCCGCCGCTCACCGATGGCGCTGGGGGTAAGGGCGACGGCTCGTCCTCCGACGGTGGCGCGCAAGCGAGCGTCGTTTCGAGCGTGTCGACGGGCGGCGCGGGCGGCGCGGAAGTCGGCGGAGCGGGCGCGGGTGCAGGCGGCGAGGGAGCGGGCGGTGCCGAGCCGATCGGCAGCGGGTTAGAGGAGGTCGTGCTCGGCAAGATCGTGTCCGACGTCGTCACGCCCTTCGCGGTCACGGCGGATACGCTGGGATTTACGGTGCTCGTGAAGTCGGGCGCCCCCTACGGTCGCATGGGCGTGCGCGAGCTTTCGCCACCGATGTCGGCGCCGGTGATCGAAGACTTCACAATCCCTGGCGTTGCGCGGGAGTTCTCCGGGTACGGACTCACGGCCGCGGGCGTGCCGCAGTCGGACGCGCTCGGCGCGATGCCCGCGGTGATGCCCGGCACATGGAACGTCACCATTGGCGATCCGACCTTCGCCGAGAATAGCGGTGACGTGAGCGTGTGGTCTCGAAAGACGAAGGACGGGCTTTTTCACGGCGGCAAGCTCGATGTGAACGTCTTCCTCATCGGCGGCGTGACGACCGAGGCGTACGTGACGAGCACGCTCGCCGCGTCGTTCGGAAACTACGTCGGCATCAGCCTCGGCGACGTCGCGTTCTATCCGCTGGACGCCAAATTCTCGGTCATCGATGAGATGAACTACTTCGACCTCATGCAGGCGTCGAGCCCGGCGGTGAAGACCCCGGCGCTCAACGTCTTCGTCGTCTGGGCTTTCGCCGGCGAGCTTCAAGATGCGATCGGCATCGCGGCGGGGATCCCCGGCCTCGGCATCGCGCACGGCTCGAACGTGAGCGGAGTCGCCTGGTCGCCCTTCGACCCGAACCTCGATCCGCTCATTTTTCGCCACGAAGCCGGTCACCTCGCCGGCCTGTTTCACACGACCGAGATCCTGCTGGGCACCGGCGGCGACGCGCTCGCGGACACGCCGAGCTGCCCCGACGTCGAACAGCTTCTCGGTGGCTGCCCGGATGCCATGAACATCATGTTCCCGTATGCGAACGACGCGAACGCCGCCTTCACTTCGATGCAGGCGCAGGTGATTCGCGGCTCGACGCTCTATCGCAGCTACTTCGACGACTCCCAGTCGCCCGCCAAGATCAAGGGTGGTGAGAAGGGTGCCGGTGACGGTGCTGCCGACGGTGAAGAGCACGGCGTGAGCCGCGATGCCACCCGCAGCGGGGGCGCGTGGCGCTCGCGGCTGGGGCGCGCGGCGTCGTTCGCGACCGCCCATTGGTGCACGCACGGCAAACATCGCTTCGATCATTCCAAGCGGCTCGCGCAGCTCGCGAGTGAAGCGGAGCTCCTCGGTACGGCGCTTGACGACGACGCCCCAGAGCTGGTGCGCGTCCGGTCGGCACGTGCGCTCGCGCATGCGAAGCGCCCCGGTCGCGGCGCGCTCGAGCGGCTCGTTCGCGATCTCGCGGCGCCCCGTCGCGTGCGGCTCGCGGCGCTCGACACGCTGGTGACCCTCGCACCACGCGCGGACTCCTCGGCCGCCTTGCTCGCGCGCGGGTTTGCGAGTGACGCCGACGCGGACATGGCTCGCTACGCGCACCGGATGATGCAGCGACACGGCTGGTGACGGCTGCGGTGAAGCTGGCGCAGCTGGCGCGAAAACCAGCGCGCAGTGTTCATGCGAGCGCGCGGATGACAGCGACATGGCCGTCGGCCGGCACCTGCCACCCCCTGCGCTTGCACCGTGACACGTGCCGGCAGTAGCCTCGGCCGATGAAGCTCTTTCAAGGTGCCGTGGCGGTGGGGCTCTTGGTGGCGGCTGGTTGGCTCGGCACTGCGTGCGCGCTCTTGACGTCACGGGATTTCGTCGGTGGCGCGGGCGGCGCGGGCGGCGCGGGCGGCGCGGGCGGCGAGGCG
>SHZB01000105.1 GCA_009692485.1 Myxococcales bacterium
CCAAGCTGAAGCAAGAACTCCGCGCTCTCGCCGAAGAAGTCAGGAAGACAGTGGAGGATTTGCCCCAAGAGAGCGTGGATGCGGACTCGGCCGAAGCCAAGGCGGCGAGAGGGCGCGCAGCGGGCGAGGCGATGGCGGGCGAGCTCGAGAAGGGTGAGCTTGGCGAGGCCACGGAGCACGGCAAGAAGGCGCTGAAGGAGCTCGCGGGCGCGGAGCGGGCGGGTCGAGATCACGAGAGTGGAGATGGCGATCACGAGATCGGCGCCGCGGCGGGACGAGCGCGCGACAAACTCGCGGAGCGCGTCGCACAGGCAGAGAGGCGCCTCGCCGAGCTGAGAAAAAAATCGTCCGACGCCGCACGGACCGCGCTCGAACAAGCGGGACGGCGAGAGCGAGGACTCGGCGAGCGTGCCCGCAAGCTGCGTGACGAGAGCGAGGCGAGTGAGGCGCCGTTGCCCGATGAAATGATGCAGCGACTCGCCGAAGCGGAGCGCGCGATGCAGGACGCGGCCGAGCATCTCGGCGAAGGGCGAGGGCAGGCGGGACTCGATGGGCAAGACGCCGCCCAGCGCCTGCTCGAGCTCGCGCAGCCGGAGCAGGACGCGTCGGAGCGTGGGGCCGGCGAGGGTGAGCAGGGGCAGCTCGCGCGCGACGCCGAGGTTCCACCCGAACGCCGTGACGTCGCCGCGGACCGCTTTCGACGGCGGGTCACCGAGGGGCTTGGACGGGGTGCGCCGCCGCATCTTCGCGACGCCGTGCGCCGTTACACCGAGGGCCTGTTGAAATGACGCGCATGCGGTGGTGGCCAGGCGTGATGAGCGGCAGCGTCGGCTTGCCGCGGCGGTTCTGTAGCGGCCTCACAGCGGGGGTCGCACGACGCTTCGCGCGACGGAGTGCGAGCGGGCTCGGGGCGGAAGTTCTACGACGCTTCGCGCGGCGCTTCGCAATGCTGGGTGTCCTGATGGTCCTCGTCGTTCTAGGCGCGGGCGAGGCGCGCGGGTTCTTGTCGATCACGGCGCTGCGGGCGCGGGTGAAGATCGTCGAGCTCGAGCTCGAAGAGGCCGCGGAGTTGCTCGCCGGCGCGGGCGACGACGCGGACGTGGTGATCGAACGCGCGCGACTCGGGCTTTATCGCGGCGACTGCGATGGGGCGCTCGCGCTCTTGTCACGCCACGACGTAGAACCGCGCGACGAGGCGGCCGGGTTGCTCGCTGTGGCCAAGGGCTGCGCGCGGGTGACGGCGGCGACGCTCCTTGTGCGTGACGACGAGCGCGGGGTCGTCGTGCGATTCCAGGATGACGCAGATCTGCCGCTTTTTCCGTATATTGCGAGCGCGGCGGTGGCGATGCGGGACTCGCTCGAGCGGGATCTCGGCACCAAGCTCCCGAGTCCGGTGTGGATCGAGCTGGTGCGCGATCAGCTGAGCCTCGCCGCGGTGAGCGGACTGCCGGAGAGCGCCGCGAAGACCACCGGCACGGTCGCCGTCGCCAAGTGGGGACGCGTGCTCATGATCTCCCCGCGCGCGGCCCCGTCCGGCTATCCGTGGCTCGACACGCTCGCGCATGAGATGACGCATTTGGTCTTGTCGCAGGCCACCGTCGATCGCGCGCCCCTCTGGTTGCAAGAGGGCGTGGCGAAACGGCAAGAGCAGCGCTGGCGGACGGCGACGATCTTCGATGGCACGCCGTCTCATGACGACGTCGCGCTCGACGGGATCCGCCGCGGACTCGGGCTCGCGCTCACGGGTCTCGGGCCGAGCATCGCGATGTTGCCGAGCGCCGAGCAAGCGATGGTCGCCTTCGCCGAGGTCGCGAGCTTCATGGGCTACTTCAGCGAGCACGCGGGCAAGGACGCGATGCCGTTGTTGCTCCGAACGATCCGTGACGCCTCGCCTCTCAGCAAGCCCGAGGATGCGATCCTCGAGGTGAGCGGCACGAGCCTCGAAGCGTGGGAGAAGCGGTGGCGCGTGTGGCTCGAGGGTGCCGGACGCGCACGATCCGATGACGCAAGCCCGCCCCGGCCGATTCGAAAAAAACTCGCCCGCTCGCTGCGACTTGGCGAGCTCTTGCTCAGCCGCGGCTTTCACGAGGCGGGCGCGCGCAAGCTCAAGGAGGCGCATGAGCTCGCGCCGCGGGAGGCGTTTCTGCGCTGTCGCTACGCGGACGCGGCACGCTTACGCGGCGATCTGTTTCATGCCGAGAGCCTGGTGCGCGAGCCCGCCGACATCCGACTTCCGACTGCGCGCTGGTGGTCCTTACACGACGAGCTGGTGGGCAAGTCGGGACTCGCGGACGCCCGCTGGCACGCGCTCGCGAACGACCCCTTCGACCCGGCCGTAGCGTGCGACGAGCTGCCTCGCGGCGAGTATCCGAGCGAGCCGAATCGGCGCGCCTTGTGCGAGGCCGCGCGGCGCTACGACTTGCCGTAGTCTGTGCGCGGTGGGCGCGACGCTGCGACGCTCGCGACTCTGTGTGCGCGGTGGCAGCTCACGCGCTCTTGGCGGCGAGCGGCCGAAATACGATGCGAATCACGTAACGCGCGGGCTTGGTGGCGGCGGTCTTTGGACGCACCAGGAGCGCGCTCGTGGCCGTCGGGCACGTGAAGACCCCCGGCTCGAGCTGCTGCATGCCGTCGAGCACCACCGTCGCCGCGAGATCTTCGGTGCTGGTGTGCTCATGGTCCGTGAACAGCGCCGACGTTGGAATGAGCTGCACGCAGTCGATCTGGACGAGGGAATACCGCGCGCCGAACACGACGCCCACGTGATAATCGCAAGCACCGACCGGGACATGGAGCGCGAAGTAGCCGTCGTAGGTGGACTTCGCGGCGAGCTCTGTGGCCGTGCTCGCCCCGGCTCTGTCGAGCAGGATGGGGACCACCTCGCGACGCATCGCGAGATCGCTTTGGGTGAAGTCGAGCCCGTAGCGATGCTGGCTGAGGAGGGCCAACGAGAACTCGAGCCCGGCGTGGCGCAGCTCGGCCGGATAGTTCATGCGCAGCGTGTCGAGGTTGTTCTCCATGTAGAACATTCCGCGGCGTCTCAGACCCTCGAGTCCCGTCTCGCGGTTGAAGAGCTTGAAGGTGTCCTTCGTACCGAGGTTCATGTCGAACTGGGCTGACTCGAGCTGAATCATCTCGGGTTCGCTCGGAAAAAAAAGCAGCCTAGCGAGCGCCCCGAGGGAGGCCGCGCGGAGCTCTTCGCGCGAGGGATGGCGGCCCACAGTTCGGAAGAAGGCGTCGGCGTCCCGAGCGAAGCGAATGCACGCCTCTTGGACGGGCCGCATGCGCTCGAACTGCGCCGAGTCGACGAGCTGCTCGGCGAAGACAGGCTCGCCGGCTTCGTCGTAGTCGATGACGCTTGGACCGAGCATCGAGCAAATATTCTCGAGCAGCGCGATATAGGCGATGAGAGACGCGATCGCGCGGTCGTGGCAGCGCGACGGCTCGATGAGACCGCGGCGCGCCTTCTCCCAGCCGGGTGTGCGCGACACGATGAAATAGCGGCCGATGACCTCGACGCCGAGCTCCTCCTCGAAAATGGCAGCGAGCCGACGTTGCGTCGTGCCGGAGTAGCCGAGATCGACGAGTACCAGCGTGTCGCCGCGCTCGAGCCCGACGCGCTTTTCGAGATAGCGGTAGAGGCGCTGCCGAAAGGCCTTGGAGTTTGCGAAGATCCCCTTGAGGACGTCGGGCTTCTTGAGCTGTGCGACGTACTCGTCGTAGGGCCGCTCGGCGCGTCGTGCGCGTTTGGCGATCGTGTCGGCCAGCGAGCGCGAGAGCAAGAGCTGGCGCGACATGTCGTCGAAGCGACCGCTGCGAACGAAGGGCACCAGGTACCGATCGACGTCCTCTTCGCAGCGAAATGAGGCAGCGAAGGAAGTAAAGCGGCTGATCGACACCGCCGTGCCGACCTCGCGTCCGGCGATCGCGTTCGCTACTTCGAGTGGCAAGAATGCATCGCGCATGAGAAATAGCGCCTTCACGCGCTTGCCGTCGCGCTCGCGCTCGCGCTCGAGTTCGGAGAGCTCCTCGATGAGGAAACGTGCAAACGCGTAGAGCGCGGGCCCGGCCCCCAGGTACCCAAGTGAAAATGCCGTGTCGGCCCGGTCCTCCGCGAGGGCGAGCACTCCGCGGAATGGGCTGGGGAGCGGCGCCGTGTCGCGGAACTCTGGCGCGATCAGGCTCACGCCTATGGCAGCGAGCCGGATGACCTCGCTCACCGGCTCGGAGTGTTGCTGCAGATGAAGCGCGGAGATCCCGAGTGCGGTTGGCGCGACGGCGTCGGCCTGCCGGTTGTCGCCCAGGTGGACGATCTCTGCGGGAGCGACTCCGAGCCGCGGCACGACCACGCGGAAGAGGCCCGAAGATTTGTTGATCCCGTGCTCGCAAGAACAGAAAAGTTGTTCGATGGATTCGAACACGTCACCCGGGAGCGTCGCTCGGAGCAGCTGCCGAAGCTGCGGCTCGCGCAGGTACGTGTCGCTCACGATCACGATGCGTAGGCCCCGCGCCCGTGCTGCACGGATGAGCTCTACGGTCGGCGGATACGCGTAACAGGCGTCGATTTCGGCGGCGAGCTCGGCTTCCTCGAGCGCCTGCACTTGCATCGGCGTGAGCTCTGGAAAGGCCGCCAGGTAGATGTCCGCGAGGGTCACTTCGGCGACGGCACGCTTCACCGAGATGAGCTCGCGCGCGGTCCGTTCGCTCGAGATACGCAGGCGCGCATGGAAGCCAATCGAGGCAAACGCGGGCGCGTGCTGCAGCGCATAGAAGACGTCGATGGGGCTCGCCGTGCGCCGCCAGAGCAGCGTGTCGAAACAATCGAGCGAGAGCACGCGTGCACCGGGCGCGAGCCTCTCGGCCAAGGTCGCGAGCATCCGCGGCCGCACCTCGTGGATGACCGGAGCGGGCGCGGTGGTGGCGACGGGTGAACCGGGCGTGGTCATGATGGGCGCTAGCCGTCGCGCTATCGCATGGCGACTCGGTCGAGGCCAACAAGCCACGCGCGCAACCGACACGCGCGCAACCGACACGAGCTCAGGTGGCGCGGCTCGTGGCAACGACGAGGGCCGCGAGTTGGTGCGCGAGCGCGGGCGAGAGGCAGCTTGCGTCCTTCAGCCGGTAGGACCAGTTGCCGTCGGGGGTCGCGGGGTTGTTCATGCGCGCGTCGGTGCCGAGCGCCAGGAGATCTTGCAACGCGGCGACGGCGAGCTCGGCCCGCGAGCCGAACGTGGCGCGGACCATCGCGAAGGGGACCTCGTCGCTCGGTCGATGCGTGTGCGTGGCGCTTGTGCCGGCGTTGATCTCAAGCCCGAGTTCGCGCGCTGCGATGCCCTTGGTCGGCTCGTCCAGGGCGGCCCACCAGCCGGCCACGGTGTCGTTGTCGTGCGTGCCGGGATACGCGACGCAATCGGTCGGGTGATTCTGAGGAAGGTGCGGGTTGTTCGGATCGCCATCGAATGCAAACTGCAAGACCCGCATGCCCGGGAGGCCCGCGGCGCGCCGCAGTTCGTGCACGGGCTCGTCGATGAGCCCGAGATCTTCGGCCACGAGCGGGAGCTTGCCCCACGCGCGCGTGAGTGCCTCGAAGAACGCGATGCCGGGCCCCGGACGCCACGCTCCAGAGCGAGCATCCGCGCTCCCGGCAGGGACCGCCCAAAACGCAGAAAACGCCCGAAAATGGTCGATTCTCACGACGTCGCAGTGCACAAGCGCGCGGGCGAGACGGGCGCGCCACCACGCGAACTCGTCCGTCGCCATGCGCTCCCACCGGTAGAGCGGGTTGCCCCACAGCTGGCCCTTCTCGCTGAAGTAATCCGGCGGAACGCCCGACACGTGGCTGGGGCGCCCGGCCTCGTCGAGCTCGAAGAGATCGCGGTGGGTCCACACGTCCGCGCTGTCGCCGTCGACGTAGATCGGCAAATCCCCGAGGATGCGCACGCCGCGATCGTTGGCGTAGCTCTTGAGCGCGCGCCACTGCCGCTCGAAGAAGTAAAACTCGGCGATGCGTCGATCGATCCCGTCACGGAGCGCACCGGTCGCGAGGCCGAGCGCGGCGGGCTCACGACCAACAAGCGCGGGCTCCCACTCTCGCCACGAGGCGCCGCCGTGCTGCTCTTTCAGCGCGTCGAAGATCGCGGCATCGCGCGCCCAATTCGCTTCCGCGTGAAAGCGCTGAAAGTCTTGCGCCCATGGATGCCGGGGCGAGTGGAGCAAGCGCTCGGCGGCGTGGGCGAGACGCGGCAGCTTGAAAGATTTCGCGGCGAGGAACTCCACGCGACTCGTGGGCGGTGCCGGCGCGAGCGCGTCGTCGAGCAGCCCTACCTCGCGTAGCTCGAGCAGATCGACGAGCAGCGGATTGCCCGCAAGTGCCGACCACGCGACGTAGGGGCAGTCGATGTGGCTCGGCCCGAGCGGCAGCACCTGCCACGTCGACATGCCGGCCGCTTCGAGCCAGTTTACGAAGCCGCGCGCTTCGGCCCCGAGATCGCCGATGTGGTGCGTGCCGGGAAGAGACGTGGGGTGCAGCAACACGCCAGCTCCGCGGCGGCGTTGCTCGGGCGCGGTCGTCGTCATGCTCGAGCCGCGAGGCGAATCGTTCGACGCATCAGCAGCACGCACGCGCGCATGTACTCAGCCGAGGTCGAGATCGCCCTTCACGGTGATCGGGTAGCGGCGCACGATCGGGTGATCTTCGATGCCCGCGAACTTGCGCAGCCACTTGTGGATGTGCCCCGGCTTGATCGCGTCTTTGCCACCTAACTTCAGCGTCGCGAGATCGATCTTCGTGTGAACGAACGCGTCGTCGGTGGCGCCGATCACGCGATTCCCTGGTAAATCCGGGCTCAAAATGAGCATCGACGTCACCGACCAGTGGTCCTTGCCGTTGCCGTCGTTGTACTGCGGCGTGCGCCCGAAGTCGGAGCCCACGACGGTGAAGAGCTCGTCCCGGCACTCGAGCGCCTCCGCGCAGTCGTAGAGCGCTCTCACGCCGTCGAGCAGCTCGCCGAGCCGCTGCGGATGTTGTCCGTCGTGATTGCCGTGGGTGTCGAAGCCACCGCTCGAGAGGTTCACCGCTGCCGTGAGGCCAGCCTTGTAAGCCGCGACGGCGATGCGCGCCTGCCGCACGAGGCCTTGCCCGAGATCGCCAAACGCGGCGACGACCTTCGCGAGCTCGGCCGACATCAGCTTGAGATCGTCCATGCCAAGGCGGGAGGTAAAGAGCAGGCTCATCGCGTGCTCGACGCGCGGCAGATGCTGCTCGGCGCGCAGGGCATCGAGGCGCGAGGCGCGAGCATCACGAATGCGGCTGAGCGTGTCGTCGGTGACGTAGAGCTCGCTCTTCTCGTCGACGGGATTGATGCGATTGGGATGGAGCAACGCCTCGAGCGCGCCGCCATTTCCGAGCCGCGTCGGTGCGCTCACGCCGTCGGTATAGTCGTAGCCGCCGTTCGTCAAAAAGCTCAGCGGCAGCGCGTCCGCGGTGGCGGCACACAAGAGCGCGGCGAACGCGGGCGTGTTGTTGCTGAGCCGGCCCGCCCAGGTGTTGCGCGTGCCGGTGTCGTGGCCGTTCGTCTCGCAGTCGATGCCGTTGATGACCGTGAGAATGTCGCGGTATTTCGCGTCCCCGAAGAAGGCCTCGTTTTGGGCGCTCGGCGCGTAGGACACGGCTCCCGCGGTCTTGATCTCGTCGGCGGCGAAGGTGTTGTTCACGACGAACCCCTTCGAGTTCATCGCGCTGCCCTTCGGGTCGGTCAAGAGCGTCGGATCCCAGCCGCCGCTCGCGTGCACGAACACCCAGAGTCGGCTCGATGCGGCGCGCGCTCGAGGAATCATGCCGGGAGCCGCCACGCTGACGACGCCGATCCCGGCCACGGAGCAAAGCTTGATGAAGTCTCGTCGGTCCATGGTTGTATTCCTCACTCGTACCGAATCAGCGTAATTCGCAGCGAAAGTGACTTGTTCGCGGTGCCGAGCCTGCCTCGTGAAAGCGGGCCTCACTCGTACAAGAAATGGTAGTCGCCGAGCAGATAGCTGACGACGCTCGTCCAGGCGCGGATGACGTAGGTGTCATCGTTGATGACGTGGCGCTCCATCGGCAAAACCGCGCCGCTCCAGAACTCGGTCGTGACGCGGCAATCGTTCGCGAGATCCACCGAGAGCGGCGTCATGGTGGCCTTCATGCCGTCGTTGCCTTCACGCCACGTGTCGCGAAAGAGTTTGTACGCGCGATTGGCGTCGGGGCTGTCGGCGCTGATCTTTTGGCCGAGCAGCCGCGCGTGCAAATGCACGATGGTCTCGCGAATGCCCGTTTGCGCCAGCTCGATGGGCAGGCCGCTGTCGGTCTCGGGTTCGAGCTTCTTCGGATCGACCTGCACCTCGCCGAGCGTCACGAGCGGAAAGAGCAGGCGCGCGTCGTCCTTGCGCGAGAAATCGTAGGGCACCGCGCGGCAGCCTAGCTGCAGCGACATGCGCTCGGCCACCGCGGCCATGAGCCCGCTCGGCTCTGCGATGCGCGTCGTCACGTTGTTGCTATCGACGCCGCCGTAAAGCAGCTGCAACACGCCGAGCGAGGCGGGGTTTCGGAGATCACTGCGGAGCATCGGGCGGCGATTGCCGTCGAGCCACGGGATGCCGAGCACCGCCGCGAGCTTGTCGTGGAGTTGCTCGGGCGCGAGCAGCTGCGCGCGGCCGACCTCGGCGAGCTTGCCCTTCTGCGCCGCGCTGAGGTTGACGCTGTTCTTCGCGCGGAAATACGGGCTGAGCACCAACTCGCGCACCACCGTCCGAAGATCGAACTCGCTCGCGCGGAAATTCACGGCGATGCGACGGAAGGTGTCGGCCTGCGCGAAGAAGGAGCGGTACTGGTCCTCGTAGGCCGGGTCGGCGGTATCCGTCGGCGCGATGAGCGGCTCGCGCCCGGTGAGGCCGCGGTAGAGGTTGAAGATGACGCTGAGCGCGAAGCGATCGTCCGCTGCGATCTGGTTGGCAAGCCAGCGCACGCCCTTGCCGCTTTGCTCGAGCGAGAGCTCCGCGTCCCCAAACCCGGCCGGCCACATCTCGGAGTACCAGGTCGGGGTCGGGCTGTAGCTGCCGTTGTTGTCGAAGGCCTGAAAGCAGCCGGCGATCGGATCGACCTGCGCGTGACAGACCGTGCATTTCGAGTCTTCGCGCGTCGGGTTGAGCGCCGTCACCGAGGTCTGATCGATCGGCTGCTCCGCCGTCAACAGCACGTTGGTGCCGAGGAACCACAAGATCGTCTTGCGGGCGCGGGCCCGATTGCGGTTCGTCGCGGTCGTGCCGTGGCGGGTGAGCAGCACGTGCGACGAGAGCACTCCCGAGTGCGGAAAGGGTACGGCCGCGGCGTCGGGATTGGCCGGATCGATGGCGTCGGGCAGGTGAGCCTCGGCGAACTCGAGCGGGTCGTGCTCGTTCTTGAACGTCGCGTCGGTGATGCCGTACGACCTCGCCGAGAGCGGCGTCACCATCATGTAGTTGGCCGTGAGGATCTCGGTGAAGGGCCGGTTGTTGCGGACGACGTGGGCGACGAGCTCCACCGGCGCGCGGGTGATGCCGATGTTCGTGAAGCGGCTGAGCTCGGTCGCGTCCTTGAGGCCGTAGTGATCGAGCAGGCTCTTGTCCGCCGTGTTGAACCAATACGGATCGGAGTAGTCGAGGTTCGTCAAGAGATCGTTCGCGTTGTTGTTCAAGTAGAAATCCGTGACGAAGAGGTCGCCGTAAGTCCGCTTGACAAAATCGTAGAAAGGTGCCTCTGTCGTCAGCTCGGTGAGGATGCGCTCGAGCTCGGGGCGGCCGCCGCTCGTCAGGCGCTCGATCTCTACCGTCGTCGGTAGACGCGCAGCGAGGAGCAACGCCGCTTTGCGGAGCGTACCGGCATCGTCCAAAAGCTCGACCCCGGTGAAGTGGGCCGTGGGCGCGGCATCGCAAGTGGCGCCGCTCTCGACCAGCTCCACGAAGCCTTGCAGCGCCTTGTACTCGGGGCCGTCCGTCTCGATGATCTTGCCGCCCTGGTGCGCGATCTGCTGGCTGGGCTTGAGCAAGATCTGCGAGACGCCGTCCTTCTGAAATGATGCGACCTCGGTCAAGACCGCGAGGTTGTGATCGAGGAAGCCCGCCTCCGCGGAGCCCTTCAAGAGATAGGAGGTGTCCTTCGCCTGACCGGTCGGGTTGTGGCAAGGCCGGCAGCTCTTCTCCACCACCGGCCACACGCTGGTGGCGAAGTAGTCGTAGGTCGAGACGCACGGGGCCTCTTCTTCCGCGCAGCCGCCGCCGAGCGTCCCGGCACCGAGCACCGCCACGACGCCGAACACCATCGCCTGTACCGAGCTTGCACGCATTTGGCTCATCGCATTTTCTCCAGACTCGTCGCGGCGAGACTACGCGCGTGCCGCCCATTGCCAACCGCGTTCTTCGAGTGCCGCGAACTTCGGTGCCACCACGCCCTACACCCCGGCCGCGTCGCCCGGTGCATGCGCTCCCGCGCTGCTCGGCTATTTTCCGCCCGCGCCGCCTGCACCTACCGCGCCGCCTGCACCTACCGCGCCGCCTGCGCCGCCTGTGCCAGATGCCGCGGTCGCGGTCGTGCTCGCCGTCGTCGTCGGTCCAGCGCCGCCGCACTCGGGCTTGGGCTTGCAATCGGCGCACGAGCACCCCTCGAGCCACGCGACGCACTCACCGTTGTCGAGGCAGTTTTCCTTGCAGAACGCGGTGTCCGTGCAGTCGGCGCAGAGACAGCTCTCGCTGAAATCGCAGAGTTTATCGGGGTTGTTCGGGTTGCACGTCACGGCCGGATCGCAGCTTCCGAGCGTCACCTTGTGAAAGCAGTCCACGCAGGTGCAGTCCTCACCGATCATCGGATCGCAGGTGCCGTCGTCGACGCAGCCGGCGCTGCATTTCGCGGTCGAGGCGCAGTCGCCGCAGCCGCAAGTCTCGGCGTTTGGTCCTTCGGGCACGCAGTAGCCGTCGGGAAAATGACCTTGGCAGCCGCTGCCGCCGCCGACGCCCGTCACCGAGGCGATGCTCGACGATGCCGCGGCCGCGGACGGGTCGGACTTGGAGCAGGCTGCGCCGAGGAAGGTGCCAATGACGAAGAGCGAGGCGAAGACAACGAGTGGACGCATGCCGGCCACATTAGCATCCGAGGGCGAGCGTCAGCCGGCGATAGCATCCGAGAGCGGGCGAGCGTCAGCCGGCAATACGAGCTTGGGTTGGCGGCGCTTGGAGTACGCTCCCGCCCCCATGCGGCAACGATTCGTGTGTTTGTTCATCGCCGCGGAGCTCGCCGCGGTTGGCGTTCGTCCGGCATCGGCGCTCGCAGCTTCGCCGGCAGAGTTGCAGCTCGCGGCGGCGCGACTTCGCGACGGAAGGCTCCTCGTTCAGCAAGGCAAGCATGAGGCGGGCTGCATGAAGCTCGAGGAGGCCCACGCGCTCGACAGCAAGGCGAGCACGCTCTTCGAGATCGCTGGATGCCGCGAAAAATCCGGGCAACGCGCGCTCAGTCATCGGCTCGCGACCGACGCGCTCGAGCTCGCGAAGGTGACGAAAGACCGGCTCACCGAACGGCAAGCCACGGTGAAGCTCGCGGCGCTCGGGACGCTCGTCGGCACCGTCATCGTCACGGCGCTCGAGGCGGACGTCGCGCTCACGATCGATGGCGCGCCGGTCGCTGCGACTATCCTCGGCAAGCCTTACGCGCTCGAGCCCGGTGACCATGCAATCGCCGCAACCGCGCCCGGCAAGCTCGCGTACGCGGTCACCGTGAAGCTCGCCGCGAAAGAACAGCAGCCTATCGCGATCCCCGCGCTCGCGCTCGCTCCCGCCGCGGCTCCGATCGCCCAAGCACCCCAAGTCGCGGCCCCCGTCGAGGTCGCGCCGCCGGACAGCGCAACTGCGGACCGCGGCTCGCGCTTCGTGCTCGAGATCGCGGGCACCGGGAGCATCCTTGTCACGCGCTTCGACCGCGCGCCGAGCGTCGCGCTCGATGGGCTCGAGTATGCGATCCCGACCGAGGGTGGTGGCGTCATCATCGCGAGCTGCGGCGACACGACCACGATCGTCGGGGCCGGCGAGTGCGAGGGGACCTTCGACTCGTCCGCGGGCGCCGCGTTCGGAGCGCGCGTGTTCGCCGGTTGGGCGGTAAATTCGGGGCTCCACGTCGGTGCGCGCGGGTTTGCGGCCGCGGGGCGTGGCGGCGGAGTCCTCGTCGGCGGCGGCCCGTCGGTCCTTGGGCAGCTCAACAATACGCTGTGGCTCGGGCTCGAGCTGCTCGTCGGCTATGAGCAGCATCGCGCGCCGCTCGCCGGTGCCCGCGGCTCCGTGCCGGCCGAGCTCGCGCTAGCGGCGAAGGGCGCAGAGATCGACGTCCCGCTCGGTACCGCGCGAGGGCGGGAGGTGTCGCTCGATTCGGGCGTGCTTGGCGGCGGCGCGCTCGACCTCACGCTCGCGGTCCTCGGCCTCGGCGCACCGGCGTTGCTCGATGCCCCGGCCGATCTCGGCGTGTTCAAGGGCGCGGTCGTGCTCAGCGTGACTCCGACCGTGCTCGCCAGCAAGCGCGGGCTCGTTGTCGACGTCCCGCTCTCGCTCGGCTTTCGGTTTTTCTGAGCGGGTCGCGCTTGGTGACGCGCGTGGACCGTTTCTATGCTTGCGGCATGAAGCGCCCGAAATCTCGAACGCGGCATGGAGGGCGTCAGGGGCAGCCTGTGGGGGCCGGAAGTGGAGCGGCCGAAGGATCCTTCGTGGAAGTAACCCCGCCACCCGGCACCAGCTGCACCACTGCCTCAGGGCATTCAAGTTTGCGGAATTCTTTGAATGGGTGAATGGCTAGAAAAATGACCCCGGGACAGCCCAACGATGATTTTGCAGGAATAGAGGCTTGCCCGGTCTGCGCCGCGCACACTCTTGCGCTGTTCATGAGCGGCATTTTTGATAGCGAGACCACCCATGTTATGGAATGCATGAAGTGTGGTTTGCAGTTTCTGTCCCCCCTGATGTCCGAGCAGGAGGAAGAGGCCTATTACGAAGGCTACTACCGCAAACAGGCAAGCCGTCATTTCAAGGCCATGAATTTGGCGGACTTGCAGGAGAGGTCGCTTCGGCATTACGAACAATACCGCTCCAACTATCTGGAGCTAGTTTCGGGCGCCAAAACCATTCTGGAGATCGGTAGTGGCAGCGGAGGGTTCTTGCGCTTTGTGCGTAACCACTTCCCGGAAACAAAAATAACGGCGATCGAGCGTTGCGAAGAAAACGTGGCGTTCCTGCGCGCATGCTTTGGCGAAGATAGCGTGGTTGCCGGCGTAGACGAGTTGCGGGGCCAGAAAGCTGACCTTGTTGTGGCCTTTGGTGTTTTCGAACACGTGCGCGACAGCCGTGGATTTCTTGCAGCCATGCGCGGGTGCCTGGCTCCCGGAGGGAAATTGGCGCTGAACGTGCCCAACAAGAACAACGCTCTCGTTTATGCCTATGCGCTGAATGAATTCAAGGCTTTCAGCTACATGAAACAACATTACTACACGTTTACAGAGCAATCCTTCGAGTTGCTCGCCGCGCAAACTGGGTATGTTGTCAGCGGATTTAAGTACATGCAGGTTTGGGGTCTGGACAATCACCTGTCGTGGCTGCGTTACCGCAAGCCGAGAGACTTCAGCGACATGAGCGAGTTCCTCTCGCAACAGACGCTGGCTTCCTATGATCAGGATTTGATAGCCGGGAAACTGACAGACATGTTCATGGCCGTCCTTGCGCCCGTTCAATCGATAGAAACGCCGTAAAAACCCATTTTCGAGCCTCGGTGG
>SHZB01000106.1 GCA_009692485.1 Myxococcales bacterium
CCGCCGCCGCCCGCGCCGCCATTGCCACCCGCGCCGCCGCTGCCGCCATCACCACCCGCGCCGCCGCTGCCGCCAGCGCCGCCCGCGCCGCCATTGCCACCCGCGCCGCCGCTGCCGCCATCACCACCCGCGCCGCCGCCGCCCGCTGCAACGACATCGAGCACGCATCGGCCCGCCGTGCACGTGAAGCCGGCCTCGCAATCGGTGACGCGAAGGCACGCGTCCGAGGGCACGCAGCTCGGCGAGCTGGCCGCGGTCGCGCCGAGCACCGCTGCGGCGACGAGGCCCGCGAGCGTGAGCTTAAAAGAGATCGACACGAGCGCCCACTCCAAGCATCGCTTGCCACAAAACCGTGTCTTTGGGCAAATCGGAGCCCCAGAAGTACACGTTCGCGACGGGGTTGAAGTTGAGCTCGACCGTGTCCGTGACGGCGAGCCGATAGCCGAAACCGAAGGTCGCGCCGAGCATGTATTTCGGTGCGATGACGCTGGTCGCGCCGGCGTGAAACACGCTCGAATCCGACGCGCGCAGCTGGTAGCGAAGGTCGGCCCCGAAGCTCGCGACCGGCTCGAGCTCGACGAGCGCGCCCAGCGCGACCTGGTGTTTCGGATCTTCGTCGACCCACACCTCGGTGCCGAAGCGCAACAACGAGCGCGAACGACGGACGCCCTTCGCGTAACCCGTTCCGCCGCCTTCGAGCCCAGCGACGATGTCGACGCCGCCCTTGGCATGCGCCTCCTGCGCGCGCGACGTCGCCGGTACCGCGAGGGACGCGGCGACGAGACCGAGGGCCGCGAATCGACTAGTCGGCATCGGACTCGGCCTTTTTCTTCTCGGGCTCTGGGCTCACGGGCGAGTCGGCGGCCTTTTTCTTCTCGGGCTCTGGGCTCACGGGCGAGTCGGCGGCCTTTTTCTTCTCGTTTTCTGGGCTCGCGGGCGAGTCGCCGGTCTCGCCGCCAGCGCCGTCGAGCTCCTCTTCGTTCGGGTCCGCGCCCGCGCTGATCACGATGTCGACGCGGCGATTCTTGGCGCGTCCCTCCGGTGTCTCGTTCGACGCGACGGGCTGAAACTCGCCGTGTCCTGCGGCGGAGACGAGCGCGGGATCGATGCCGCTCTTCTCGAGAAAATAGACGATCACGGCCGTCGCGCGCGCCGTCGAGAGGTGCCAATTCGAGCGGTATTGCGCCGTACTGATCGGGCGGCTGTCGGTGTGGCCCTCGACGCGGATCGATACCGACCGACCCTTGAGCTCTTTACCGATCACCTCGAGCAGCGGCGCCGCTTTCTCCGAGAGGCCATCGGCGCCGCTCTCAAACAACACGTCCTGGTCGAGCCGCAACACCAGCTCGTGCCGCCGCCGCAGCACCTTCAGCCCAAGGCTGAGCTCGGGCGCGAGGGCAGACTCCGGGCGGCTCTTCGCGACCGCGGGGAGCACGTCCTTCGCCTCGTCGTCGGCGTGGATGCGCATGGCCGCTTCGAGCGCGATCACGGCCTCGGTGGACTTCTGCACACCCTTGGCCCCGCTCGGGCGCACCCACTTGAAAGGCGAGTTCTGCCCGTCGAAAAGGCCGGGATTTCCGGCGAGAACGTGAATGCCGAAGGACTCTGCGAAGGACTCGGAGAGCTTGCCGAGCTTCGCGGTGTCGACCTGCGACACCGAGAACATGACGACGAAGAACGCGAACAGCAGCGTGATGAAGTCCGCGTAGCTAATCAGCCACCGCTCCAGATTCACGTGCTCCGGGTGCTTCTTCTTCTTGGCCATGGCTGCGGTGCCCGCTCGCTACCGAGAACTACAACGGCAACTCCGAGACTCGTCTGAAGGTCTCCCTGCGCGGCGACTCGGAGCGCTGCGACCTTAGCTCATGCGAGCGATGCCGGTGCGCGGGAGTCGCCATTCACGCTCATCCAGGCGTGTCGCCCGCCTTGCGTTCGTGATCTTTCAGATAGCTGCTGAGCCGGTCGCGCACGAGCTTCGGGTTCGTGCCTTCTTGGATCGCGAGCACGCCTTGCAGCAGCATCTCTTTCATCATGCGCTCTTCGACCGCTCGCAGCTTGATGCGGCCACCGAGGGGCATGGCGATGAGGTTCGCGAACCCGACGCCGTAGATGGTGGCGATGAAGGCCGTCGCGATCCCGGCGCCGACCGCGTCGATGTCTGTCAGGTTCTTCATCACCTGGATGAGGCCAAGCACGGCGCCGATGATCCCGACCGTCGGCGCATAGCCGCCCGCGGCCTCGAAGGCCTTGCCAGCGGTCTCGCCCTCTTCTTCTTCCTGCGCCATGGTGATCTCCATCGTGTCGCGGATGGCGTTCGAGTCGGCGCCGTCGATCGCCATGATCAGGGCGCGCGCGAGGAATGGATCGGAGACATTGGGCGCGAGCTTCTCGAGGCCGAGGATCCCCTCGCGGCGGGCGCGCGTCGCAAGATCGACGATCTCCTCGATCAACGCCTTGGGGTTGGTGTTGTGCGACTTGAACATCTTGATGAGCCATTTCTTCATGTTCCTGAGCACGTCCGGCGGATACTGAACCGCGACCGCGCCGAAGGTGCCCCCGAACACGATGATGGCCGCGGGCCCGCCCGACAGGTCCTTGATCAGTCCGTGCTCGAGTTTGTTGCCGAAGAGCACCATGCCGATGCCGAAGCACAGGCCGAAAACGAGAGAGAGGTCCATGGGGCCTTCTTACCTTGCTTCCTTGTCCAGCGCGTCCGAGGGCAAAAACACGAGTGGCCGCTCGCCCTCGCTTCGCCCGAGCGGGCAGACGCCTTCGCCGAGCGTGTGGATGCGGCGCCGCAATTCCACGTAGCGATCGATCAGCTCGTCGAGCGATTCGCGCACGATCAGCTTGTCGCCGTTGAGGAGGCGCAGGGTCGTGTCCGGCGCCACGTCGATGAAGACGATGTGGTCGGGGTTGATGGCAATGACCTGGTGGTTGAGTCGCGTGAGTTTCAGCACGGGTGCTCGCAGGGTAGGGGGCCCGATCTGCGTGTGGCAAGTTCAGGGCCACTGAGCAGGGCCACTGAGCAGGACCACCAAGCAGAGCGACCGCGTACGGCCACTGAGCAGAGCGACCGCGTACTGCCACGAAGCACGGCCACTCAGGTGGGCCAGACCGCACGCGGCCGGATGCGCTTGGCACGCGGCGTGCTCGGGTTACGGCTCGACGGTGCACCCATGAGTCTGCTCACGAACATCGCGCCTCTTCACCAAGCGCTCGACTACCACCTTCAGCGTCAGACCCTCCTCACTGCGAACCTCGCGCACGTCGACACGCCCGGATTCCGCGCGCAGGACCTCGTTCGCACGTCGGCGGGCGGCTTCGAAAACGCGCTCGGCGTCGAGCTTCGGGCCACCGCGTCGGGACATTTTGGCGCGCACGCCGGCTCGTCTCCGTGGACCGTCAAGGTCGATACGAACGCGCCGCTCGGGCCCGACGGCAACACCGTCAGCCTCGACCGCGAGTCGGTGAAGATCGCGTCCAACAACCTTCGTTATGACGCTATTTCCACGATGATCCGAGGCCGTCTCGAAGATTTGGCCTTCGCAGCGCGCGACGGAAGGAGCTGATCGGATGAATCCAATCGGGGCCTCGAATGGGGTATCGGCCGGCGTCTTCACGGCGCTCGAAGTGGCTGCCTCCGGGCTGACCGCCGAGCGCGGTCGCATGAACCTGATCGCGTCGAATCTCGCGAATGCGCGCACGACTCGCGGCGCAGATGGGCAGCCGTATCGCCGCGCCGATCCCGTGTTCGCGGCGCGCTCGATCTCGCCGCAGTCCTTCGATCCGGTGCTGCGCTCGCTCCAGACCGTGGAGCTGAGCGAGGTGCGCCGCGACGCTACGCCGGGCCCGATGGTCTACGACCCCGAGCATCCCGACGCGGATGCCGCGGGCTACTTGCAGATGCCGAACGTCAACGTCGTGACGGAGATGGTCAATCTCATGACCGCCTCGCGCGCCTACGAGGCCGGCATCACTTCGATCGAATCGATCAAGGCGATGGCGTCCTCCGCGCTTCGCATCGGTCGCTAGCCAAGCCGCGCAGGAACCTGAACGACGATGTCGATCTCCGCGATCTACGCTACCCCCGAGCTCCGCATGCGCGCGGCGAGTCAGCCGCTCGCGTGGGGCGGCGAACAGAAGCTGCTCATCGGCGATCTGCGCCGGCCGGAAGAATTGTTTGGGCCGCAGAAGATCGGCGAGACCGCTCAACCGGGCTTCTCGCAGGTGATGACGTCCGCGGTGAGCAAGACCGCGGAGCTTGGCCACGCGTCCGAGGCCAAGGCCGATGCCTTCGCGCGCGGGGCATTCGACGATTTACACGGCTCGATGATCTCGGCGAAAGAAGCGGAGATATCGCTGAAGCTGGTCGGCACCGTACGCAGCAAGTTGTTGGACGCATTCCACGAGCTCTGGCGCACCAATGTCTGAATCGAACCTCCCTTCCTCCGCGTCGGCGAATGGCAAGCAATCCGGACCGCGAGGCAGCGACGAAGAGCCGCTCTTGCCGGTGGCCGTGCGGGAGGCGCTCGACAAGGCTCGCAGCATCTGGCGACGCCTGCCGATCTCGCTGCGCGTGTTCATTTTCGCGGCGATCGGAACCTCCCTGGCCATCGGGAGCTACTTCGCCCTGGCTCCGTTGATGCGCGAGCAAGCCGTTCTCTTCGCGAATATCGAGGGCGAAGATGCGGGTGCGATCGTCGCAAAGCTGAAGGCCCAACAGATCCCCTACGAGCTGAGCGCGGACGGCACGACCATCCGGGTGCCGAAGGACCTGGTGCACGAGCTGCGCTTGACGCTCGCGGCAGAAGGACTTCCGCGCGGCGGCAACGTCGGCTTCGAGTCCTTCGAGAATCTGCGGCTCGGCGCCACCGAGTTCGAGCAGCAGGTCACCTATCGCCGCGCCATGGAGGGCGAGCTCGCCCGTACGATCGGCACGATTCGCTCTGTTCAAAGCACGCGCGTGCACCTCGTGCTGCCGAAGCCGAGCGTGTTCGCGCAGAAGTCCGAGCCAGCGTCGGCGTCGGTCGTGCTGAAATTGAAGGGCGCCTCGCTCGAGCGTAGCGAGGTGATGAGCATCGTGCACCTCGTGGCCGCCGCGGTGCCCGACCTCGATCCCGCGCGGGTTTCGATCGTGACGACGGACGGTACGATGCTTCATCGGCCGCGCACCTCCGCAGGCGCCGGCGGCGTCGACGACGACGACGAGGGGTCCCACAAAGAGCTCGATCAGATCGCGCAGGCCCGGCAGCTCGAGACCGTGCTGGAGCAGCGCGCGCGCTCGATGCTGGAGCGGGTGATCGGCAATGGTCACGTCGATGTGAGCGTCAGCGCAGACGTCGATGTCGCCAGGATCGAGACGACCGCGGACACCTACAATCACGGGAAATCCTCGCTCCGCAGCGAGCAAGAGCAGATCGAGCGCGCCGGCGCTGGGACGGGGACCGGAGCCGACACCCTCGCTGGCGTGCCCGGTGCGGAGGCGAACTTGCCGCAGGGCGCGGACACGGTCGATGAGGCGCCGGCCGTCGGAGACGCGGGCGCGAGCGTCAAGCGGCAGCACACCCGCAACTTCGAGATCGATCGGGTTCAAGAGCGTCGAACGCGTGTCGCTCAGAGCGTCAAGCGGTTGACGGTTGCGGTGCTCGTTGACGGCGTCGCGAAGGACGGAGTGGCCGTCGCGCGGCCCGCCGAGGAGCTCGAGAAGCTCGGTGAGCTGGTGCGAAGCGCCATCGGATTCAGCGAAGAGCGCGGCGACGTCGTGACCGTAGAGTCGGTGCCGTTCTTCACGGAAGTGGTCCCTCCGGAGGAAGATCTCTCGCCCATTCCGGCGCCGATCCGCGAGAAATACGGCAAGTATTTTCCGCTCGCGCGACCGGTTGGATTCGGCATCCTGGGACTCATCGGCTTGTTCATCGCCGCGGGTTGGATCCGACGGATGCGCAACTGGATGGATGCGTCTTTCAAGCTCGAACTCGCATCGAAAGAGCACACGGCGAAGCTTGCGCTGGAAGCGGCCAAGCGTGCCGAAGCCCTCGGGAGCGCCACCGACGGCGAGGTGAAGCAAATCCACTATCGGACTGAGGCGCTGCGTCGCGCGACCGAAGATCCTGCCACCGCGGCGCTCGTGTTGCGCCAGTGGCTTGGCGAAGCGGCGCCCGTCTTGTCCGCGGCCGACCAGAAGGCACAAACGGCGAAGAAGGCAGCCTGAGTCCGCGCGGTTCGCGACCCTATTGCAGAGAACAGCGAGCGCCGTGCCTAGCAGGGTACGGCGATTGCTAGCATCATGAGGCAGCTCATCATGGCGCAACTTGCAAACGCGTTGTCCGGCCCCGAGAAGGCGGTCCTGTTTCTTCTGTCGCTCGACGAGAAGCTGGCCGCGCCGATCGTCAACGAGCTGTCCGTCGCCGAGCTGACAAAGCTGCGCGAGGTGGCGGGGACGATGAAAGAGGTGCGCGCCGGGTCGCTCGAGTCGACCTACGAAGAGTTCGTCGATCGGACCTCCAGCGCAGTGGCGGTGCCGCGCGGAGGGCTCCCGTATTTGCGCCGACTCGCACGCGGAGCGCACGGCGAGCGCGTGGCAGCAGAGATGTTCGCGGAGGGTGGCAAACATCAGAATGCGTTCCAGCGGCTCGAGGCGGCGCCGCCGGACGTGCTCGCCGGGCTGCTCGCCGAAGAGAGCGATCAACTGGTCGCGGCCGTGCTTGCGCGCATTGAACCGAAGAATGCCGCGCTCGCGTTGCAGGCGCTCTCGCCCGAGCGCGAGGCCGCGGTGCTGATGCGCATGAGCAAGATGCGGGACCTGCCGGTGGACATGCTCGACGAGGTCGCGGCGGCGCTCGCAAATGAGCTACCCGAGACCGAACAGCACGCGATGTTTGCGCTCGATGGCGTCAAGCGCGCCGCGGATATTTTGAACTCGGGTGGCCGCGACATGTCGGCGCAAATCCTCGAGCAGATCGAGACCCAGCAGCCGGAGCTGGCGCGGGAGATGCGCCTGGCGATGTTCACGTTCGCGGATCTGAAGGCCCTCGACCCGCGCGCGATGCGAACCTTGCTGCGCGAAGTGCCGACCGAGCGGCTCACGATCGCGCTGAAGGGCGCCCCGGATGACCTGATGGCGGCGTTGTTCAGCGGTCTGTCCGAGCGTGCGGCGGCGCTGATTCGTGACGATCTCGAGGTGCTCGGCAAGGTCCGCAAGAGCGAGATCGAAGCGGCGCGGCAAGAGGTCGTGCAGGTCGCGTTGCGGCTCGAGGCCGACGGCGCGCTCGACCTCGGCCGCGGAGGCGAAGAGTAGTCCGTGGTGCTCGGCTCGCGCGAACGTGAAGGCGTGGTCCCAGCACCTTGGGCCGATGCGATCTGCGATGTCGCGACGCCGCGGCCGCATTGGCTGAGCGTGGTCGCTCCCGGTTCGAGTCGAGGGGAAGAGCTCGCCTCGGCGCCGGTGGGCTTCGCTCATGGACGCGCAGCCGACCAAGGTTCAGAGACTCGCGCAGGCCTCGACGCAGCCGCTCACGACGGCCTCGCTGCGGACGATACGGCGTCGATCGAGGCAGAGCTGCGCGCGTTCGAAGCGGAGCTTGGGAGGCTCGACGAACGGAATCACGCGCTCGAGGCGCAGCTCGCTGCCATGGCCGTAGCGGTCGGGCGCATTCGGCGCGAACTCCACGATGGCTGCGAGCGGGATGTCGTCGAGCTCGCGGTCGCGATCGCAGAGCGCATCGTGGGGCGCGAGCTTGCGGCCGAGCCGGGGCTCGTCGTCTCGTGGGTGCATCAAGCGCTCGAGACGCTGGCGGATCACGATGGCGTGGTGGTTCGCGTCTCGCGCGACGTGTTCGACTCCGTGCCTGCGGAAACTTGGCGCAACGCTGCCGGACGCAGCATCGTTCCGAGCGTGGACGCGAAGCTCGCCCCCGGCTCGTGCGAAGTGACAAGCTCCGTGAGTCGCGTCGATGCGAGCGCGTCGGCCCGGATCCGCGCGGTCGTCGATGCGCTCGGAATCAGCGAGCGCGGCGCATGACGCTCGAGCTCGGCCCTTCCCGCGAGCGCGGCGCATGACGCTCGATCTCAGCCCGTACCGCGAGCGTGCGCGTCATGCCGAGCCGATGCCGGCCGAAGGGCGCGTGCACGAGGTCGTCGGGTTGCTCGTCGAGGTCGTCGGGATCCACGCGGCGACCGGTGATCGGCTCGACATCGTGCTGCCGGAGCGTCGCCTCGCGCTCGAAGTGATGGGCTTTCGGCAAGGCCGGTTGCTCGCGGCGCCGCTCGGTTCGACCGCCGGCGTGCAACACGGGATGCGCGTCGTGCGGCGAGCGAGCGGAGCCGTGATCGAGGTCGGCGATGGGCTGCTGGGGCGCGTGATCGATGCCTTCGGCAACCCGCTGGATGGCAAGCCGGCGCCGCTCTGTTCGCACCGCGCGCCGCTCTATCGCGAGCCACCGCCGGCATTCGCGCGCCGCCCGATCGTCGAGCAGGTCGAGACGCGCGTGCGGGTGCTCGACTCGTTGCTCCCCATCGGACGCGGGCAACGGCTCGGACTCTTCGCGGGGACGGGGGTCGGTAAGAGCAGCCTCTTGGCGATGATGTGCCGCCGAGCGCGCGCCGACGTGGTGGTCGTTGGCTTGATCGGAGAGCGCGGTCGTGAGGTCGGTGACTTCGTGCGAAATGCGCTGGGGCCGACCGGGCTTGGCCATGCCGTCGTCGTCGTGGCGACGAGTGACGCGCCGCCGCTCGTGCGCGCGCAAGGGGCGCTCAGAGCGACGGCGATCGCCGAGTTTTTCCGCGATCGCGGTAAAAACGTCCTGCTCTTGATGGATTCGGTCACGCGCTTCGCGATGGCTCTGCGGGAGGCGACGCTGGCGGCCGGTGAGCCGCCGGTGACGAAGGGCTACACCCCAAGCGTGTTCGCGGCCATGCCGGCGCTGTTCGAGCGCGCGGGCAACGACGCACACGGCGGGAGCATCACCGGGATCTACACCGTGCTCGTCGAGGGCGACGACATGAACGATCCCATCGCCGATACCGTTCGCGGCACCCTCGATGGTCACATCGTCCTGTCGCGTGACATGGCGCAGCGCGGTCTCTTTCCGGCGGTCGACGTCCTCGCAAGCGTGACGCGTGTGTTCAACGAGATCGCGGGGCCCGAGCATCGCGCGGCGGCGAACCGCGTGCGTGAGCTGCTCGGTGCGTACCGCGACGCGGCGGACCTGTTGAAGATCGGCGCTTACGTGAAGGGCAGCGATGCGCGCGTCGATGCCGCCGTGGCCGCGACGCCGAGGATCGAGGGCCTCGTGCGTCAAGGCCTTGAAGAGTCGTCGACCTTGCAGCAAGCGGTCTCGCAAATGACGGAGATCGCGCGCACGTGACCGGCAAACAGCGGGTCAAGCGGATCGAGCGGCTCCTCTCGATCCGCGAGCGCGATCGAGACTCGGCACGCGGACAGCTCGCCGATGCACAGCGCCGCACCGAAGACGCGCGCATCGTGCGAAGCGATGCCGAGGTGCGCTGGACGAGCGAGGTCGAGCGCACGGCGGTCCCCGTCGAGAACGCGAGCATTCAAGATTTCGCGCTGCAGCGGATGCACCTGAACACGCTTCGGCGGGTCGCGGACCGTGCGCGCCTCAAGCTCGAGCACGCCGCCACGGAGGAGGACCGGAAGCGCGATACCGCGACGGTGGCGCAGCGCGAGGTTCGCAAGATGGAGCTGTGGAGCGACGCGGAGCGCGAGCGCCAGCGCGTCGAGACCCTGAGTTTCGAGCAGAAGCTCTCCGACGAGCACGCGGCACAGCTCGTGCAAAAGACTTCTCGCTGAAGCTCATTCGGCTTCGGAGGCGTAGATCATGACGATCGAAGGACTGCGCGACGCGAGTCGCACGGGGCGCACGGATGCGCTCACGCTACGAACGACGGCAACGTCGAGTGTGTCGGTGACCGCGGGCGACCTCGAGTTTGGGGTGCTGCTCGCGAGCGAAACGCAAGGAATTGGCGCGCAAAACTCGCGGGAGCGGTCGCGCACGCCGGAGCCGCTCGCGCCGCGGACTCGCCCCGAACCGAGCCGTGCGACGGAGCCGCGCCGCGCAGAGCCGAGCGTTGCCCGTGCGCATGATCGCGCGGAGCTTGCCACTCGCCGCGAGCCGCAGAATGAGCGCCGTGATGCGGCGATCGCCGAGCGCCCGCGGTCGGAGCAGCGGCCCGACCGGGAGATCGATCGCGACGCGGATCGCAACGTCGATCGAAGCGCCATGGATGCGCGGTCGAAGCCGAGCGCCGAAGCTACGGCAGACGCGGATACGGAGGCGACCACGGCCAGGGGGACCGAGAACGAGACGGCACAAGATGCAGCCTCGCGCGAGCCAGTCGCAGCGCAAACGGACGCCGCTGAGACAAAGGCAGCGTCAGCCGAGGCGCTCCCGATTCGTGAATCCGCGAATGTCGTCGACCTCGTTGCGCTGGACCTGAGGGCGCAAGATCAGGCGCTGCAAGGCCTCGCAAATCCCACGCTTGCGACGGAGACGACGGAGGTCGCGCACAACGCTGCGAGCGCCTCCGAAACGCATATCACCGCCGAAAACACGGCGATTTCAAGCGAACAGGCGCTGGGCGTGAGTGCCGTACGGAGCGATGCCGTGCGGAGCGATGCCGTGAAGACGTCGATCGCCGGCGAATCGAGTGAGGCCGCTCGCAGTCTCGAGACGAGCAGCGACGAGGACGCGATCCGCGCGAGTCGTGCCGAGTCGATCACGCTCGAGCGGATCGAACGCAGCGTGTTTCCGGCCGCCGCGCGCAACCGACAAGCGAACGGCAGCGAAGACGCGAACGCGGGCGACGGTGGGACGCGCAACGAAGAGAAGCTCCTCTCGCTAGGCGGCTCGGCCAGCTCGCCAAATGCAACACCGCGCGAGGCGACATCACGGCGTGCGACGACGCGCGTGGCTTCAACGCGAGACGAGGCAAGCGCCGAGTCCGCCAACGGAACGGAGCGCTCGTCACGCACGGCCCATGTCAAGAGCGACGCGCTCGATGAGAGCAGCTCGCAGGACGGTCGCAGAAAGCCCGCGCAAGACTCGAGCGGCAGCGCGAACGACGCGCGTGGACACGGAGCTGCCGACGCGCGAAGAGCTGCGCCCACCGCCGGGGATCCCGCGCAAATCAAGCTCGCCGCGGCGCCCGACACGATCGACAAGAGTGCGAGCGCGACCTCGCAGCGGCCCGCGATCGAAGGCACGCGAGTCGCGCCTTCAGCTCTGCGATCTCCGTCCACGTCCACGGATCCGCGCATCTTACGGGCCGAGACGATGGCGCGTCGGCTCGACGAGTTGATGCGCGCGCGACGTCAAGACGCCGCCACTTCCGCGGTCAATCAAATGACGCTGCGCAACGGAGCTGAGGGCACCATCGAGCTCCCGGGTCTCGGCAGTGTTCACATCGCGGCTCACACGCGCGCCGGTGAGGTGGACATCGAGCTGCGCGCGACAACGGCCGACGGTGCTGCCGTGCTTCACAGCGTCAGCGGCGCGCTCGAGGCCGACCTTCGTCAGGGCAGCGTCAACTTGCGCCATCTGAACGTGTCCGACGACGGCGAGCACGACGAAAACCGTGACGAGCCGAACACCGATCACCGCAATCGCCGGGACCATTCGGCGTCGGACGATGACGGCGAGCCGAAGCGTCGTCGAGCCCCGCCCTCCTTCGAGCGAGAGCCTTTCGACACTGCGCCGCCGGTACGGTTCGTGCTCTAGCTAACGCCGCGGATCATCGAGACGGAGAGCATCATGGAGATTCAAGGAACACGCGGCAGCGGCGGCGGCCTACCCGCTCCACCAGCAGGCGGGGAGATGGACAAGCAGGCTTTCTTGAAGCTGCTCGTCGCGCAGGTTCAAGCGCAGGACCCGCTCTCGCCGATGGAGGGCGCCGAGTTCGTCGCGCAGCTCGCGCAGTTCTCGGTCGTCGAGCAGCAAGTCGCCCAGTCGAAGGCGCTCGACATCATCTCGCTTCAGCTCACGGGTATCGCCAGCAACGAGACCATCGGCCTCATCGGCAAGGACGTCACCGTCCGCGGCCAGTACATCAGCTTCGATGGTCAGCACCCCACGGGCTTCAGCGCAAACCTCGAGGGCGACACCCAGACGACCTCGGTGACCATCCGTGACGCAGGCGGAGACGCGGTGCGGACGATCGAGTTCGGGCCGCACGCGAGCGGCACCCTGGCCGTCCCATGGGATGGGCGCGACCAGAGTGGCAAGCTCGTCCCGCCTGGCAACTACACCGTCGAGATCACGGCCACGGATGGCAAGGGCGAGCCGGTCGAGACCACCACCGACGTGCAAGGCACCGTCGTCGGCGTCTCGTTCGAGAAGGGCTACCCCGAGGTCATCCTCGACTCCGGAGCGCGCGCGCCGATCAGCGATCTCATCGCGGTTCACGGCTCCGCCAGCGGGCCGTCGAAGGCGAGCGCGCCATACCAAAGCCACCCGGGCTCGAGCGGCTCGACCGCCGGCCCCAGCATCACCAAATCGCAGCTTCTCGCAGTGGAAGCCAGCATGTCGAAGCTCTTTCAGACCCTCGCCAAGGAGGCACCATGACGATCACCAAGACTATGAACACCGGCGTGTCCGGGTTGCGCACGCAACAAGACGCGCTCGGCGTCGTCGGCGACAACATCGCCAACGCCAACACCGTCGGCTTCAAGCAATCGCGCGCGTTGTTCGAGGACGTCCTCGCGAACATCAGCACGCGTCAAAACCGCGGGATCGGCGAGGGCGCGCGCATGGTGCGGGCACAGCAGATTTTCACGCAAGGCGCGCTGAAGAACACGGACGTTCCCACGGACTTGGCGCTCTCGGGCGATGGCTTCTTCATGGTGCACGGCGTGAGCAACGGCGTGGCCGGCGACTTCTTCACGCGCGACGGCCAGTTCACCTTGAATCGCGAAGGCACGCTCGTGAACTCGCAAGGGCTCGAGGTGCTCGGCTATCCGGCGCAAGCGAATGGCTCGTTCGTGGGCCCGCTCTCGCCCATCAAGGTGCAGCAGTCCAACCTCGCGCCGAAGCCGACCGAGACGGTGAAGCTCGCGGCCAACCTCGACTCGACCGCCAGCGGGTTCTTGCCCGGCAGCTTCAGCCCCGCCGACCCCGTCAGCACGTCAAACTTCTCGACTTCGCTGACGGTGTACGACAATCAGGGCGCGTCCCACACGCTCGACATCTACTTCATGCGCCAGAACGACGGCAACCTGGTCAATCCTCAGCCGACCAACGTCTGGGAGGCGCACGTCCTGGACGGCACCACGGACCTCACGGGAGGCACGCCCGTCACGCTGCAATTCGACACCGACGGCACGCTCTTGTCACAGAGCGCGCCGA
Organism: Myxococcales bacterium; assembly: GCA_009692485.1. Taxonomy (GTDB): domain Bacteria; phylum Myxococcota_A; class Polyangia; order Polyangiales; family Polyangiaceae; genus SYFR01. Next base: position 13,365 of record SHZB01000106.1, read on the forward strand.
TCCAGTTCAACGTGGCCTACCCCAACGCCGGCACCCAGAACATCAAGTTCGATGTCGGCGATCCGACGAGCACGGGCGGCACCGGCCTGCTCGGGATCAGCCAGTTCGGCGCGGCCAGCAGCATGTCGATCCAAACGCAGAACGGCTACGCCGCCGGCAACCTCACGGGCATCAGCGTGACCGCGGACGGCGACGTCACGGGCGCGTTCTCGAACGGGCAGACCTTGCCCATCGCCAAGGTCGCGGTCGCGAAATTCCAGTCGAACGGAGGCCTCGGCCGCATCGGCTACAACCTGTGGGCCAAGACGCCGGAGTCGGGTGAGCCTGCCGTCGGCAGCGCCAACACCGGTGGCCGCGGCGCGGTCGTCGCCGGCGCGGTCGAACAGAGCAACGTCGATCTTGCGACGCAGTTCGTCGATATGATCGGCTTTCAACGGGTCTT
>SHZB01000107.1 GCA_009692485.1 Myxococcales bacterium
GTGGACACTACGAGGGGCTCGGCAAGACGCTCGCGAGTCGCGCGGAGCTCGAGCGCGGTAACCTCGCCAAGCTCAACAGCGATCTCGGTGCCGTTTTTTCGGGAGAAAAGGGCAATTTCGTCGAATCTGCGAAGGCGTTTTACGAAATCGTGAAGGAGCAGCGCGGCCACATCATGCAGCTGAGAGAGGACGTTCTGGCGATCATCGATCGCGAGAAGTGCATCCTCAACCGTTACATCGAAGAGTGGAAAGGCGTCGCCGAAGACGCGAAAGAATTCCTCGAAGATCTCGCAGATCTCGTCAGCAATCCGAAGGACGCCGTGCTCGACATCGTGCTCGGCCCGGACAAGCAACTTGGCAAGGATGTGGCCTCGCTGGCCGATGAATTCGGGTACGGAGACGAGGTGTCGGAGGCGCTCGGTCTCGATCCGCCCGGGGGCGGCGGGGGCCAAGGCGTGCCCGTGCCGCCGGGCAAGGTGCCGCCGGGCAAGGTCCCGCCAAAGCTCGGTGGCAAGGGCCTCATGTCGAAGGGCGTGCACGACGCGATCGCGGGATCGCTGCAAAATCCTGGAGGAAAAGTGATCAAGCCGGAAGAAGCGTTCGCGCACGGGCCGATGCTGGGGGGCGGCCAAGGAAAGGTCACGAGCATCGCGGTCGCGCGTCACGGTGGCCTGGCGGCATCGGATGTCGCTCGAGCGGTTGGTCCCCGCGAGCTCGGGTTTCTCGCGACGCCGTCGGAGGGACAGCTCATGGTCATCGCGACCGAAGGCGCCAAGCCCATCGACCACGCGGTCTTGTCGGGGCGCATCGTGGACGCGCAGCTCGCAGGCCAGCCGGTGGACCAAACCGTGAGCCGGGTGCTCGAAGAGTCCGGCTACGCGGTCTATGCGCGCGGCTACGGCGACTACTCCAGCGCCTTCGAGCGCAGCGTCGTGGCGGTCGAGGCCGGAGCCTGAGCGATGGCGATCCATCTCGACGGACAGCTCGCCTTCGACGTTCCGCGTGACTGGCAAGAACAGACGGTGGTGCGTTACGCGCCGCCGCAGCGGGGGCCAGGCGAGGCATCATCCCAAGCGCCCGAGCTCGCGCTCACGAGCGACGCGATGGGCGCCGATGAGACGATCACGGACCATGCCGAGCGCCGCCTTCACGACCTTGCGAAGCTGAGCGACGGTTTCGTCCTTCGCTCGCTCGAGCGGGCCGATTTCGAAGCTCGACCAGCCGTGCGCGCTGTATTCGGAGCGAGCATCGGAGGTGTCGCGTGCGAGCACCACGCCGTGTTCGTGCAGCTCCGCGAACGACGGGCCGCCACGCTTATTTTGCGGGCGCCGCGCCGCGATCTCGCCCAGCTCGAGCCGCTCTTTCAGCGCATGCTCGCGAGCGTCCGCGTCGCGCGTTGAAGGGACGCACTCGCCCCGCGCGAAGCATTGCGGACGCGTGCTGAGCCTCGCCCGGCGTGGACCTCGATGATGCGCTCGAACAGCGCGAACAGCGTGGTTCTCAGAGCTCGATGATGCGCTCGAACAGCGCGAACCGCGCGGTTTTCACAGCTCGATGATGCGGCCCAGCGTCACCGTTCGCAGCGCGTACCGGCAGGCCTCGTATTGGTCTTGCCGAAGCAGAGTCTCGGCCATGATGCGGGCGCGGAACGACGTCATCATCGGCAGCTTGTCCGCGAGCGCGGCGGGCAGGTAGACCGGCACTTGTTCTTTCGTGCCTCCCGACGTGAGCGTGATTAGCGCGCGAAGAAAATTGCCACCGAAGAGCGTGCGGCGTTGATAGCGGCGCTGCTCGAGCAGGGTGCGCTCGACGAGATCATCGAGGTGGTTCGCGGGCAGCTGTCGGCGTGCTTCGCGGTAGAGCTTGCGGAGGTGTTCGAGCAGGTGCGAGGTGCCGTCGGCCGCGGCGCTCGCGAGCGGCGAAGCCAACAGCTCGTCTACGCGTGCGAGCCCATCCTTGAGCTTCTTGTCATCGGCGGCGATGGGCGCGAGCGCGGCGGAGGTCACGCGCAAGGTCTCGATCGCATCGAAGGGCAAGGTGAGCTCGCCTTGAATGACCACGAGGGGCGGGGTGAATCTGCCGGCTTCACTCACGGCATTGCGCAAGCGTTCACGCAGCTCCGCGCCGTTGATCGGAGCCACGGTCGTGAGCAACCCGAAGTGCAGGTGATGCTCGCGCGCCAACTCGGGATCTTCGCTCGCAAGATCGTGTTGCGGATCGCGCGGCGCAAACTCGAGATCTTCACTCTCGCGCGCAAATCGAGCACGCAGTCGCTTGGTGGCGCTCGGCTCCAGCCACAAGAGCTCGACGATGTCGCGCGGTCGTACAGCGTTTCGCTCACGCGCGGCGGCGGTCGGCACAGAGGCGCTCGTCGGCATCGGCACTGTCAGCGGCAATGGCGTTGTCAGCGATAATGGCGCTGTCGGCGCTAATGGGGCTGGAACCGGCAATGGCGCGAGGGCGACGTGCGGCATCGGCGGTCGGAGCGTTGGCGGCAGCACTGGCGCTGGACCCAATTGCGTCGCAAGCGGCGCGCGCATCGGCGGCGGCGAGAGCCCAGACATCGTCGATGCCAGGCCGTGGTGTGGTGCCGTCGGGGTCACGGGCGTCGGTGCGCTCACGGGCGTTGGCGCGCTCGCGGGCTTGAGCCACGCGGGTGAATCATCGGCGAGCCCGAGCGCCACGGGCGGCACCGTTCTCTCGAAGGGATCGAGCTCGTCGGTCGCGAACACCGCCGTGGCCGTGTCGCCGCGCCGCCCGCGCCGTGACCGCTGCGTCGCTTCGTGCGGATCGTCATCGTCGGCTGCGCCACCTTTGAGCCCTTCGAGCAGCTGCGCGAGCTGCGCGGCTCCGATGCGGCGTCCGGCCCCGACGACGCTGAGCCACACCTTGCCGGGCTCGTCACGTCGCGAGAGCGGCAGGCGGACGCGCCAGATCGCGCTCATGACTCCGCGAAGAGCGTCGATTGTGATCGCCTCGAGCCTCGCCGGCACCTCGACGCGGACGCCACGGTCGCGCTCCACGAATATTTGCGGCACGACGTCGGGCAGACGCGTCGCGAGTCGTTCGTGATCGGGATGGAGCCGCTCGAGCTCGAGCACCGTCTCGGGTCCGAGCTGCGGCGCCGAGTGCCGCGCCACTCCCTGCGTGTCGAAGCTCATCGGGATCCGCACTTCACCCACGCGCAGCTCCGATACGGCGGCGCGAGTCCCTCCGCTTGGCGCGGCCAGGCTCCGGACCAGGATCGCCACGCGCGATTTTCCGGGCGGCTCGCCGAGCAGCGCCTCCTCGTCGTCGAAGATCGGGTCGTGCCGTTTCGCGAGGGCGCACTCGCCAGGCCGCACGAGCATCGTGAGCTTGCAGGTGACCACCAGGCTCCACGAACCGTCCGCGAGCGAATGTGTCGCCGACGCCACCGGCACGGGCGCGAGCGCTACGACGTCCATCCGCGCTCTCCTAAAAGCCCGCGTTGCACAGTGGGTCGCCGCGGCGGCAGTTTGCTAGACCCCGCGGGGGGCCGGCGGGCCGCACCTTCGTCGGTGAGCCGTTCGCGCCCCAAGAGCGGCGCAGCGAGCAGCTCTGCGCGTCGATCTCGCGGCGATACTCGTCGTGTCCCTCGACGCGAAAGCTCCACTCGGTGTCCTTGCGTGGATTCGCCGTGAAGGTGTTGTCGAAGTGCACCGTCGCGACCGCGTCATTCGGGACGCCGCTCTCTACGGCCACCTTCCATGCTTGTTGCGCGGTGCAGCGCGGCGTCGGTAGTGGGAAAGCTCCCTCGTCGCGGCTGCCGGGACGCAACTCCATTGCCATGCCACCGTGGCGGCCGAACTCCGTCAGGACACCATCCGGGGACATGATGAAGTAGAAGCTGCCCTCGTTGACGTCCTTGCCGGCGGGCTGACTCGCGTCGAGCCAGCGGTACTCGAAGCGCACGAATGCCTGTGCGGCGCCCTTGGTCAGGTCGAGTGCGCCCTGGGTCAATCCGTTGAAGTTTGCACCAACGAGCTTGGCATGCGGGTCGGACTGCTTCGCCTGGGCGACGGCTTGCACGATGACGTCCACCGGATCGACGCGCGTCGGACCTGCGGCGCCCACCCAGCTGGGAGTCGCCTTCGCCGCGGGCTTGCCACCGGGGTTCCCGCCGGGATTGGCATCAGGCGTGCGATCTCCACGATCGACGACGGTGGTAAAACGCTTCGCGTACTTGCCAAAGCCTACGATGCCGACCGGGACGATCGCCCCGAGCGCGATCAGCACCGCAATCACTCCCCTCACGCCGCCGCCTCCCGAGTGTGCTCGCGGCGCCATCCCCGGCAGTCCGAAGCCTGGCGGCGCGTAATCGGGCGGCGGCATTCCGGGCGCTCCGTAACCCGATGGCGGCATTCCTCCCGGCGAGGGCGATGCCCCCGATGCCTTGGAAGGATCGTGCGTCCCGCAGCGCGGGCACTGGGTCGGCATCACCCCGAACATCAGCTCGAGCGGGTTATGGCAATTTCTGCAGTGCGCTCCGTTCATGACACGTCCTCCAGGCGGGTTTGTCGCGCGCGCGTTCCGTTCATGGCCGTCCACCCGAGTTCCGCAGCTGCCCGAGCTCGTCCTCGAGCGATCGCACCGCGCGCTTGAGGTCATCGACGTCCTTTTGTCGCGCACCGCCGAGCATTCGCAACGCGTTTGCCTTCTGCTCGTCAGAGAGCTCGCTGAGCTTTCCGGGGACGCTCACCGCCGCCATGACAAGCTTCATGAACCGCTCATCTTGCATCAGCGCCGCGAGGGCCGGATGGCTCGCGAGCTTCATGCCTTCGCTCACGACTCTGTCCTTCAAGCTCATGCTCATCCCCTGTCGTTGGCCCGCCCTGCTGACGGCGCTATTTACCAGTGCCGCCATCTTCATTGCCAGTTCCCGTTTGCCAGCGCCGCTATCGTAACTGCCAGTTCCCGTTTGCCAGCGCCGCTATCGTAACTGCCAGTTCCCCTATGCCAGCGCCGCCATCTTCATTGCCAGTTCCCGTTTGCCAGCGCCGCTCTGGACCAGTTCCTTGTTTGCCAGTGCGTCGAGCCCCGGGGCGCCATGGGCAAGCACGCTGCTCGCGAACCACCGCGAGTCGGGCGCACGAAACTGAGCGCCGAGGTGCTGCGGCGCATCATGGACGTCGCAGTCAACCTCAACAAGTGCTTATGAGAGGCACAGATCATCCGCATGCCAGATGCCATGAGCTTCGAGGCGGGTGCGGCGCTGCCCGTGAACTACCTGACGGCGGTTCATATGCTGTTTCGCGTGGCGCGCCTTCGTCCCCGCGAGCACGTGCTCGTGCACATGGCGGCAGGGGGCGTCGGCACGGCGGTCTTGCAGCTATGTCGCACGGTAGACGGCGTCGTCACCTACGGAACCGCGTCTGCCCACAAACACGATTGCGTCCGCCGCCACGGCTGCGCGCACCCCATCGACTACCGCAAGGATGACTATTCCAAAGAGCTGCTCCGGTTGACCGGCGGGCGCGGTGTCCATCTCGTGCTCGACGCGCTTGGCGGCCGCGACTGGCAGCGTGGCTACGAGCTGCTTCGACCTTCAGGAATGCTCATATGCTTTGGCCTCGCGAACACCAACGCCCCCGGCTCCCGCGGGATCTTTCGCGCCCTCCGTGTGCTCACGCAGATCCCGCGCTTCTCGGGCCGCAAGCTGTTAGAGGACAACAAGGCCGTCGCTGGTTTGCACATCGGTCATCTGTGGCATGAGGTCGCGATGCTGCGTGAAGAGCTCGCCGAGCTCATGGTGCTCTTCGAACAGGGCGCGATCGAGCCTCACATCCATCGCGTGTATCCGTTCTCCGATGCGCGCGCGGCCTGGAGCGAAGTGGAAGAGGGCAGGAGCGTAGGAAAGGTCATCCTCGCCCCGGACGCCTGAGGATTGCCGCAGTTCCGCGTGCTCGAAGTTGCGCGAGCCTGAGGACCTCATGAGCGCGCGGGACGAGCGAGCGCGCCGGCGAAGAGTCGCCTCCAGAAAGTCGCGGTTGCGTATACGCCGCCTCGCAGCGATGCTTTCAGGATGAAGCAGCGCAACTGCGGACCTCTCGGCTCTCGGTGGATCGCTGGTTTCGCCGCTGCATTGGCGATCTCGTCGCCCACGGTCGCGTTCGCGCTGAAGCAACCGGACAACACCGTCATCCCGCAGGGGGCGGGTCTTCAGGGGCTCTTCAACGCACGCATGGAGCAAATTAGCGCGCTCAACGACGCGCAGATTGTGCCGCAGACCTTCACCCCAACCTGCAATCTGTCCTTCGAGGTCATGCAGCGGAACGCGGGCTACAAGAACTCTTTCGGTTGGTACAACGTCACGGGCAAAAAACCGCTCGTGAGTGAGCTCTTCGAGTTTCTCAAGTGCAGCGATCCGGTAGGCACCAAGAAGACCCTCAATATCAAGCAAGAGCAGGCCTACAAGGGTGGAGACGTCGGTTTCTTTGAGGCCGTAGGCTCATGTCCGACGCCGCAGACGGCGACCTGGGTGTTCTTCAGCGAGCCCCAATACAATCCGGACGCCCTGCAGCAAAATCCCTTCATTCATCTGTTGATCTACAACAGCACCGTCACCCCCAAAGCCTTCTACTTTGGCTGGGAGGACTTGCTGTCCGGAGGCGACAACGACTTTGACGACCTCACGGTCTTCGTCACGGGCATCAGCTGTACCGGCGGCGGCGGCGCTTGCAAGACGGGGCTCTTGGGCATCTGCGCGGAAGGCACCCTGCAATGCCAGACCGGAATGCTCAAGTGCCTGCCGCTCGTCGAGCCAAGCGTGGAGTTGTGCGACGGCCTCGACAACGACTGCAACGACGTGACCGACGACGGCAATCTCTGCCCCGCCGAGCACGTGTGCGACAAGGGCAGCTGCGTGCCGTTTTGCGGCGCCGCCGAGTTCCCATGTCCGCCCGGCACGGTGTGCAACGCGACCGGCCTCTGCGTAGATGAGGCGTGCCTCGAGGTCACGTGTCCCGCGAATAAGAAATGCGTCGAGGGCCAATGCGTGGCGCCCTGCGATGGCGTCGCGTGCCCGTACGGACAGATCTGCCTCGTCGGCGCGTGCTTCGACCCGTGCACCAAGCTCACCTGCGATGCCGACCAGGTGTGTAGCCTCGGCGCCTGCATCGAAAAGTGTCAGTGCGCTGGCTGCGCGGCGACCGAGAGCTGCGAGCCGAGCGGCCTATGCCTACCGACCGCGTGCGTGGGCGTGATGTGCGCTGAAGGAACGCACTGCGACGCGAGCGGCAATTGCGTCGACGATTGCGCCGGAGCCGTGTGCCCCAAAGGCGAAGTGTGCGCGCTTGGCGATTGCGTCCCCGACCCGAATCCGGGCACAGGCGGCGCGGGCGGAGCCACGACGAGCGGCGGGATCTTCGACGGAGGCTCCGATGCGTCGGGCGGCTCCACCGCGTCGAACAGCGCGGGCGCGACCACCGGCGGCGGCCTCAATCGCCGTGATGGAGGCTGCGCGTGCGAGCTGAACCCAGGGGCCGCCGCCGGTGCTAGCGGCCGCGGCTTGGTCCCGTGGCACGGCTGGCTTTTCGGGCTCGCGGCGCTCGCGGCGAGTCTCGGGCGACGCGCCGTCAGCCGAGCTTCTGGTGCCCGGTGAGCGCGTAAGGTATTTCGGGCGACGCGTCGTCAGCCGAGCTTCGCGTGCCCGGTGAGCGCGTAACGCAGCATCAGCGCCGTCGGCATCAAGAGCGCGACCGGTCCGAGCGGGCTCGCTTGGTTTGGGCCATCACGAAACGTGTGCCAGATGCCGATGGCAGCGCCCACGCCGAGCGCGACTCCGGTCAGCCCGGCGAGTGTCCGCCCCCAAAAACTCGGGCGTTTCGGCGCGCGCGGTGGCCGCTGTTGCTCGAGCTTGATCGGCTCAGGTAGACGCCACGGCATGCGCGAAGGTGTAGCGCCGCGCATGGACGCCGTGCAACCGAATTGCACCCGCATGGAAGCCGAATTGCACCCGCATGGAAGCCGTATTGCAGCCGAATGGAAGCCGCATTGCACCAGTATGGAAGCCGAACAGCTTGGCGAAGGCTCGCCAGGTTTTTGTCGGGGCCGTCGCCCTCACGGCGCTATCGTCCGCGTCGATGGACGATTTCGTGAGCGCGGCGCTCGCTCGTTACGACGGCTTCGAGCACGCGCTCGTCGAGCCGTTTGGCAACGGGCTCATCCACATGACCAACTTGGTCACCTCGACGCGCGGAACCTTCGTCTTGCAGCGGGTCAACCCGATCTTCGAGCGCGCCATTCACGACAACATCGCCGCCGTCACCGCCGCGCTCAAGCGTGCCGAGCTCGTGACCCCCACGCTCGTCTTGACTCGAACGGGCGCACACGACGTCTTGCTCGACTGCGGCGCGCTGTTCCGCATGCTCACGTTCATCGATGGGGCGAGCTTCGACGCGATCACGAGTCTCGAACAAGCGCACGCAGCCGCCCAGCTCATCGCCCGCTTTCACGCGGCCCTCGCCACCTCGCCGCATCCCTTTCGTGCTTTGCGCCTGGGCGTTCACGATACCCGCGCGCACATGACGAAGCTCGCGCAGGCCATCGCCGCCTCGGGCGAGCACCGGCTCTTCGACGCCGTGCGCCCCTTCGCGGCGGAGATCTTCACGGCCTTCGATGCGCTCCCGCCTTTGCCATCCCTTCCGAGGCTCGTGGGCCACGGCGATCTGAAGCTCAACAACGTGCGCTTCGCTGGCACCGAGGCACCGGCGCACGATCATGCCGTGTGCCTGCTCGACCTCGACACGGTGGGTCCCATCCACTTCGGCCACGAGCTCGGCGACATGTGGCGCTCGTGGTGCAACCCAGGCGGCGAGGATGCGCTCGCGGGAGGATTCGATCTCGCGATCTACGAGGCGAGCCTCGCGGGCTATGTCAGCGGTCGCGGCGCGCGCTTGAGTGCCGGAGAGCGCGAGGCCCTCGTCCTTGGTGTAGAGCACATCGCGCTTGAGCTCGCGGCACGCTTTCTCGCGGACGCCTTGTTCGAGAGCTACTTCGGCTTCGACAGCGCGCGCTTTGCGAGTCGCGGCGAGCACAACCTCGTGCGTGGATGCGGCCAGCTCGCGCTCTTTCGCGCCGTCGTCGCATGCCGCAGCGAGCGAGCCGCAAGCCTCGCGCGCAGCTAGCCCGAACATCGAAGGGGTCGCGCTCGAATGATCATGGCGCCCGCGCCGAGGTTCTTGCCGACCCAGTAATCCACCTCGGGGAGGATTGGGGCTGGCAGGAATGAACGACACGCCACGTTCTTTCGCGAGAGCACCGAGCTTGTCCAGAATCTCTGGCTCGGCCATCACAGTGGTGCGGATCATGACATCCTGATGCAGTGAGTGATGCAGCGCGGTCAAGCAGGCCCCTGCCTGCGTGCCGACTTCAGAATTGGCAATTGCCGCATTGCCGACGTCAGAATTGGCAGTCGGTCCAGCGCTCGGTTTGCTCCCATAAGGTACGGGCGAGATCGAGGTCGCGTGCTTGTCGGCTCGGCGTCTTCTCGCGGCAAGCGTCGTAGTATTTGCCAGTCTCGGTCGCGAGCTCGGGCGCAGTCGCACAGTGGAGGCTCGTCTTCGCGCCGTCCTCGTTCGTGAGCATGAACAGCTTTGCGAGCTGCCGCGCCGGCCAGGGCAGGCGACGCCACACATCGGACGCGACGACGCCCGGGTGGAGCGCGTAGGTCGTCACACCGCTGCCCGCGAGTCGCCTTCCTAGCTCGGCGCTGAAGAGCACGTTCGCGAGCTTCGACTCCTGATACTCGGCCATTCCGACGAAGGTCTTGGTGCTCTTGCGCGCCTCCGCGAGATCGATGCCGCGCGCCTTGTAGTGAGCGACGCTCGCGACGGTGACGACCCGCGCCGGCGCCGACTCGACGAGCCTCGATTTCAACAGCAGCGTGAAGAGAAAATGGCCGACGTGATTGGTGCCGAGATGCAGCTCGAAGCCGTCTGCGGTGATGCCACGCTGACCGGCGAGCCCCGCGTTGTTGACGAGCACGTGCAGCGGCTCTCCGCGTGCGAGGAAGGTCTCCGCCGCCGAGCGCACCGACGCTAGCGAGCCGAGATCGAGCTTCAGAAACTCCGCTCGCTCGGGACCGTGAGCGCGCGCGATCTCCTCGACGACTGGCATCGTCCGTTCTGCGGAGCGACCGGCGAGCCACACCTTCGCGCCGCGACGGGCGAGCTCAACCGCGGTCACGCGTCCGATCCCTGTGTTTGCGCCCGTGACCAAGCAGCTTCGCCCTGTGAGTGAGTCATCCATCATCTTTGCCTCCAGTGACACGTGCCTGCTTCGCTTCGCCTGTCCTCGCGCGGCCGGCGCATCGCCACGGTGGCGGTCGCGCTCGCGTCCTCGTGCACCGAATCCATCCAATCGTGGGGTAACTCGCCGTCCCCGATTTGGCGAGGACATCGAGTTAACCCTCGATTTGCGACGCTATTGATCCGGGCACTGCTGTTCATGGACCCCTCGATTCTCATGAATCGAGGCACTGGTTACTTGCGCGTCCGCTGCGTGGTCGCCTGACGGCGCCCTGCTGACGGCGGCTCTTCGCTCTCGAGGCCGATTTCTTCTTCATCCACGAGAGCTGCGGACTCGTCGGCGCTAGCGGTCGTGCCCGGCGTGCGATGCGTGTCGTCGAGCTCGAGGGCCGCCCGTTCGGCACGCGCCAGCTGCTCGGCAGCGGCCGCATGCTCGGCAGCGGCCGCATGCTCGGCGTACGCAGCGTGTTGGGAATACGCAGCGTGTTCGGCGTGAGCCGCGTGTTGGGCATACGCCGTCTGCTCGGCGTGAGCCGCGTGTTGGGCATACGCCGTCTGCTCGGCGTGAGCCGCATGCTGGGCATAGGCCGCTTGGAGCTGCGCTGTGTAGGTTTGGGCTGCATGGAGTTCGGCAGCGTACAGCTGGGCGGCGTGGAGCTCGGCCGCGTAGTGGGCCGCTTGCATGGCCGCGTGTTGCGCCGCTTGCTGTGCCTGACCCATCTCGGCCGCGTGCTGCACGGCTTGCTCGTGCGCGATCCGTAGCTGCTCGGCATACGCGTGCGCTGCGTAGTATTCGGCGAGCTGTTGCCGATCTGCCTCGGCAGGCGCGGCCTGCGCTTGCGCTGCCACTTGCGCGGGCATTTGCGCTGCCACTTGCGCTGCCACTTGCGCGGGCATTTGCGCGGGCATTTGCGCGGGCATTTGCGCCGCGTCGTCTTCGATCGAGCCGACGAGTGTTCTGCGCGCGGTGAGCTGAAAGTCCTCACCGCGCGCACCCGCGAGCGACTCGGTGTCCAGGAGCGGCGATGCGAGCGCTGCGATCTCCGCCTCCGACCGAGGCCACACGAGCGGTTGGCCGGGAAGCTCGACGCCGCCGACGACGATCACCCGCTGGGCCGCGAGCTCGCTCGGCACGGCGAAGGCCCCGCGCCACACGATCGAACAACGCAGACTGTCCGGCTCGAGATGCAGCGTGTCGGCCACGAGCGGTACCGACTCGGGGGCGCCGACCTCCTGATGAAACTGCACGCGACACAGCGCCCGGGCGCTCGGCAGCTGCGTGCGAATGACCTCGTGGGTCGGGTGCACGCCGACGAGCTCGAGCCACTCATCGCCACGCAGCTCGTCGAAGCGCTGGTCCGCGGGCGCCGCCTGAAAGTACTCCCACGAGAAATCGGCCGGATAATGGGCGATTCCGCGCTCGATATGCTTCGGCTTGAGGCTGCCACGCAGATTGCGGCGCGACACGAAATTGCACGGGATCGGCCCCAGCGCTGCGACCTTCGTCGTCGGCGCGTGCAGATCGACGAGCTGCGGGACGCCCTTCGATTGACCGGCCCCCACCCCGATCGGGTTGTCCGGAAAACCCACGCCTCCGAGCGCGAACTCATGCGAGAGCGAGATGCGCCGCATCGCCACCGGGATGCCGTTCTTGTCGCGTGGCCCCTCGACTACGATGCTCTTTTGCACGAGCTGCGTGCCGTCGCGCCTCACCGTCAGCTGCACGAGGCCGCGGCTCTGACCAGGCGGCTGGTAGGCGTGACCCACGACGACGACGCCGACTCCGGGCATCACGGGCGCGTTCTCCGCTGCCCCCGAGAGGCTGCACAGCGGATCGCCGCCGACGTGCTCGTCACGTCTTCGGAGCGGCGTCACGGCCATCGCGCTCATCACGCCGTCGGGCACGAGCTCGAAGCACGCCTTCACGAACACGGTGGCGAAGAGCTGGCCGTCCTCGACGCAGAAGAGCGCGCTGCCGGCGTCGCAGGCACCAAGCGGCGCGACCCGAACGGGCCAGGCGACGCGCGCGGTCGGCTTCATCGCGAGAGCAGACTTTCATCCGCGGGCGTCGTCAAGCGATGCAGGCTCGTGCGCACGGGCTCGCTCGGCGGCGGGTGATTGGCATGACTACCGGTCAATCGCTGCGCAGCGACGGCGCGTGCACCTCGGAGGCTCGCGCGCCGTCGCTACTCGAGCACGAACGCTGGGGTCGTCTCGAGCAAGAGCGCCGCCGAGATCGCGTGGCAGTAGCCGTCGGCGTCCATCGCGAGATCCGCGCGTCCCTTGACGAGCGGCACGACCGCGCCCTTGACGTCCTCGCCGATGTTGAGCCCGCTCACCACCGCGCCCAGCTCTGCTACGTCGATGCCGCCGCCGGCGAGTCCCTGCAAGGACAGGTTGCCGGTCGCGTCCATCGTGAGGGTGGCCTCGATGTGCGCTTCGGAGAGCTCGAGTGCGAAGTCGGCATCGAGGACTCGCACCGGCAAGACCAGGCTTCCGGGTCCGGCGCGCAGGACGCCGTGTTCGATGCGGCCTTTGCGGAGCACGCTCACGGGATCATCGGGGGCGTTCCACGAGAAGGTCTGGGCTGGCTCGTATTCACCGTTGGCGTCGAGCAACGGCACGCCCCGGCCGGTGCCGAAGGCGATGTCGACGCAAGCGTCGTTGACCACGTCGTCGATGCCGCGCACGTTCATCACGATGAGCAGCTGGCCATTTTTGATGGCAGCGCCAAGCAGCGCCTCGATGTTCTCGGTGCCGACGAACTCTTCGACGAGTGGCAAGAGCGTCGCGAGCTGGTTGTCGATGCCGACCGCGCCCGTCGGCGACACGAAGTCGGTCTTGTAACAACCGAGCGCGCCGCTGCCGTCGCTCGTGACTCCGTCGAGGTTGAGCCCCTCGGCGGTGGTGTCGTCGAGCTGCCGCGCAAACGACGCGTACGTGACGGCCATGCCGCGAGTCGCGCCGCTGTCGGTGCAGAGCGCCTCCCGCACCTCGCCACCGCAGCCCGCGAGCAAGCTGGCGAGCAAGCTGGCGACCGTCGCTCGCGTGACCAACGAGCGACCGACGCTCATACCTCGATGTCCTCGAGTCCCTCTACGACGAGGCCCTCCGCCGCGCCGAACTGGGTCACGGGGACGCCCATCGCGCGGAGCAGCGTGAAGCCAAGCCGGCTCGCGTTCTCGGCCGAGGGGGACTTGTAGTGGACCCCCTTTTTCAAGGCCCCGCTCGCGCTGCCGGCGACGAGCAGCGGGTAGTTGTCGATGGCGTGCGATTTGCCGAACGAGCAATCCGACATGCACAAAATTGCAGAATGGTCAAGGAGCGTCCCGTCGCCCTCGGGGACCTTGCGTAGCGCCTCGAGAAAATAGGCGAACTCGGCCACGATGTTCACGATGATCGCGTGAACGCCCGGCTGCTCGCCAAGCTCGTCGTGGGTGAGCTTGTGGTGACTGTCGGTCGAGCCCGGGTAGAGCACTCCGCTGAGGGGGCGGCTGAACTGGACGCTGACGACGCGGCTCTGGTCGCAGG
>SHZB01000108.1 GCA_009692485.1 Myxococcales bacterium
GGCTGCTGGCCGTCCTCACCCTGGGCGCCCTGACCCTCGCCGCCCTCGCTTGCGGTGAGATCGATCGCAGCGAGTTCGTCACCGGAGCGGCGACGACGGGCCCGGTGGATGACGGTCGCTACCACCCCGATCCAAGCGGCGAACAGATGACCGAGACCGCGGCCTGCGCGACCCTTTACAAGGCCTACACCGACCAGCAGCTCGACCTGAACTGCGTCGGGACCATCCACCAATGCCCGGCATTCCTGCGCTCCATCTACGTGACCCCGTGCATGAACTACGACCTTGGCACGGTCACGGCGTGCTCCCAGTTCTACGCCGACGCGACGGCTTGCGACACGCTCATCCCCGATAGCTGCGCCCTCATCCCCTACCCGGAGACCGCACCAAACGGCTGCCCGTAGCCAGACGGATTGGCCATTAGGATTGGCCATTAGGATTGGCCATTAAGATTGGCCATTAGGATTGGCCGCTAGGGTTGATCAATAGGGCTGACCGCTGGGGTCATCGACCAAGAAGGGCGTCATCGGCCGAAGTTGGGGTCCCAGAGCGTCTCTTCGGCGCCGAGCAACTGGTTCGCCCAGCGGCTCCACACGAAGAGCGCGTCGCTGAGCCGATTCAGGTAGCGGATGATCACCGGCTCGACCTCGGTCTCCTCCGCGAGCGCCACGACGATCCGCTCGGCGCGACGGCAGACGGTGCGGGCGAGATGCAGCGATGCGTTCGTGCGCGAGCCGCCGGGGAGCACGAAGCTCGCGAGCGGCGAGAGCTCCGCGTTCTTGCCATCCATGTCGGTCTCGAGCGCCGCGACCTCGACCTCGGTGACGCGGGGCTGCCGTGGATGGATGTCCGCTGGCAGCGTGGCGAGCAAGCTGCCGGCGTTGAAGAGCTCGTGCTGCACCCGCACTAGGACGCGCGCGAGCTCGATGGCACGCGGAGCTTCTGCGCCCTCCGCCCGGAGCTCGACGATCGCCGCGCCGACGATGGCGTTGAGCTCATCGAGCGTGCCGTAGGCCTCGATACGCCGATCTGCCTTGCTCACCCTTTGGCCGCCGACGAGGCTCGTCTTTCCTGCGTCCCCGCCGCGCGTATAGACGCGGTGGATGGCGATCCGGGGAGCGCGAAAACGCTCGCCCGCCTCGTGGCTCTGGCCTTCATCGTCCACCTTCGTCACTTCGACCTCGTCCGATTGTTTTCGCGGCGCACGCACGGCGGCTTGCGGCCACGTCCGGAGATTCAACCACGCGCGGCGAGAAGATCGCCATTCGCCTTGACACGCACCGGGCGCGGCGGGCAGATCTTGGCATGAGTCGCGTTTTTTCAGCGGGGGTAGTTGCCGCGATGGCGTTGGTCGTTCAAGGGGCCTGTACGAGCACGGCCGACGTGCCCCCGGCGAAAGAGCCTGTACCGACCTTGTCCATGCCCGACGAAGGGGGACGCCCGAAGGTTCACAAGGGTGCGATCGTGATCGAGTCGAGCCCCGCGAATCTGGTGGCGCTGCTCAACGGCAAGAAGGTCGGCAACACGCCGCTCACGGTCGATGATCTTTCGGCCGGAAACTACGACGTCACGTTCAAGGACGAAGCGAACGGCGACGTCACGATGACCGTTGAGCTCGCCGAGGGGGAGTACCGCACCGTGCGGCACAACGTCGTTCCGCGCGCGACCGAGTAGTCTCTTCTTCCGCGCTTCGAGGGGCGCGTGCGCGAGCTAGACGGTGGGGGGCTCGTGCGCGAGCTAAACGGTGAGGTGCTCGTGCACGCGCTAGGTCCAAGAGCTAGGTCCAAGAGCTAGGTCCAAGAGCTAGCTCCACCTAGCTAGGTCCAAGAGCTAGCTCCACCTAGCTAGGTCCAAGAGCTAGGTCCAAGAGCTAAGTCCAAGAGCTAAGTCCAAGAGCTAACTGGTGAGGTGCTCGCGCGCGATGTCCGCCCAGGTGCCGGTCGGTTCGAGCTCGAGGTAGCGTGACCAGTTGTCGCGTGCGCGCTCCCGTTCGGAGAGCTGCTCGAAGGCCATCGCGAGGTTGAAATAGGCGTCGGCGAAGCGCGGATCGGCACCGATCGCGCCGCGAAAATATTCGATCGCTGCATCCGAGCGACCGCGGTGCAGCATCATGTAGCCGAGGTTGTACTGGGCCTCGGGCTGCTTTCGCTCGATGTCGAGCGCGGCGCGGTAGAAGTGCTCGGCCTGCTCTTCATCCCCGCGGCGGAAGCGAATGTTGCCCAGGTTCGTGTAGACGATGGCGAGCCACGGATCGTATTTCAGCGCGCGCCGGTAGAGTCGCTCGGCGCGGTCCATCGTGTCCGGATCTTCGTCGTACTGGATCGCCTCGAGATAAAGCTCGTACGCGATCCGCGCCCGATCTCGACCTGCCGCCGGACGAAGCAAGCGCACGACGTCCGCGTGCAGATCGCGCACCTCGAAGTCGAGCAGCGTCTGGCCCGTGGCCGGCTCGAAGGCGCCATCTTCGACACGCACGACCACCTGCTGGCCATCGGACGCGATGCGGAGCTCGCTCAGCGGACGTGCGACGCGCGGCAAGACCTCACGCATGCGCTTGATGGCGCGGACGACGTCGCGAAGACGCACCTTGCGAGCGAGCAGATCGCGCGCAACGCGAAGCGCGATGAGATCGCTGAAGGTGTACGCGCGCTGGCCTTTGCGGCGACCGGTGGGTTGCACGATGCCGGCGTGGTCGAGCGAGCGCAGCCGCCCGCTCGAGAGACCCAAGACGCGCGCGACCTCGGCCTGCGTGTAGACATCCGACACCGGCTCTTTGTGGCTCGGCTCCGGTAGCGGCGTGAGCGCGTCGTCATCCTCGGGCTCGACGTCGATGCGACCGCCGCCCTTGCCGAACGCGACGCGAATCACTTTCTGTCCGCTTCCGTCTTTTTGCTGCTTGCTCGACATCCTGTTCCCCGTAAGTCTTTTTCTGCGTCGGCGAAGCCAGCCTCTTGGTCGGCGAATTCACCGCGCGCGTCAAGCACGCAGGCGATGCGCGCGGGGCCCGCTAGCAGAGTGAATTCGAGCCGTCTAGCTCGCTTCGAGTCACGGCAAGCTTCGCGTCACGGCGTGCACTGCCCGGTGACGCGGAGATCGGCAAGCTCGGCGTCGGTGAGCGCGCGCTTCCAGATCGCGAACTCGTCGAGGAGGCCCTTGAAGAACTCGGCCGACACACCCGGGCGACCGCCGAAAGAGAGATTGTCAGCAAAGGCGACGCCCCCGATGGTGTCGGTCACGTCTTGAACCAGCGCGCCATCGAGATAGCCGAGCAGCTTTTTCCCGTCGTGACCGTCGCGCCCGCGCCTGCGCTGCCGCCGTTGCCGCCAGAGCTTGGGCTGCTCACGCCCTGCGTTTCGGCGCACGCCGCAACGACGATGGACACAAACGAATTACGCGGCGCAGGACGGCTAGGCGCGCTCGATCCGGTCGTAGAGGCGGACGAGCTCTGCGTGCACGTCGATGTCGATTCGCATGCGAACGACGCCGCCTTCGAGCCGCGTGCTGGTGCGGAGATCGGTGTACGCGACGTCGAGGGACCCACCGGCTCGCGATGCGGCCTCGCGGCGCGCTGCCCGTACCGCGTAGAGACGTGCCATCGGATCGGCGGCGAGGAGCGCGGCGAGCGTCAGCACCTTATCCGGCGAGCGAGCGTCACGAGGGTCAGCGGCGTCCTGCTCGATCGCAAACGAGAAGCTGGTCGTGCCGCAGTAGATGAGACAGCCCTTGTCGTCGATGACGGCGCCCTCGCTGACGAGGTCAGCCTCCGCCATCATGCGTAAGACCCAACTCCCGCGCAGGGACACGAGCCGCGCTCGGCGCTCTGTGACCGTGGGCTGCAATGGCTCATGTGAAGCGCGCGCCTTCGCCAAGCCGGGTCCGCGCAGTCGCTCCACCCGAAGGATCGTTTCACCGCGCCCCGGTCAGCGGCAACTTGCCGTCCTTCCGAGGCGGCAAGTTGCCCGCGGAACAAGAACGATGTCTACGAGCGCCGGCGCCGCACGTGAGGCAGCTCGAGTGCCAGGTCGAGCTTGGAGGAAAATCGAATGACCCCGGGATTCAAGCCAAATTGCAGAATTGCTCGTAGTCGATGTAGCCGGTGATGGTCGGCGCATCGCCGCAAATCGGGCACGCTGGATCGCGGCGCAGCTTGAGCTCGCGAAACTTCATTCGGAGCGAGTCGTAGCAGACGAGTCGTCCCTGCAAGAGCTGCCCCTGCCCGAGCAGAAACTTGATGGCCTCGGTCGCCTGCATCGTGCCGATGATGCCAGGCAAGATCCCAAGCACACCCGCTTCGGCACAGCTTGGCGCGAGGTGCGCGGGTGGCGGCTCGGGGTACAGGCAGCGGTAGCAAGGACCGACGCGAGGCACGAAGGTCGTCACCTGACCCTCGAAGCGAAAGATCGAGCCGTGCACTACCGGGATGTTCATGAACACGCTGGCGTCGTTCACGAGGTAGCGCGTGGGGAAATTGTCGCAGCCGTCCACGATTACGTCGAAGCCCGCGAAGATGCGCTCGACGTTCGAGCTGTCGAGGCGCTCTTCAAACTTGATGACCAACACGTCCGGGTTGAGGTCGCGGATGGCCATCTCGGCGCTGTCCACCTTTGGCATCCCGAGTCGCGAGGTCGCGTGCAAGATCTGGCGTTGCAGATTCGACGCGTCGACGACATCGAGATCGACGATGCCGAGCGTGCCGACACCGGCCGCCGCGAGATAGAGCGCAGCGGGGCTTCCGAGACCGCCAGCGCCAAGCAAGAGAACCCGCGAGCGAAGGAGCCGCGCTTGGCCCGCCTCGCCGACCTCGTCGAGGATGATGTGCCGCGAGTAGCGTGCGCGCTGCTGGGCGGTGAGCTCGGGCGGCTTGTCGATCGGAAAGCCGAGATCTTTCCACCGCACGAATCCTGGGTTGCAGCTCTCGACGTCGAGGTACCCAAGCTCCGCCATGGTCTGCGCCGCGAGGGCCGAGCGAGTGCCGCCGGCGCAGTAGACGACGACCTTCGCGGTCTTGTCGGGCACTGCCTTTTCGATCTGCATCTCGAGGAATCCGCGCGGCACGCTCAGCGCGCCGGGGATGAAGCCGTCGCGATATTCTTCTTTTTCGCGGACATCGACGAGGACACCTTTCGCCTCGCCGGTGAGTCGGCGCTTCAGCTCTTCGAGCGTGACGGTCCGAATGTTTTTGCGAACGGTGGCGATGAGATCGGCGTAGGTCGGCGGCACGCGCCTAAGCTTTCCCGCGCGGCGCGACCCGTCAAGTGCGAGAACGCCAGAGTGGGCCTCGGCCAGCGAGGAATTCGGCGAAGCGGCTCGGCGGTGGGCACAGCGCGCGCGCTCGGTCGCCGTCTCCGCTCGGTCGACGATCGCCCTTGCTGCGTGTGTGCTCGGTCTCCACAGCTGCGAGCGCGGCGCGCGTGTGCACCTCGAGCTGGCGGGCCAAGAGCTGGAGTTCGTGATCGACCGGCTCGATAGCTCGGATGAAGCGGCCGCCATATCGCGACGGCTCGAGCGTGAGTCCGCCGCGCGCTGCATGGTATTCGCATGCGGCGCGGCTCTCTCGCGCGCACGCGGCCGTGTTCGCATTCTCGACGCTGGCGGCACGCCACACCCGCAACCCGAGCACCTCCGCGACCTTGCGCATCGCGTAGCGCTCCGAGATCCGCATCCAGAATTCGTAGTCACCGGCGACGTGGTTGCGCGCATCGAACCAACCAAGCTCGTCGTGCAGACGGCGCCGCCACATCGGCTGCGGGCCGCAGATACAGCGATGCACGGCCAGGTCGCGCGTGTACTCGGGAGCGAGTGTGCACGCGATCAGCGGGGCGTGGCCAAAGCTGAGGTTCGTCGCGTCGGTGACGAAGCCGTCGGCGTAAACGAGCGCAATCTCCTCGTGAATATCGAGCTCGTCGGCGAGCCGTTCGAGCGCGTCGGGGCGGTGCCGATCGTCCGTGTTGGCGTTCGTCAAATAGGCGCCACGAGCGAGACGCGCGGCGCGGTTCCACGCCATGTACACGCCCTCGCGAGCGGGTGTACGCACGAGGACGATGTCGGGATAGCGCTCGATGTATTCGCGCGCGATCGCCGACTCAGCCTCGGGCGATGCGCTGTCTACGATGATGATCTCGAGCTCGCCGCGCAGGTAAAGAGTCTGCGTGAGGAGATCTTCGATGCAGCCGCGCAACAAGCTCTCGGCCGCATACGTGGACACGAGCGCCGAGACACGCGGGCTGCGCTCCATGCGCCGCGAATCCGCGATCGGCAGCGCGGCGGGAACCGGTGCTCGCGTCGGCGCGGTGGCGTAAATCGCGGGCCCATCCGCGTCGCAGCTCTGCGCCGCGAGGTAAGCGACCCAGCTCGCATCGAGCACGACCTTCCGGTGGGCGAGCGCGCGCGTGTCGACCTCGGGAGCGAGCGCGGCCACACACAAGAACGTGTGCTCGATGGTCAACACCGGAGCTTGTTCGGTGCCCGGATACGCGTCCCACGCCTCGAGCGCACCGCGCGCCCACCCCGCCGCTCGGGACAACACCTCGACGTAAGGAAGCACGACGGCGACGAGCGCTCCGTGCGCGATCGGCAGGCGCGGATCCGCGAGCGGCACGAACAGCTCCGGCGTGATCATCGCGAGAGCAGAGAAGTCGACGCACGCGATCGGTAGCTCGCCGAGCATCGCCGTGCCTAGGACGGGAGCCACGTCTCGCCGCCCAAAGTCGCGCGCACCAAACAGCCGCGTCGGATCGCGCACGAGCTCGACGCCACGCGGCAACGTGAGTGGCGACGTCGGTGGCGACGTGAGTGACAGCGTGGATGGCAGCGCCATCGGGCTAAGTGAGGCTCGCGAAACACGTGCGGCGCAAATCTCGGTGAGCGCCGCCAGTGCGTCGCGGCCGCCGAGACTCCGGCGCGCGATGACGATGCGCGGCTCCGGCTCGTGGTCGTGAACGCCGGCGACGATGGTGACGGCCGTCTCACCCGCGAACAGCCTCTCGGGAGTGCCAACGCAGTAGCAACTCGACGCGAGCCACGCGAGCTGTTCGATCGCGCAGTCCGTGTCGAGGGCGGCGCACATCACGCGCAGCGCGACCGCAAAGTCAACGCCGAGGCCGTGGTCATCGGAGGTGCTTCGGACGCTGAGTTCTGGCGCGATTACGACTTCTAGCTGTGGGATCGGGACGTGGCGAAGCGCGGCATGGGAGCGGTCATCGAGACACACGCAAATCGTCCGATGCTCATCGTCCTCCGTCGCGAGGATCGACTCGACCAACGCGAGCGCACGCGCGATCGTGGTGACATCGACGGCTACGAGATAGTGGCGCATGCGGGTGCGGCGCGGCGGAGTGACGCGACGAGTCGACACTGCAATGGGGATACCAAGCCGAAGGAATGTCGCTACCGCGGTGGCGCGTGGCGCGTGGTGATGGCGCGCCGTGCTGCTCACGAGCGGCGTCGGTGGCGTCGGGCTCGGCTGACTCGTCAAGCGGTTGACGCAACTAGCCGTCAGCGCGTTGTCGGGCTCGGGCGTCGTTTGGTAGCGCAATTTCCGGGCATTTTGCGCGAGTGCCCGCCCAGAAGCGCTTGGCATCGATGTTGCCAAACGTTTGCACCAGTGGTCACAGGACCCGCCGAGCCGGTCTCGGCAGCGCCCGATGGCGCGAACCCCGTGGTGCCCGCCTCCCTCGAGCCGAACCCCACGACCAACATCTGGAGTGAATTATGAACCTCATCGAAACCCCAAGATTGCTCGAAACCGAGCTTGAAACTCAGGACGCTTTGTGGACCTTCGACGGCGAGCCCAATTCGTCGATCCCAACCAAACGCCACCCCGTGCCTGCCCGCGAGCTCGCCACTTCGATCGCGCCGTCCCCTCCGCAGTCCTCCTCGCTGCTTCAACACTTTGCGCTGGCCGAAGCCGCCGCACAGACCGGCAACTGGGAGCGGGCGGGCGAGCTCTTCATCGAGATGGTCGAGACCTACCCGACCTTCGGCCCGGGCTACGTTGGACTTGCGTCGGCGGCGTTCGCGCTCGGTGAGGTCGCCGCGGGAGCGGTCGCGTTGGAGCAAGCGATCAAGATCTACCCGAAAAATGCGGGACTTCACGCACAACTCGGCGTTGCGTTCGCGCACACGGGTCACCTCGAGCAGGCCCAGAGCGCGTTCTTGCGCGTGCTCGACATCGAGCCGGACAACATCGACGCTCTCGTGAGCCTGGCGCAATTGTGTCGCGCGACGCGGAACTTCACGGAGGCGGTCGACATCCTCGATCACGCCAACAAGCTCGCGCCCGATAACCCCTTCGTGATCGGCGCCATCGGCACGACCGCGCTCGATCTCGGCGACCGCATCAGCTGCGAGGCTTCGCTTCGTCGCCTCATCGCGATCGCTCCCGAGCACGCCGAGGCCGCCCTGCTCCGCGAACGCCTGCAAGCGGCCTGACCTGACCCGCCGCGAGACTGCCGCGAGCGTGCTGCCATCGGAGCCCGCTCGCGGGGTCTCTTCGCCCCGTAACGCTCACTCTTTTTCCGCCGAGCCCGCCATCCATGCCTAACGCACTCCAAGTTTCGCGCGACGCCGTCCTTGCAACGCTCGAGTCAGCGGCCCTTGCAAGCGATCTCTTTGCCACGCTCGAGCACGCGGGCCGAGTGCTCAAGCGGGCCTTCTCCGCGGAACAACAGCCGGCGTTGCGAGCGGTGTTGCTCTCGCTCGTGGCCAAGTCGATCGAGCGCGGCGCGGAGGGTGCGGAAGAGCCCCAGGTGGCGCAGGCACCAAGCCCGACACCGGCGTCTTCCGCGAACGTAGCGGAGCTCGGTACGCGGGTTCGCGCGGCCGTCGCCGCCGGAGATTTCGTGACCGCCGCGAGCCTGTCCGCGGCCCTCGTTCGGCTCGTGCCGGGCGACGCGGACGCGCGCATCACCAATGCCCATGTCGCGCTCTGCCAAGGCAACCTCAAGCTCTGCCAAGACGACCTCTTGCACGCGGGCTTCATCTGTCCCGCCAGTGACACCGAGCGTCGCGAAGACATCGCGGTCACTTTCGTCGAGCTAGGGCGGGCGTGGAGTGAACGCGGCGACAGGACGATGTGCCGCCTTCAGCTCGAGCGCGCGCTGCGCCTCGACCCCGAATGCGAGGCCGCTCGTGAGCTTGCACGCAGCATCGACAAGGGAACGGTCGCCGCCGATGGCTCCGTCAAGCGCAACGCGATTGCCATGAGCAACGAGCAGCCCGTGAGCGTGACTCCGAACCGCATCGGCCGCGCCCCGCTCGGCTCGATCGTGATCGCAAATCGCCACGGGCTGGCGCTGCTCGGTACTTGCCTGGCGAGCGTGGAGCGCCACACGCCCATCGCCCACGAGCTCATCCTCGTCGATGACGGCTCATGCCCGCAAACGCGTGAGTATCTCCGCAGCTACGCCGCCGCCCGACCACACGTCACCATCGTCGCGGCACAAGACCGCCGCGGGGGTGCCGCCAACACCAACCTCGGCACCTCGGTCGCCGCGAGCCGCTACGTGGTGTGGCTCGCGAGCAACGCCGTCGTCACGGCCGGGTGGCTCGAAGGCTTGCTCGCCGTCTTCCACGCGCATCCAAACACGGGCGTCGTGGGACCGCGCACCAACATCGCGATGGGGCAGCAGTTCGTCCGCGAAGCCGCATACGACAGCCCCGCATCGCTCGACGCCTTCGCAGCGGCCTGGTCTGTTGCTCATCGCGCGGAGAGCACTCGCGCCAATCACCTTGCCGGCGCGTGCATCGTGGCGCGAAGCCAGGTGTTCGCTACCGTCGGCGGGCTCGACGAGAACTTCGGCGATGGCCCCTTCGCTAGCACCGACTTCGTGTGGCGGGCACGCCTGGCGCGTTTCGGATGCCGCGTCGCTGAAGAGTCCTTCGTGCATCAAGACGAGGCGGAGAGTCGGCTCGGCAGCGCGAACGACGGAGACCAGAGTGCGGTCGAGAGCTTTGAGTTGCTGAAAGCGAAGTGGGGCATCGCTCCGAGCCAGCGGTTGGCGGACGGATTTCCGAAGACCATTGTCCCGCCCGCCTCCGTGGTCGTTGCGATCCCGCTCGCCGTGTCGAGCCCCAACCCTGCGGCGAGTCGATCCGCCGTCGCCCTGACCAACACTCCGTCCGCGCTAGCGCAGCCCGCGCCGGTGATCGCACGAGCCCGCGTCATTGCCGCAGCTCCCGCACTTGCCATAGCCGCAATTCCAACAGCACCCGCAATTCCTGCGGTTTCCGCAAATCCAGCTGCACCCGCAATTGCAGCAATGGTTCCAGTATCCGCAGTTTCCGCAGCGCCACTTGCCCAGCTCGAGCTCGCGACGCCCGCGGAGCGGCAGGCTCTCTTCACGCAAGGCGAGGGCGCCGCCGAGGCGGGCGACTGGCACCGCGCTCTCGAGGTCTTCGAAGAGCTCGCGCGCGTGGCTCCGAGCTATTTGCCTGCACACGTCGGCGTAGCTTCGGCGGCCTTCGCACTCGGCGACGTGCCGCGCGGTGCAAGCGCCCTCGACCGTGCCTGTGAGCTCGAACCAACGAACGTGAGCCTCAGGCTGCAACACGCGGTCGCCCTCGCGCATGGCAACCTTCCCGAGGGCGCGCTCGCCGCGTACACGACCGTGCTCGAGAGTGAGCCGCACAGTCTCGAGGCCCTGCTCGGTGCCGCCCAGGCTGCGCGCCGCCTGCGCCGCTATGTGGACGCGATCGAGCTGCTCGAACGCGCGAGCGCCGCGATGCCCGACCATCCTGACGTGCTCGTGGCGCTCGGAACGCTCGCCGCCGAGCTCGGTGATCGCCGCTCGCTCGAACACGCGGTCAACAGCCTCCGTCGCGTCGCCCCGGATCATCCGGCCTTGCCGCCGACCAGCGACGCGGCTCACGCACCACGCACGAGCGGCTCCGCCACTGCTTAACGAAAGCGACGCGAGAGCTGGCTAGAGCGACGCGAGACCGCTGTATTTTCCGCGCCAATACGCGAGCGGCGTGCCTTCGTTCACAGTCGCGGCGATGACGCTACCGACGAAAATCGAGTGGTCACCGCCCGCGAACACGTCGCGCACGACACACTCAACCGTGGCGAGTGCGCCAGCGAGAAGTGGGCAACCGGAGGCGTCGCCGAGCGCGTAGGCGAGCCCCGCGAACTTGTCCGGCGAGCGGCTCGCGAAGCGATTCGAGAGCTCTTGTTGTTCTCCGCTGAGCATGTTGATAGCGAAGTGGCGCGTTGCCTCGAGCACGGCGTGACACCCTGCCCGATGATCGACACACACGAGACACAGCGGCGGCTCGAGCGAGAGCGAGCTGAAGGCCGTCGCCGTCATTCCCCACAAGTTCCGGTCCGCATCGACCGTGGTGAGGACCGTGACCCCGGCCGCGAAGGAGCCCATCGCAGCCTTGAAGTCGTCTTTGCTCAGCGTGCTCATGCTTCGTCCTCTTGGGTGACGGCGAGGACCTCCTCGAAGGTCGTTTCACCGAGCCACATCTTTCTGAGCGCAGCCTCGCGGAGCGTGGTCATCCCCTCGCGCCGTGCGACGCGCTTGATCGCACCTGCGTCCGCGCGCGTCATCACCAGTTGGCGCACGGCGTCCGTAAGCTCGAACATCTCGTAGATCGCGCTGCGCCCCCAATAGCCGGACTGGCGGCAGTCGACGCAGCCTTTGCCGCGCTTGACGAGCGGCGGGCCGTCGGGCCTCGCAAGCAAGGCCGCGTGGCCAAGCCGTGACAACTCGCCCGCGCTCAGCACGCGGTCTTCTTCGCAGCTCACGCACACGCGCCGAACGAGCCGCTGCGCGATGACGCCGCTCAGGGTCGAGGCCAATAAGAAGTGCTCGCAGCCGAGGTCGAAGAGCCTCGTGATCGTGCCGGCAGCGTCGTTCGTGTGCAGCGTGCTGAACACGAGGTGTCCCGTGAGCGCGGCCTGAATCGCGTGGCGAGCGGTCTCCAGATCGCGGATCTCGCCGACCATGATGATGTCCGGATCTTGCCGCAAAAGCGTCCGCAAGGACTCCGAAAAACCGAGCCCGATCGCCGGATTTATCGCGGTTTGGTTGATGCGCTCGTCGACCATCTCGATCGGATCTTCGATCGTGGTCACGTTCACGTCGTCCGTAGCGAGCCTTCGGAGCGCGGTGTAAAGCGTCGTGGTCTTGCCGGAGCCCGTGGGGCCGGTGACGAGCACGATGCCGTGAGGGCGCAGGATGAGCCGCTCGAAGATCGCTCGTTCGCGCTCGAAGAAACCGAGCCGCTCGAGATCACCATCGACGATGTCCGGGTCGAAGATCCTGAGCACCACCTTTTCGCCGAATGCGACGGGCAAGGTAGAGACGCGCATCTCCACCGTCTTGCTGTCAAACTCGGTCTTGATGCGACCGTCCTGAGGGCGCCGCTTCTCGGCGATGTCGAGGCGAGCGAGGGTCTTGATGCGGTTGATGACCGCGAGGTGAACGACCTTCGGCAGGCGATTCACCTCGTGCAAGGCGCCGTCGATGCGATAGCGGACGACGCTTTTGTCGCGCTTCGGCTCGATGTGAATGTCGCTCGCCCGCTGAGAGAATGCGGATGAAAAGAGGTACTCGACCGCGTGAATGACGTGCTCGTCGCTCGACTCGATCTCGCGCTCGGTCTTCATCCGGACGAGCTGTTCGAGGTTGCCGATGTCGACCGCGCGGGTCAACCCATCCTGGGCGCTCGCGACCGAGCGGCGAAATCCGTAGAGCTCGGTGATCAGCCGCTGGACATCGCCACGAGAGGCGATAACGACTTCCACGCTCTTGCCCGCGCTTCGCTCTACCGACTCGAGCGTCCACACGTCGATGGGGTCGGTCGTCGCGACGAGCACGGCGTGACCGAGATCGGAAATCGCCAGCAGGTTGTGCTTGCGCGCGAACGCTCGCGAGAAAACGCGGGTCGAGAACTCGGCGTCGAGCTGAAGTGGATCGAGCTTGATGTAGCTGCGCCCGAGCCGGCGCGCATAGAGCTCGGTCACGCGGTCCTCGGTGATGGGACGGCCGCGCTCGTCCTTCACGCCGAAGGATAAGAACAACTCGATGGCACCGATCGGACCGGGCGACTCGGCGCCGCGACCGGCTGGGCCCGATGGCAACTGCGCGCGCCGCTCGCGTGCGAGACGAGCAAGTTGGCGGTCCTCTTCGCCGAAAAGATTCTGAGCCACAGCTGCTGAAACCACGCCATCTTGCGTCAAGACGCCGAGCAGCTCGACAAACGTCAAGGTCCCCTTCGCCGCGCTGCTGCCGCTCGCCATCGACCGGCACTCTACCCTTGCGAGAGAACGCGCGGGGGCTCGGACAGAGGCGCTCGACTGCAACACAGCGGCGCCCGATACGTTCCGTGCCGTGCTATCGGAGTGGCGGAGCTGCGCCATCGACTTCTCGCTGCCATGTTCACAGCAGTCGACCATCGCGGGCGAGCCGCTCGGTGGCACCGCCCTCACCGAGACCGACGCGTGGCTGCTCGTCGAATACGCCGGCGCATGGGACGCCGTCTCCCCCGAAGCCGCGCTGCCCGAGCGGACGCAGGCGTGGCTACGCGGTGTTCGTGAGCAAAATCCGCGTCTACGTTTGCTGCTGATCCGGCGCGAGCGACGCTCGGATTCGGTGTGTTGCTTCGTGGCGCGCACTCCTGCTCCGGGTGCGGCCTCGTCGGCGCGCGGAGTCTTTCGCTTCGAGGCGCGCGCGCACGAGGACTTGGCGGCGCTCGACGTCGATGCGGTCCTCGATCGCGGCGAGACGGCCGCTGAGGCGCAGGGCGGCACCAGGGTGGCAGCGCTTTACATCGTGTGTGCTC
>SHZB01000109.1 GCA_009692485.1 Myxococcales bacterium
GTCGAGCGTGCGGCCGTCAACCTCGAGTGCGCGCACGTCAACCTCGAGGTCCATGCGAGCTTCGCCGCCTGAGTAGCGGAAGATCGCCGTGCCCGCCACCACGTGGCCGACGACGGTGCAGCCCTCGGCAAAACTGAGCGTGACCGTGTCCGCGGTCGCCTCGGCTGCGGTCGTGACGGTG
The DNA here is from genome assembly GCA_009692485.1 of Myxococcales bacterium. Taxonomy (GTDB): domain Bacteria; phylum Myxococcota_A; class Polyangia; order Polyangiales; family Polyangiaceae; genus SYFR01. The sequence goes on from SHZB01000109.1 coordinate 182, forward strand.
ACGCAGGCGAGCTCGGCGCGAAGTCTGCTGACCTCGTCGCCCACGAAGGTGCCGCGCGGCGCGCCGCAGTCGTACGTGGGGATCACGCCGAGCAACTCGAGCGCGTCGCGGGCCTGCTCGGTGGCGGCGACCGCGGCCTCGATGCGCGTGCGGGCGTCGGCGAGCTCCGCCTCCGTAGGCAGGTCGTCGGAGTCACTCGAGCAGGCGCTGGCGAGTAGTGCGCCGAGGACTGCTCGAAAGAGGTGGTCGCGCATGCTCGCGAGATTAGCCCACGCGGACCGCGATCACGAGGCGAGGTGGAATTGCTGTTCATGTCCGTCGGCAACTCGTAGCGTGGAAGGCATGAAGCTCCAGCGCCTATTTCATGTGCTCGTCGTGATGTCGGCTGCCTCTGGCTGTACCGGTGACGACGGGGCGGCCGACGCCGCCGCGCTCGCCACCACCGACGCCGCTCCGACCACCGCCGACGCTGCGCCTGCCGTGAGCGATGCTGCCGCCGCACCCGCTGACGGCGCGCATGCGGACGGGGCGCCTTGTCTTTGCAACACCGACAGCTGCTGCGATCGCACGATGGAGCCGGCGCAGATCGTCGCGGGATTCGAGTGCTGCTGGAGCACGACCTGTCCGTAAGCCCGGCCGCTCGCGCCGCACAGATCTGGCGGCATCGCGAGCAGATCGAGCGCGAAGCAGCCGCGCAGTTTCACCAGCTGGCGCGTGAGCTCGCCTCAGCCGGCAACTCGGAGCTCGCGAAGCGCGCCACCCGCGCCGCCCTCGACGAGCAACGGCACGCGCGACGTTGCCGTGCTCTCGTGGAGTCGCTCGTCGGCCCCGACGTTGCGCCGGCCGACGCGCCGCGCCGCCTCACGCTCGGCCCGGCGACGCTGTCGTCGCGCGATCGCATGCTCTATGCGGCGGTCGCGCTCGGCTGCGTCACCGAGAGCCTGAGCTGCGCGCTGCTGCTCGAGCTCAAGGAGGCCGCCGTGCACCCACTCGTACAAGCGACCGTCGCCGAGATCGTCACCGACGAGATTGAGCACGCGCGCATCGGCTGGGCGGTGCTCGCTGCGGAGGCGGCGCTGCGCGACGTCGCGTGGCTTACGCAATACCTCCCCGTGATCGCGGCGGCGGCGATCGCCGATGACGTGCAGCCGATGGCCGGCGAGGTCGAGCTCGCCGGGCTCGGCGTGCTGCCACGCGAACGGGTCCAAGCACTCGTGGCGGAGACCTGGGCGACGGTGATCTCGCCGGGACTCGCGCGGGTCGGGATTCGGAGCGGCGGAGGATAGTGCTTACGATGACGACGATGACGACGATGACGACGATGACGACGATGACGACGATGACGACGATGCTGCTGCGCGGCCTGCTGCTCTCGATGCTCTTTGCGGCCGCATGTGGCGACGGTGCGACCGCCGCGCCCGATGCTGCGCCCGCGGCGCCCGACGCTGCCGCGCTCCGTGACCTGCTTGTCGAGGCGGCGCTCGACGGAAATGGCCTCTCCACCGAGGTCGCGTTCGTGGTGCCTTCGCGGACCCGCTCGCTGACGATCGTCGCCGAGGGCGACGAAGCCGCACTCCTCGCGCTCGGCTCGCTCGTCCTCGCCGACGGCACCGACCGCGTGGACCTCGACCTCAATCGCTCCTGGGCCGCGGAGATGACCGCCTCCTACCACGATGAACAGATCGGCCAGATGCCGGGCTCGCTCTACCAGAGCATCCGGCTCGGCACGTTCACGCAGGTCTACCCAACTGCACCCGGCCAAGCGCTCCCCGCGGGACCGGCCAGCCTGCGCATCGCATCGACCGCCACCAACGGCAACGTGACGGTGCGCCTGCTCCTCCCCGACGAGGACGAGGCGCGGACGCTCGCGGTAAACCTCGTCGCGGTGTCCGACCAGTTCTCCTTCTCGGGCCGCCCGCCGTTCGTTGACGTCATGCAGACGATCTTTGATCAGGCTGGCATCGCCGTCGTCGTGCGCGAGTCGAGCGTGCTCGCCGACAGCGGCCTCGAGCGCATCTCGACCTTCAGCGAGCCGCAGGAGGCGCCCGACAGTCAGGCCGCCGAGCTCGCCGGCCTCGGTCCGCAAAACGGCGCGCTCAACATTTTCGTCGTCGAGGGACTCCCCTCCGGCGTCGGCGGCCTGAGCCTCGGCACGCCGGGTCCGCCGGTTCAGGACAGCAGCTATTTCGGCGTGCTGCTCCTGCACTCGACAAGCGACGCCCTGCTCGGCCGCGTGATGGCGCACGAAGTCGCGCACTTTCTGGCACTGCAGCACGTCACGAACCGGGGGGTCTCGGGCATGAGCTACGCCGATCCGCTGGCCGACACCGAGCCGGGCCAGGGGAACCTCATGGAGAACGGCACCACGCTCACCCCCGATCAGGCCTACGCGCTCTCGCGCAGCGCGCTGCTCACGCTGCCGTAGCGGTCGGGAAGTTGCTGGCCGAGAAACCGAGAGCTACGCTTGCTCGACGATGTTTCGTGGCGCGCAGCGGTCGGTCCTCGTGCTCGCGCTGCTCGGGACTTGGACCTGGCTCGCAGCGGCCCCGGCACGCGCCGATCGCTGCGCAGCGGCCTTGCGTCGGCCTGTCGAGCTCGCCGTCAGCGGACCGGGCTTTACCATCCCCGACACTTGGCGCCGTCGCGGGCTGCGCTACGGAACGCGCGGGCTGGTGCGGCTCGTCGAGCGTGTGGCGAAGCGGATGAAGAAGTCGTTCCCGGGCAGTACGCTCCACGTCGCCGACCTGTCGATGCCGAACGGCGCGAAGACCGCGTGGCACCACACGCACCAGTCGGGCCGCGACGCCGACCTGCTCTTCTATGCGATCGGCCCCGATGGCCAGCCCGCACCACCGCCGGCCGACATGGTGCGCTACGGCGTGACCGGCCGCGGCGAGGATGGCCTCCGCCGCTTTGACAGCGCGCGCAACTGGTCGCTGGTGCGCGCGCTCATCACCGAACCGGCGGCGCGGGTCGAGAAGATCTACGTCGCGCCGTGGCTCGAGCGGCGACTGATCGACTTCGCGCGGAGCCGCAAGGTGAACGCCGGCATCATCGCGCGGGCGGCGAAGGTGATGGCGCCGCCGGGGCGAACGGTGCCACCGCACGACGATCACTTCCATGTGCGCATCGCCTGTCCGGCAGGACCGCCGATCACCGCCGAGCTCGGCAAGCGGCGCCGCCGGCGCTGACCGCGAGCTGCAGCCAGCGAGCTACAGCTCGATCTGCGCGCCCATCTCGACCACGCGGTTCGGCGGGATGCGGAAGAACTGGGTCGCCGGGCGCGCGTTTCGCGAGAGGAACGAGAAGAGCACCTTGCGCCAAATCGCCATGTTCTTCCCCGACGGCAGCATGATCAGCGTCTCGCGCCCGAGGTAGTAGCTGGTGTCCCCCGGCAGCGCGACCAGCCCCTTGCGCCCGCAGACCTCGAGGATGCGCGGCACGTCGGGGTCCTGCATGAAACCGATCCGCGCGATCACGCGGAAGAAGCCGTTGCCGAGCTCGGTCACCTCGGCGGCGTGTCCCCCGCGCACGATCGGCACCCGCTCGGTCTTCACCGAGAGCAGCACCACCTGCTCATGCAGCACCTTGTTGTGCTTGAAGTGGTGCAGCAGCACGCCCGGCGTTCCGTCGGAGGTCGAGGTCATGAAGACTGCCGTCCCCTTCACGCGCGGCGGCATGCGGAGCTTCACGTCGTCGAGGAACAGCTCGATCGGCAGCGCGGCCTGGGCGATCTTTGCGCCGAGCTCGAGTCGCCCGCGCCGCCAGGTCGTCATCACCGCGAAGACGACCGCGCCGATCGCGAGCGGGATCCAGCCGCCGGCGGCGATCTTGTTTACGTTGGCGCTAAAGAACGCGAGGTCGACCACGAGAAAGAGCGCGACCAACGAGCCAGCCGCCCACTTGCTCCAGCGCCAGCGATCACGCGCAACGACATAGAAGAGAATCGAGGTGATCGTCATCGTGCCGGTGACCGCGATGCCGTAGGCCGCCGCCAGCCCCGACGACGAGCGGAACCCGAGCACCAGACAGATGCAGCCGATCATCAGCAGGTAGTTGATCTCGGGGATGTAGATCTGCCCCGCTTCCTCGGCGGAGGTGTGGACCACGCGGACACGCGGCCAGTAGTTGAGCTGCACCGCCTGCCGTGTGACCGAGAAGATGCCGGAGATGAGCGCCTGCGACGCAATCACCGCGGCCGCCGTCGCGAGCAGCACCATCGGGTAGAGGGTCCAGCCGGGCGCGAGCGCGTAGAACGGGTTCGTGCGCGCCGCCGGGTTGGCGAGCAGCTCGGCGCCCTGACCGTAGTAGTTGAGCAACAGCCCGGGGAGCACCAGCGCGTACCAAGCCATGCGGATCGCGCGGCGTCCGAAGTGCCCCATGTCGGCGTAGAGCGCCTCGCCGCCGGTGATCACGAGCACGACCCCGCCGAGCACGAAGAAGCCATGCCAGCCGTGCGCGAGGAAGAAGCGCACGCCGAAGAGCGGGTTGGCGGCGGCGAGGATGCCCGGGTGGGACCAGATCGCCACGACGCCGGCAAAGCCGATAACGGTAAACCAGACCAGCATGACCCAGCCGAACACCATGCCGACCTTGCCGGTACCAAAACGCTGCACCATGAAGAGCGCGACCAGGATTACGCAGGTGATCGGCACCACCAGCGCCCCGAGCCGCGTGGTGATCAGGCCGAGTCCCTCGACGGCGGAGAGCACCGAGATCGCCGGCGTCAGCATGCTCTCGCCGAACAGCAGCCCAGCGCCAAAGAGCCCGAGGTACATCAGCATCCGCGCGCGCCAGCCGGCGTCGCCGCGAAATGCTCCCTTTGGGATGACCAGCGCGAAGAGCGCGAGGATGCCGCCCTCGCCCTGGTTGTCCGCACGCATGATGAACGTCAGGTACTTGACCACCACCACGAGCAGCAGCGCCCAGGTGACGAGCGAGAGGATGCCGAAGACGTTCTCCGGCGTCGGCGCGACGCCGTGCGGGCCGTTCACGCACTCCTTGAGCGCGTAGAGCGGCGAGGTGCCGATGTCGCCGTAGACGACACCGAGCGCGCCGAGTGCGAGGGCGGCGGAGCGGCCGCGAGTGGCGTGGGCGCCGGACGCGGGTTCGTGAGGCTCGGGCATCGCGGTCATATATAGCGGACGGCGAGGATTTCGTAGTGCCGCGCGCCTTGCGGGGCTGCGACGACGACCTCGTCACCGGCGCTCCGACCGAGCAGCGCGCGGCCGATCGGCGAGCGCCAGCTCACCTTGCCTGCGGGCGGATCGGTCTCGTCCTCGCCCACGAGCTGGAGCGTGCGCTGCTCGGCGTCCGCGTCCTGGAGGTCGACGGTGGCACCGAAGAAAACCTTGCTGCCACGTGGCACGGCAGGGTCGACGACCCGGGCCGCGTCGAGGCGCTTTGAGAGCCACTCGAGACGACGGTCGATCTCGCGCAGCTTCTTCTTGCCGTAGCGATACTCGGCGTTGTCCGAGCGATCACCGTGCGCCGCGGCGGCGGAGACCTCGCGTACGGTGCGCGGACGCTCGAGGGTGAGCAACCGGTTCGCCTCGTCGGTCAGGCAGCGCAGACCGGTCGGCGTGATGTAATTCGGGGGGACCGCCATAGCGACCTCGGCGCGAATCTAGCGCATCTCGCCCGACGGCGCAGCGGGCGGGTTGAGGGTCGGCCGCGAGCTGTCCGTCGGCCGCGAGCTTGACCCGACGGAGCGCGCTGGCTACCGTTCTGGTGAGACTCTGCTGCGAGGTGCGACAGGCGCGATTTTCTTCCCTACGATTTTTATCAACCCGGGATCTGCTTCTGGCCGTGGCGTGCACGCCCGCTCGTCGGGAAGCCCATAACGGTCATCGTGGAGCCCACCTACTGAGGTAGGGGTTGAGAATCAACAGCCACCGGCCAAGCGGCGGTCTCAGTTTTACTCCACGGCTCGTTCGCCTGACGGCGTCCGGGCCGTGGTTTTTATGGCGTGTACGGCGAGAGCGACACCGGGCAGGCCGCCCCAGTGCCCGGGTCACGCGGCCAGTAGCCGGCGCAGGGGCGGTTGTCGGGGCAGTGCCCCATCGCGAGCCAGTCCATGGTCAGCGCGACGCTCACGTGGATCAGCACGCCGCACCAGATCGAGCGCGTCCTGAGCGACAGCGTCCCGAGGATCACACCAGCGAGGATCGCGCCGGAGGTCTCGGCGAGCGGCTTGCCGTAGTGGATCATGCAGTACGGCACCATCATCACCCAGATGGCGTGGACGCCGAGCGCGCGCTTGAGGCCGTGCAGCATGAAGCCGCGAAAGAAGAACTCGAGCGCGAAGAACTGCACCGCGTAGAGCGCCTGCCACGCGAGGAAGTCGGCGGTCGAGCGGTTGGCGAGCTTGTAGAACGGATAGGTGTGCTGGAAGGGGCGCGTGAACGACGCGGCGATCACGAGCGGCAGGATCGCGAGGAAGAGCGCGACGTAGATCCAGATGTGGCGCGAGAAGCCCTTGAACGAGAAGCCGTAGTCGGCGATCCGCTCGCCGGGGAGCAGACAGAGCACCGCCAGCGGCAGGAGGACGTAACCGAACACGCGCCAGCCGGTCCACCAGACGTACGCGCCGATCTCCCAGTTGCCGCGCAGCATCGCCTCGCACCCCGGCGACGGGAAGAGCTTCACGAAGGTGTCACGGTGACCAAAGTACTCCTGCAGCGTGAGCGAGACCGCGACGACGGAGAGCACGATGAGCGGACGCCAGTCGATCGCGCGCGCCGAACTGCCGAGCGCGGCGGCGTCCTGCTGCGGCTTGCGCCGTCGGTGCTTGGGCTCGGGCTTTTGCGCAGCATCCAGCGCGCCCTCGCCGCGGCACTCCTCGTCGATCGCGCGCCACTGGTCGAGCACCCAGCGCTGAAACAGGCGGCGGAGCAACTCAGGCCTTGGGCGGCTGCGGCTGCGGCTGCGCGAGCAGGAAGTCGGCCGCCAGCCTGAGGCGTCGACGGACCTGCTCCTTGCCGAGCAGCTCCATGCTCTCGAAGAGCGGCGGCGACATGGTGCGACCGGTCGCCGCGACACGGAGCGCCATGAACAGCTCCTTGGTCTTCCACGCCTGCTGCTCGGCGAAGGCGCGCGAGCACGCTTCAAGCGCGGCGACGGTCCAGTTGCCGCGGATCGTCTCGTACTCGTCGACGATCGCGGCGAGCACCGTCCCGGTCTCTTTCGCGCCGCGCCCCTTGGGCACAAGGTTCACGCCGCACCTTGCGAGATCGAGATCTCCGCTGAGGAAGAACTCGGCCGACGGGATGAACTCATCGAGGCGGCGCACTCGCTCGCGCAGCAGCGGCACCAACCGACGCAGGTGCTCGTCCGAGAGGCGCCACGCGCGGAGGCGCGCGAGGAACGCGTCGTCGGAGAGCTCGCGCAGATAGAGACCGTTCAGCCAGCTCAGCTTCTCGAGGTCGAAGACCGGACCGCCGAGCGACACCCGCGCGAAGTCGAACGCTTCGATCATTTCGGGCAGCGTGAACTTCTCGCGGTCGCCGCCGAACGACCAGCCCATCAGGCCGAGGAAGTTGAGCAGCGTCTCGGACAGGATGCCGGCGCCCTCGTAGTAGTCGAGCGACACCGGGTTCTTCCGCTTGGAGATCTTCGAGCGGTCGGCGTTTCTCAGCAGCGGCATGTGCACGAACTCCGGCGCCTGCCAGCCGAACGCATCGTAGAGCACGACGTGCTTGGGCGTGGAGGAGATCCACTCCTCAGCGCGGATCACGTGCGTGATCTCCATCAGGTGATCGTCGACGACGTTGGCGAGGTGGTACGTCGGGAAGCCGTCCGACTTGAGCAGCACCTGATCGTCGATCTTGGCGTTCTCGAACTCGAGCGGGCCGCGCAGGCGGTCGGTGAAGACCGTCGTCCCCTCGCGCGGCATCGCCAGCCGCACGACGTGCACCTCCCCCGCCGCCGCACGCGCCGCGCCCTCCTCGGCAGCGAGCTTGCGACAGCGCCCGTCATAGCCTGGCGGCAGCTTGGCGAGCTTCTGGTCCTCGCGCAGCTCGCCGAGACGCTCGGCGGTGCAGAAGCAACGATAGGCGCGTCCGCGCTCGAGCAGAACGTCAGCGTGCCGCCGGTAAATCTCGCCGCGCTCCGACTGGCGGTAGGGCCCGAACGGCCCACCCACGTCGGGCCCCTCGTCCCACACGAGGCCGACCCAGCGGAGCGCGCGGAGGATCGCCTGCTCGCTCTCGGGCGTCGAGCGGGTGCGATCGGTGTCCTCGATCCGCAGCACGAAGCTGCCGCCCTCGTGCTTCGCGAAGCAGTAGTTGAACAGCGCGATGTACGCCGTGCCGACGTGGGGATCGCCCGTCGGTGACGGCGCGATTCTGACCCTTACCGGCATGCGGCTTTGCGTTTACCACAGCTGCTATGCTCACGCGAGTGAGTCCCCGACGCAGAGCGACGCTCGCCGGGCTTGCGCTAGGCCTTGGCCTGGTTGCTTCGCCAGCGGTCGCCGACCGCTTCGTGTCGCGCGCGTCGTCGTGGAACGCCGCACGCACTTCGATCCACACCGACGTCATCGTCGAACGCGACGACGGCCGCCGCGAGCTCGTGCGGGTGCCCGGCGGCTCGGTGGACGGCCTCGCCATGCGCCACCTGCCGCTCGGCCCGTTCTCCGACAGCCCGCTGCTCCGCTTCGTGCGCGAGCGCACCGCCGGCTCGGGCGCGCCGCTCGCGTGGCAGAGGTCGTGCGTCTTTGTCCGCGCCGACGCCACCGGCACCGTCGACCTCGCCGGCGACGACGAGCTCGCGATCATCGAGCGGGTGCTCTCGCACTGGGAGACCGAGACCGAGGAGTGCAGCTACCTCCGCGTCGTGCGCGACACGCCCACGCCCGCCGTCGCCGGCTACGACGGCGAGAACGTCATCACCTTCCACGAGTACGCGTGGTGCGCACCCGGTGGTGAGGTCTGCTACGAGCCGTCGGCGATGGCGGTCACCAACCTCTTCCACATCGACCGCCCCGGCCACCCCTCCGACGGCACCTTGATCGATGCAGACATCGAGGTCAACGCCGTCCACTTTGCCGTCTCCGCCTGCGACGACTCGGGCTGCACTACCACCGGCGAAGGCCCCCGCGCCGACCTCGCCAACGTGCTCACCCACGAGGTCGGCCACCTCTTCGGCCTCGACCACACCTGCTTTGACGGCCCGGAGGGCGCAAGCGAGCCGCCCCTCGACGGCGCCGGCCAGCCGGTCCCCCGCTGCGAGGTCGGACTGCCGGCGGAGATCACCGACGCGACGATGTTCAACTACTCGCAGTCCGGCGAGATCCACAAGGCGACGCTCGAGCCCGACGACGTGGAGGGCCTCTGCGCGATCTACCCACGCGCTGATGATCCCGGTCTGTGCGCGCGCGCCCTCGACGACGTGGACGAAGGCTGCTGCGCCGTCGCCCCGGGCCACCGCAAAGAGCCCGGCACCACGACGGGCGCCGGCCTCTTTGCGCTCGCGGTCGTGCTGCTCGCTGCCCGGGCGCGGGCCCGCCGGAAACGCGGTGGGTAGCGTGGCGGTTCCCGCGTCGTGCGCCGCGCGCTACGGCACGAGTTTATAACCGTAGCCGTAGACCGTCATGATGTGGCGCGGGCGTTTCTGATCGTCCTCGATCTTGCGGCGCAGCTTGACGATGAAGTTGTCGACGGTGCGATTGGCCGGGTGCGGCTGGATGCCCCAGATCTTCTCGAGCAGCTCGTCGCGCGAGACCGGCTGCTCGGCGCGCTCGTGGAGCAGCTTCACCAGCTCGACCTCGTAGAAGGTAAGTGGCTCGGTCTTCCGCCCGCGCGTGACGGTGTGCTGGCGCACGTTGACCTCGGCGGTGCCGATCTTGATGACCTCTTCCACGCCGGTCTGCCGACCGAGGCGGCGGAAGATCGCCTTGATACGCGCGATCAGCTCTCCGACGGAGAACGGCTTGGTCACGTAGTCGTCAGCGCCGACCTCGAGGCCGCGGATCTTGTCCGACTCCTGCGAGCGCGCGGTCAGCATGATGATCGGCACCACGGCGTTGTGCCCGCGGATCGCCTCACAGACCGCGTAGCCGTTCGCGTCGGGGAGCATCAGATCGAGCACGATGCAGTCGGGGCTCTTCTCGCGCGCGAGGCGCGTGCCGTCGCGACCGTCCCCGGCGGAGAGCACCTCGAAGCCCTCGAACTCAAGCGCGTCACGCACGCCACGCACAATGTCCGGCTCGTCCTCGATGATGAGGATCCGCTTGCGCACGCCGACCGCCCCCGCGCTCACGCCACGCCCGCTGCGGGCGCATCGCCGCTCGACTCGGGCAGCAGCGCCGCCAGCGCCGGCAACCAGACCCTGAACGCGCAGCCGCCATCCGCTCCGCAGGTGAGCGTCACGCCGCCGTCGTGCGCTTCGGCGATGTGCCGCACCAGCGACAGCCCGATGCCGGAGCCGCGCAATGACGATCGGTCGCGCGTGGCACGTGCCCGGTAGAAACGCTCGAACACCAACTCGCGCTCCTCATCGGGAATTCCCGGGCCGTGGTCGCGCACCTCGAGCGTGACGCGCCCGCCTGCGTGTGTGAGCGCTACCTCGATCACCTTGCCATCCGCGGCGTACTTTATCGCATTGTCGATCAGGTTGATCGCGACGAGCGTCATCGCGCTCACGTCGATCTTTACCTGCGGCAGCGCTTCATCGACCGCGAGCACGAGCCGCATCCCCTCGCGCTCCACCCGATGGCGCGACACGTCGAGCGCGCGCGTGAGCACCTCGCCGAGGTCGCCCCGCTGAAACACGAACGCCGCCTTGCCGCGCTCGATCCGCGCAAAGTCGAGCACGTTGTCGATCAGCTGCCCGAGGCGGTCACTCTCGCGCGTGATGATCTCGGCGTATTCGCGCGCCGCCTCCGGCCCCTTGGCCCGCCCGGTGGCGAGCAGCTCGGCGAACATGCGGATCAGGCTTAGCGGCGTCTTGAGCTCGTGCGAGACATTGGCCACGAAATCGCTCTTGAGACGATTCGCCTGCCGCTCCGCGCGCACCGCCGCCGTGAGCACCGCGAGCCCAACAAAGATCGTCAGCGCCGAGAGCGCGATCAGGGTCAGGTCGGTCACGCGGCGTTCTGCGCGGCGCGCGTCGAGCGCAGGCGCCTCGCGCGGTGCCATGCGGATTCGCCAGCCGGTGAGCGTGGTCGGGAAGCGCCGCTCGAGCACGTACGGCTCGGGAATGCCCGAGAGCGGATAGCCGAAGACGATCGCACCCGCCTCGTCGATCACCTGGAACAGCCGCTGAGCCTCGACCCCGGCGAAGTACTCGGGGAACACCTCGGCGACGAGGTGCGTCAGGTCCTCCTCGAGCACGACGAACCAAGTCTTGCCCCCCGCCTCACGCCGGGTCGCGGCGAGCAGGTAGTAGCGCCCGCCTTCGTGGGTATGAAGGTGGCGGTGCTCGTCTACCAGCAGCGTATCGAGCTGGAGGCGCCTGAGCAGCGTCTCCTCGAGCCGCTCGCGGAACACCTCGGCAGCGGCCTTTCGCTTCTTCGAGTGGTAGGTGCCCGAGACGATGCGGTGGGCGGCGTCGAGAATTACCACGCTCTCGACCAGTGCCGCGACCTGTACCAGTTCTTTCCAGCGTTTCGGCGTCACCGCCTCGAGGCTATCGAGGTCCAGGCTGCGAAAGACGGTCTGGTCGGACTCGACCACCATGTGTTCGATCCGGCGCAGCTGAATCCCGAGCAGTTCCTCGGTCGTCGCGAGGATCGCCTGCTCGCCGCGCCGCGCGAGCTGGTCGGCGTAGCGGTAGCTGTAGGTAGCCAGCGCCGCCGCCGCGATGACGACCAGCGGGACGAGCGCGTAGACCGCCGCAAACCGGAGACGCACTCCGGAACCCACCCTACCCGGCTCCCATTTCCGCGCCCACGGCAGCCCATCCTAGCCGATCACGTTGCCGATCACGTCGAAGTGTCCGTCGAAGTTGCAGGAAACTCCCGCATATGTTAGAGAGCGGCCAGCGTTCGGTGTCTGAGAATCCATCCTTGGGCCTGTGTGACTTAATCGTTTGATTCTGCTGTGTTGAAGGCCGTTGAGTCGGCCAGACCCAGGGGTGCGCATGGATCCGATCTTCGAGGAAGAGGCGGAAGACGTCGGGTCGGATGTCGAGGCCTACTGCCCCAAGTGCAAGGGGGACACCCCGCACACGGTCATCAGCAAGTACGAAGACGAGGTTCGGCGGGTGCAGTGCAACCCGTGCGGCGACGTGCATGCGTTCCGACGCGCACGCGGCGAGAGCGAAGAGGATGTGCCCGAGCCGATCGCGGCCAAGCGGCGCGCAGCGCTGAAGAAGCCGACCTGGCAGGAGGCGAGAGAGAAAGCCTCGACCAAGGCGATCGAGCGCGCACGCCCCTACTCGATTCGCGATTACTATCGCGAAGGGGACTGGGTGTCGCACCCCAAGTTCACCTTTGGCATCGTCACGGAGATCTCGGAGAACAAGGTCGAGATCACCTTCGAGGACGAGACGAGGATGCTGGTGCACAACCGGCCCGATCTTGCCGCGCAAATGCCGACGATCTCACAGATACCGGAGCCGCGCGAACAGCGGAACCGAAAGAAGGGCGTGCGCGGTGCGTCGGTCGCTGGCAAGGGTTCCGCGCCGGCAGCTACGGGGCACGGACTCGCAGCCAAGGGGTTTCCTACGGGCAACCTGGGCAAGCTGGGCAAGGCAGAAGCGGTCAAAGCCGCCGCCGACAAGGCTGCCGCAATGAAGGCTGCCACGCTCAAGGCCGCGGCCGACAAGACGGCGGGCAAGGCTGCGGAAGCAAAGACTGCGCTGCTGAAGGCCGCGCTGGTGAAGGCGGTTGCCGCGAAGGCCGCCACCGACAAGGCGCTGAAGGCCACGGCGGCGAAGGCCGAGAAGGTAGCTAAGGCCGCAGCGGCAAAGGCCGAGAAGGTAGCTAAGGCCGCAGCGGCAAAGGCCGAGAAGGCGGCGCAGGCCGCGGCGGCAAAGGCCGAGAAGGCGGCGCAGGCCGCAGCGGCAAAGGCCGAGAAGGCGACGAAGGCTGCAGCGGTGAAGGCCGCGATTACGGCGAAGGCCGATGCGGCGAAGACCAAGGCGGCGAAGGCCAAGGCCGATGCAGCCAAGGCCAAGGCAGTCCAGGCGGCAAAGGCCGACGTGGCGAAGGCCAAGGCGCTGAAGGCCAAGGCAGTCAAGGCGGCCAAAGCGGCCAAGGCTGATGCGGCGAAGGCCAAGGCAGCCAAGGCCAAGGCAGCCAAGGCGGCAAAGGTCAATGCGGCGAAGGCGAAGGCCGACGCGGCGAAGGCCAAGGCAGTCAAAGCCTTACGTGCTCGCGCTTCCGTGAAGACCGTGAAGAAGAACGGCGCGAAGTCGGCGAAGTCGGCGAAGTCGGCGAAGTCGGCGAAGTCG
>SHZB01000110.1 GCA_009692485.1 Myxococcales bacterium
CAGCCGCTCCGCAACCAGCTCGGGGTGAGCAATCATGAGCTCGGCGAAAGTCTCGTCCTCGGTCGCTACGTCTTTGACGGCAGCGGGCGGTACACGATCCGGCTCGGACCGCTCGACTACGATGACTACTTGTCATTCCTCCCCGGCGGACATCGCCGACCGCTCCTCAAGGCGATCGTCGACACCTTCACGCCGGGGATCCACGACGCCATGCTCGAGCTGTCCGTCGATCTGAAGGCGGCTCCACGCTTCCAGCTTGGCTCACCGCGATCTGCCACCCTCCAGCGGACGAGCTGGCTCGGCGGCGCGATCGAGCGAGACGCATTCAAGATCACGGTGCCCCTCGAGGAGCGCCAGCGCGACGAGGCCGAAGACGGCGACGACCGCGGCGAGCCGCCACCACTCCCATGAGTCAGGCTCTCGAGCGACGCTGGTGAGTTCCGCCGCTCGCCCATTCGCTCCGTCGGTCACTCGGGTCTCGCAACGAGGACGCAAAGGCGACTAGGATCAGACCATGTCGGGCTCGTCGTTGTTCGGGCGCCTCGAGCGCGCCGCCGATCCGGGCTCCTCGGGCCGCTCGGTGTACCGTGCGCAGGATCTCGAGTCGGTCGTCCTCGAACACCTCTCGCGAATGTTGAACACGCGCGCCGGCAGCGCTCCCACCGTCCCGGACTACGGCGTCGCCGAAATCTCCGAGTTGCTCCACTCGTTTCCCGACGCAAACGGTCTGATGCAACGGGCGCTCAAGCACACCGTCGCGAAGTACGAGCCGCGCATCAAGAACGTGCAAGTACGCATCCTCGAAGATCCCGAGTCACGCGATGCGCTGCGCGTTCGCTTCGAGATCACCGGGCAAATCGTGTTTCCGAACGGCAACCGCCAGGCGCTCCGCGTTACGACCAGCGTCGATCCGAGCAGCACCGTCTCGCTCAGCTGACGAGGTGCGGCTGAGCATGGCGAAGCCCCCCCGAAAAAAGACTCCCGCGCGCGCGGCTCGGGCCCACACAGCGACTCCCGGGGCGTCGCCGGGGCTCGTCCACTCGCCGCCGGGAGCGCTCGCGCCTGACGTTCGCGTCGTTTCCTACGATGCGGACTCGATCGCCGAAGAGCGCCTCGAGAGCCTGAGCGGAATCGCCGCGCTGAGGTCCCGCCGCAAGGTGGTCTGGGTCGACGTCGATGGGCTCGGCGACGCGGAGCTGATCGCTGGGCTCGGCAAGACCTTCGGGCTGCACGCGCTGACGATGGAAGACGTCACGCACGTCCATCAGCGCGCGAAGGTGGAGTTCTTTCCGACTTACGTGTTCGTCGTGGTGCGCATGATCCACTCGCACGAGCCGCTCGAGATGGAGCAGCTGAGCATCGTGTTCGGCAAGGACTTCGTGTTGACCTTTCAGGAGGGTAAACCGGGCGACTGCCTCGACCCGGTGCGCGAACGACTGCGGCAGGGACGCGGCCGCATGCGGCACTCCGGCCCGGATTACCTCGCCTATGCCCTCATCGACGCGGTCGTAGATCACTACTTTCCGGTCATGAATCGATTCGCCGATCGACTCGATGGACTCGAGGACGAAGTGCTCGGCGAGCCCTACCTCGACGTCGTGTGGGCGATCCATAGCGTCAAGAGAGATCTCCTGACCTTGCACCGAGCCGTGCTGCCCCATCGCGATCTCTTGCAGGCGCTCGTGCGCGATCCGACACCGCTGGTCGGCGAGGACGCCCGACTTCACCTCCGTGACGTGAGCGACCACGCCGGACAGATCATCGATCTGCTCGCGTGTTATCGCGAGATGGCGCAAGCGCTCATCGAGATCCACCTCAACGTGGCGTCGAACCGCATGAACGAGGTGATGCAGGTCCTCACGATCATCGGCTCGATCTTCATTCCGCTCACCTTCGTCGTAGGCGTCTACGGGATGAACTTCGATGCGGAGTCTTCACCGTACAACATGCCCGAGCTGAAGATGCGCTACGGCTATCCCATCACGATGGCGTTGATGGCGCTCGGGACAGTTGGAATGCTGCTCTACTTTCGCCGGCGAGGATGGCTGAAGCGGCCGCACAACTACCGGAAACCCGGTCCGCCGGCGTGACGCGCTCAGTAGACGAGCATGCTCCGTACGGCATGGACGACCTCATCGGCCGAGTCCTCGAACTCCGGGCCGTGAACGACCTGGACAAGAAGGACACGCTCGGAAGAACGGACGATGATCTCGTGGGCAAAGGACTCGAGATCGGGCCGCGCGGGCACCGGCGTCTTGACGAAATAACTTCGCCCTTGCGCGTTCGCCGTGCTCGTCGGCACCCGAGCGGACAAGAGCTCGGAGCCGTTCTTCGCGACGCTCTCCTCGTAGTGGGTGAGCAGCTCGTCCCACGTGACCTCGACCGGATCGGTGCGCTCGTAGATGCTGAAGACGAACTGCCGGGGCGACTGGTAAGAAATGAACCGGCGCTCGGGCGTGTAGTCCGCCGTTCGCAAGTACCAGTCGATCGGGTGCGCGAATCGCACGTCGCCGTCGAGAACGGCCACACCAACACGGCGCGGAGACTTCTTCGACTCGGCGTGGTCGAGCGGCGGGTAGTACCTCTCCCAGCTGTAGCGCTTGTCGAGGACGCCCTTCTCGTGGAGATAAAAGACTTGATCGCGGTCGGGCGCGGTTGGCGAGCCGCCGCAGCCACCGAGGGCGAGCGCGGTCACTCCAACAACGGCGGCGGACACGCGGGTGAGACCCAAGCTGTTGCACAGTTTCACGAGCGCCAATCTACCGACAATGGCGTGTACGGACCAAAACTTCGCCGAAAGTTGGGCCCGGGTGGCGCGCTCGACCGAAACTCGCCCCTCGAAACCGAGACCCGAGATCCCGCGATGTCCATGACTCGATCGCCCATGTCCGTACTTGCCATTGCGCTGTGCACGCTCGTGTCGAGCGCTTGCGTCGGACTCGATGCGGACGTTTCCTACCCTGATTTCAGTCGCGCGGAGGTCCGGGGCAATCTCGTCACGCCCGAGAATGCGAGCGATCCGTGGATGTTCATGCAGTCGTTTCGCGTGAAGGACGACGTGTGCGCGGGCATCGACACGAGCCCAGCCACGCGCCCGCTATCGCATGATGATTTCGTGCGTTTCCTTGGCGCGCAAGGACGCGGACCCACGGAAGTAAAGGCGCGCGGCAACCTCTTTTGGTTCGACTTTCCGGGCGCAGATCCCGACGACGGGGATGTCGTTCGCCTGCGGCTCGCCGTCCTCGCCGACGCCAAGGAGGCCGCCAATGAGCTCCATGGCGCTCTGCTCGAGCATGGTCCCGGATGGTGGGGGCTGCGACGCGGCAACCTGAGCGTCCTCGCACCCAAAGCCGGGCTCGCCGAAGCCATGAGCTTTGCGATCGACCGCAAGCTTGTATGTTGGGGCATGTTTGAAATGGCTGGGGTAGACGACGTCTATGTGTTTCCTGGGCCCTACATGGAACTCTGATGGTGGCGCTCCCCGACGCCGTTGACTGAGCCCCGCTTCTCTACTGACTTCGCCACGCAAGGATGTCCGCCATGATTCGCCGTGCAATCGCCTGCGTCTCGCTGCTCGCCGCATTTGGCGTTTCCGTAAGCCTCCCCGCATGTGGCACGCAAGAGCTGCCGCAGGACATGTGCAGCTGGCTCAAGGACGAAAACAATTGCTGGCAACGATTCGCGCGCGACGTCGCATGTGGAGATTCCACGGAAGACGTGTGTGACGGCGTCGTGGCCTGCGGCGGGACCCACGTCGATGCCGCATCCTCGCTCGCTCCGACGGGGTTTTTCGCGGTCCGCGACGCGCTGGACATCTGTGCGCGCTCCGAAGGCGGGCAGGTCGTGTTCGACCCGCCACTCGACGTGAGCCAATTCCCCCTGACCTCTGTCGCGTTCAAATTGCTCGACGCGGCCGGGGCGCCCTGCGGTGAAGGCAGCATCGCCGGACCACAGACCTTCTCCCTCAAGATCGACAATGCCCCCGAGGGCAATCCGACGATATTGGGCGGCGCATTTGCCATCACCCAAGCTGATGGAACGGTCGCGACCTATGACATCGCCTGCCCTGGCGCCGTCGAGCAGTACCACTTCAATGGGTTCTACCTCGACAAATGTCTCGACAAAGGTGTCCTCGCTCCAGCCGAGCTGCTCGGGGTGCCATCTGCACAGTTGGAGTCGAGCCCCGGCGCGCCCGAATTCAAGAAACTTGGCAAGACCATTCCGGCCGTCGATGGGTATGTGCGCCTGCGCGTCTCGTTCCCGACTGGCGATGTGGAGTATTTCAATTGCAGCATCCCAGCGCCGCCACCTCCGTGTGCAAACGGCGTGAAGAACGTCGGCGAGGCGGACATCGACTGCGGCGGAACGTGCAGCGAATTGAAGTTGCTATGTCCGAATGGGAGCAAATGCAGTGTCCCAACGGATTGTGCGAGCAGCTCGTGCGTCGCGGACATGACCGGCATCAAGCTTTGCACGCCGACGGCGCCATGAGCGGCTGACGTGACTCGATCTCGCGCCGACCGAGCGCGGGAGCCTGTGTTAGCATCCGCGGCCGCGATGAAGCCGTGCCCCAACTGCCAATGGATGCTCAAGGACACCGACATGCGGTGCACCATGTGCGGCCATGCCCTCGGCGGCCATGCCCTCGGCGGCCATGCCCTCGGCGGAGGCGCGCCTATCCCCCCGCCGCGCCCGATGCCAGCTGCTAACCCGCAGAGTACCGGTGGCGGATACATGCCGCCCTCACCAGCCGGCGCATACGGTGCGCCACCGCCCTCACCAGCCGGCGCATACGGTGCGCCACCGCCCTCACCAGCCGGCGCATACGGTGCGCCACCGCCCTCACCAGCCGGCGCATACGGTGCGCCACCGGCCCCAGCGGGCTACCCGCCACCGCCACCGCCCATGCAATCAAGCGCGCCGTACGGCGGGGGATACGCTCCGTCGGCGGGGGCTCAGGCTGCCCCGCCACCGGCTGCGTACGCTCCCGCCGGAGTGCCCGGCAGCGCGCCGAGTGCACCGGCCTTCGCGCGTGGCGGCGGTAGTGCATCGCCGTGGGCCAACGCCGCGCCAGCTCCGCTCGGGAGTGCGCAATCCGCTGGGATTGCTCCGCCAAATCCGTATGGCCCGGATGCACAATACGGGGCTCCTCAGCAGGGGAGCGGGAGCTACCCAATTCCACTTCCGGCGATGGCAGGGTCAGCGATGGCAGGGCCGGCGATGGCAGGCTCGGCGATGGCTGCGCCCGCAATGGCTGCGCCCGCAATGGCAGGTTCGTACATGGCTGCGCCCGCGATGGCTGCGCCTCCGATGGCAGGTTCGTACATGGCTGCGCCCGCGATGGCTGCGCCTCCGATGGCATTGCCCCCCATGGCGGGTGGATTCGGGAAGCCGGGGGGCTACCCGCAGTCGCCCGGTCCAGCACAGCCGCCGCCCATGCGAGCACCAGGCGCTGCGCCACGCGGGATCTCGCTCGCGGGCGGCACCGTTGACGATGAACGCAGCGCCCAAGCCGTCCCGCTCGCAAATGGCACTAGCCAGATCTTGATCGGCTTCCTCGTGACGTTTCAGAACGATCCTGCCGGAAAATTCTGGCCGCTCCGAAGCGGGAAGACCACGGTCGGTCGCAGCGGCGCGGAACCCGAGGCGGACATCGCGATCGCGGACGCCAGCGCATCCGGACGTCACGCCGTGATCGTGGGCGACGCCTCTACCGGGCAAGCTTTCATCGAAGACAACGGCTCCCGCAACGGCACTTTCGTCAACGAGCAAAAGCTCGCGACGCGCGCGCAACGACAGCTCGCCGACGACGACCGTGTCCGGCTCGGAAGCATCACGCTCGTCGTGAAACTACTCGCGTCATGAGCTTCGCCCTTCGGCTCATGGCCCTGCTGGGACGCGTCGCCCCGGGTGACCATGCTGGGACCCGTCGCCGCTGCGTTTCCAGAAACTTCGCCGAGGCGAACTCAGCTAGTTAAACTTCGCCGAGGCGAACTCAGCTAGTTAAACTTCGCCGAGGCGAACTCAGCTAGTTTGCGACGGCCTCGGCAGCCTTCTCGCCGCCGTCCACCTTCTTCTCGATGGGCCGCGGGAGCGACTCGAGGGTGGCCTCGAGCACCTGATCCATTCGCGTGGTGAAGATGAACTCGAGCGACTCGAGGATCTCCTTCGGAACCTCTTCGAGATCGACCCGGTTGCGCTCGGGAAGCGCGATGCGTTTGATGCCCGCGCGATGCGCTGCGAGCACCTTTTCTTTGATGCCACCGACCGGCAATACGCGGCCGCGTAGCGTGATCTCGCCCGTCATGGCCACGTCGTGACGCACGCGAATGCCGGTGAGCAGCGACACGAGCGCCGTGAACATCGTGACGCCCGCGCTCGGCCCATCCTTCGGCATCCCTCCGGCTGGAATGTGGATGTGCAGATCGCTCTTTTCGAGGAAATCCTCGGGAACCCCGAGGGAGTGCGCGTTCGTTCGCACGTACGAGAGCGCAGCGTGGGCCGACTCTTTCATCACGTCGCCGAGCTGCCCGGTGAGCTGAAGCTTGCCGGTCCCGTGCATGCGCGTCGCCTCGATGAACAAGATCTCGCCGCCAACACGCGTCCACGCCAGCCCCGTCGCGACGCCGCTCTCGCTGGTGCGCTCGGCGACCTCACTCGTGTATTTCGGAGCGCCGAGGAACTCTTGAATGTCGTCCTCGTTCTCGACTACGCGCGACTCGACCTGAGCCTCCGCGATCATCACCGCGACCCCGCGAACGACCGCCGCGATCTGCCGCTCGAGCTCGCGCACGCCCGCCTCGCGCGTATAAAAATCGATGATGATCTCGAGCGCAGTGTCCTTGACCGTGAGCTGCTCGGCCTTGATGCCATGCTCGTCGAGCTGCTTCGGTAGCAGGTGCCGCAGCGCGATCGCGAGCTTCTCACGGCGCGTATATCCCGGGATCTCGAGGATTTCCATGCGATCGCGGAGCGGCGCAGGGATCGGATCGGAGATGTTCGCCGTCGCGATGAACATCACGTTGGAGAGATCGTAAGGGATCTCGAGGTAGTGATCCGCGAAGGTGTTGTTCTGCTCGGGGTCGAGCACCTCGAGCAGCGCCGATGACGGATCGCCGCGAAAATCGTGACCAAGTTTGTCGACCTCATCCATCATGAACAACGGGTTCACGGTGCCCGCCTTCTTCATGCCTTGGATGATCTGCCCCGGAAGCGCGCCGACGTAAGTGCGACGGTGGCCGCGGATCGCCGCCTCGTCGTGCACACCGCCCAGGCTGATGCGATGAAACTTGCGACCGAGCGCGTTGGCGATGCTGCGGCCTAGCGAGGTCTTGCCCACGCCGGGCGGCCCCAGAAAACACAGGATCGGGCCCTTTTTGTCTTGCTTGAGCTTCCGAACGGCGAGGTATTCGAGAATGCGTTTTTTCACTTTCTCGAGGCCGTAGTGATCGGCATCGAGCACTTTACGAACGGCCGCGATGTCGAGGTTGTCCTGCGTTTGAGCGGTCCACGGGACATCGAGGATCCAGTCCAGGTAGGTCCTGACGACGGTGTATTCCGCGGAGCCAACCTGCATCGAGCGCAGCCGACTCAGCTGCTTGCGCGACACCTCTTCGGCCTCTTTCGGGAGATTGGCTTTCGTGATCCGCTCGTCGACGCCGTCGAGATCACCTTGATCACCGTCGTCATCGCCTAGCTCTTCTTTGATCGCCTTGAGCTGTTGGCGCAGGACATATTCGCGCTGGTTTTTGCCCATCTCCTCTTTGATCTGGGAGTTGATGCGTTCGCGCATCTTGAGCAGCTCGAGCTGGCGCGTGAGCAAACGCAAGACCTTGCGGATGCGCTCTTTCACGTCGAGGGTCTCGATGAGCTGTGCCTTCTCTTCGACGGGAGCGTCGAGGTTTGCGGCCACGAGATCTGCAAGTGCGCCCGGCGATTTGATGGACTCGATGAGCGAGCCCGCCTCACGCGGCAGCTCTGGCATGAGCTGAATCATCTGCTTGGCGATGTCGCGCAGGCTGATGGCGAGCGTCTCGGCCTCCACGTCGTCGGCCTCTTCTTCTTCGATTCTCTGGACGCGCGCCACGAGGTACGGCCGCTCTTGCGTGACCTTCTCGAGTCGGATCCGCGTGAGCCCCTGCAAGATGAGGGAGTAGTTGCCGGAGCTGTGCTTGAGCGCCTTGAGCACCCGCGCTGCGCAGCCGATTGGATAGAGATCTTTGTGGCTCGGATCGTCGGTGGATGGGTCCCGCTGCGCGAAGATGGCGATCACGGGCGTGTCGAGATTGTCGACGCCCTCCACGAGCGCGACCGATTTCTCACGTCCGACATCGAAGGGCGCGACCGCCCCAGGGAAGAGCACCGCATTGCGGATGGGCAGGATCGGCAGCTCGGGCCCGAACTCGAGTTCGTCTCCGTCCGGCGGCGGGTTCTTTTCGGCCATGGATGTCTCGCCTCGTGCACGCTCCCAGGGCGCGCTAGTTGGTGGCCCACAGAGGGGCGCGAAAGTTGTCGGCGCTCGTCAACGAGCCACACGTAAATTCGGCACGCAACGCAGGTGCCGATGCCGGGTATCCTAAACACAGCATGCCGTCGTGGCCACACTTTGCCCTCACTTTTCCGTCACTTTCAGCGGGGCTCCGACGGTGGTAGCGATCGAGGGACGGTGCTTGTACCTGCGCTAGGCCTTGCGACGCTCACGCTCACGCTCGCGCTCGCACTCGCGAAGGAGGCGGACACCTTCCCCGGCGATCCGGGTCCTAGCGCTGCCTGCCCGGCCGACATGCGCCTCGTCGAAGGGGCGCACTACGAGCACGTGGCGCACGTGTGCCTCGACGAGCGAAAGGACAAGAAGGACTCGCACTGCTTTGCGTACGCCGAAGACGTGAGCGTGCTCGATGGACCGGTGACCGAGCTACGCGTTTGCATGGATCGCTTCGAGGCGCCGAATGCGATGGGCCAAAAACCGATGGTGATGCAGTCGTTCGAGATGGCAGAGCGTTGGTGCGCCAAGCGAAAAAAGCGCGTGTGCAGCGAGCAAGAGTGGGAGCTTGCGTGCGAGGGGCCGGGACATCGAGCGCTCGCGTATGGCTGGAGCGTGAACGTGCGCGCGTGCAACTCGAACAAGGGCTGGCGGCCGGTGGACTTCGCCGCGTTCGACGGCCCGCGCGAGGGCGCGCTCAAGGAGGCGGGCAAGCTGTGGCAAGGAACGCCGAGTGGCCGTTACGCGAGCTGCGTTTCACCCTTCGGAGTCGTCGACATGATGGGCAACGTGGAAGAGTGGGTGAAGACGCGCAGCGGGCGCGCGTGGCCGGGAGCCTTGATGGGCGGCTTTTGGGCGAAGCCGTGGACGGGCTGCCGCGGTACGAACGACGCGCACCAGCCGACCTTCGCGTTCTATGAGACGGGATTCCGGTGCTGCAGATCCGCGGAAGAGTCGCCCCCGCCATGACGCGCGCAGTGTTCTTCGGAACGCCGGAGATCGCGGTGCCTGCGCTCGCTGCGCTGGCCGATAGCGTCCACGTCGTGGGCGTCGTGTGCCAGCCGGATCGACCCGCCGGACGCGGCCTGAACCTGAAGGCGCCGGCGCTAAAAGTACGCGCGCGCGCGCTCGGTCTCGAGGTCGTGCAGCCCGAGAAACTTCGGGGCGAGGAGTTCGCGGCGTGGCTTCGCGCGCGGGATGCGGACGTCGGCGTCGTGATGGCGTACGGGCGCATGCTTCCGGAAGCCGTGCTCTCGCTTCCGAGGCTTGGTTGCATCAACCTGCACGCGTCGTTGTTGCCGAAATATCGCGGAGCAGCCCCTATTTCATGGGCGATCGTGCACGGGGAACGCGAGACCGGCATCGCGCTGATGCAGATGGATGCGGGCTGCGACACGGGTCCGACCTACACGTCGCGCGCGCTCGAGATCGGCGCGGACGAGACCGCCGGCGAGCTCAGCTTGCGGCTTGCGGCACTCGGGGCGATCGTCGTGCGCGAGGACCTGCCGCGGGCGCTCGAAGGTGAGCTCGCGTGCACCGCGCAAGACGCCACGCGGGCAACGATGGCGCGCCTGCTCGAACGGGCCGACGGCGAGATCGATTGGCGACTACCGGCGGGTCGCGTTCATGATCGCGTGCGAGGCATGACGCCGTGGCCGGGAGCGCAGACGACGCTCAACGGTGGGCGCTTCAAGGTGCTGGTAACGCGCGTGGCGAGCGCGGGCGGGAACGAGGGTGAGCCCGGTGTCGTGTTGTCGCTCGACGGCGGCACGGCGCGGATCGCGTGCGGGGACGGCGCGCTCTGGTTATTGCGCGGACAGGCCGAGGGGCGCAAGGCGCTCGACGCTCGAGAGCTCGCGAGCGGTCGCACGATCGCCGTCGGAATGCGCTTCGTGGCGAAGCCGCCGGGGGATGCGTGAGCGCGGACGCGGCGCTTCTGAACACTGTGCGCGACGGGCAAGGAACGGCGGGGCCCGATGGCTTGCTCGAGGGTGGCATGCTCGAGGCCATGCTCGCCGAGTTGCGTGCAGAATTTCCGCGCTTTCGCATCGTTCCGAAGGGTGGCGACGCGCTCTCGGTCGGGATCGATCGGCTGCTGAAGCTCATCACGCTCGGCGGCCAGAACTCCTACCTCACGCGTTACCACACGGTCATCGGTGACACGCTCTACGTGCCCGCGCTCTGGGACACCACAGCCCCGATCGATCGCATCATCACGCTTCGACACGAGCGCGTGCATCTGCGGCAACGGCGGCGCTTCACGCTCATTGGGATGGCGGCGATTTACCTGTTCTTGCCCCTGCCGATCGGCCTTGCGTACGGGCGGGCGCGCATCGAGTGGGAGGCCTACGACGAGACGCTGCGCGCGACGCTCGAGCTCCGCGGCGAGGCGGCATTGACGAGCAAGGCGCTGCGCGAGCACATCGTGTCGCAGTTCACCGGCGGCGCTTACGCGTGGATGTGGCCGTTTCGTTCCGTCGTCGAGAGGTGGTTCGACGACGCAGTTCGCAGGCTGCTCGCGAGCCGCGACGCGAGCCGCGACCCGAGCGTCGTCACGCGCTGAAGGTCACGTCATCGACGATGCCGACGATGATCGAGCGAAGGGGCGCGGCAGGATCATCCACGAGCTGTCGCGCGCCGGTTCCTTCGTCGAGCACGAGCACTCGCTGGCCGACCCCGGCACCGATCGCGTCGATCGCGAGTACGTACTTTCCGGTCGACTGAAAGTGCTCGTTCGACCTGTCGACAAGGAGCAGCTTCTTGCCCGTGTAGAACGGGTGATGGATGGTCGAGACGACGTGGCCGCGGACGATGCCGAGAAACATGGTTTCACTCCGCGCTGGATTCGGATGGCTCGAGGTGTGCGTCATCGACGATGCCGACGATGGCGTGGTCTACCGGGACGAACGAAGGCTCGCAGAGCAACGCAGCCTCTCGGCCGCCCTCGTAAAATACGAGCTCTGAGGGGCCGGCCATGCGCGTCGGATCTGCACACACGATCGCGGGACCCGCGGGGTTACGGCGGAGATCGAGCGGGCGCACGAGCAACATCGGCATCCCCTCGAGCCCCGGTGAGACGACGCACGAAACGACGGTACCGATGACGCGTCCGAGCAGCATCAAGGACCTCCAAGGGTGGGGACGGACCTGACGCGCCGGCTCACGCCGCACCTCTCCAGAAACGCGGGCTCACGCCGCACCTCCCCAGAAGCGCGTCGAGCGGCCGAGCAGAGAGAGCACGGAGCCTTCGATGCGCGCGGTGAGGGACGTCGCGATCGTGCGCGTCGTGCGTGCCGCCTTCGCCGTCGCGATCTCGAGCGCCGCCTCCACGTCATGCTGCTCACCGACGAGGTGAACGAGACCCTTGCCGCCGAGCTCGTCGCCGAGTCGAAGGCTCACGACCCGCACCGACGCGCCCTTCACGGCAGCGTCGGCCGCTTCGAGCGCGCCGCACATGCTGCTGGTCTCGATGACGCCGAGCGTGTCTCCGCCGAACTCGGCCGTTACGCCCGCGACCGCGAGATACACCGAAGCTTCGATCTGCGGGAGCATCAGCTGGTCGATGACGGCAGCGCCGCCGACGCGAATCGTCTCGAGGAACGACTCGTTGACGCTGGCGACGTCGCCGGTGAAGAGCAGCGCGAAGCTCCCGGGCTGCAGCGTGCCTATGCGTTCGAGCACGACCGGAGCCTTCTTCACGAGAGCGTCCGCGGCGCGCGTGCCAGCGGCGATGCTCGAGAGCTCGACCATGGCAAGCGCCTCGGGTACGCGGCTCGGCATTTCGTCTCGGCCTCCGCGCGTCACACGATGCGGAAGTGGTCGACCATGGTGCAGCGCCGCACGCGCGAGAAGGTATGCGGTCCGGTGAGCCCCTCGCCGGTTGGGCTCGCGATCGAGAACGACGTGTAGCCCTGACCGCCCTGCCCTAGCCCCGCGTAAATGGGCCCGTTTTTCACGAAGATGCTGCAATTGATCGCGCTCGCCATGCGGCTCAGGTTGCCGATGTGGAGCGAGTGCATGGAGGCCGAGTGGCCGAAACCGTGCTCCGCTTTCACCGCGAGCTCGATGCCCTCGTCGACGTTCTTCACGCGCGTCACGGGCAAGACTGGCAAGAGCTGCTCGGTCCATATCAAGGGGTGATCGTGATCGACCTCCATCACGACGAGCTTGATGCTGTCATCCACGCGCACGCCGATTTGCTCGAGAATCAGGGTCGCGTCTTTGCCGACCCAGTCTCTGTTGATCACGCCGGGCCGGCGGGGGCCTTTTTGCTCGGTGAAGAGCAGCTTATCGAGCGCGCGCTGTTGTGGCGCGGTGGCGAGGTACGCGCCGTTTCGTTGCATCGATTTCAACAGTCGGTCGCAAGCGGAGGCGACGACGAAGACCTCTTTCTCGTCGACGCAGATGACGTTGTTGTCGAGCGACGCACCGTTGACGATGTCCCTGCCCGCCTTGTCGATGTCCGCGGTCTCATCGACCACAACGGGCGGATTTCCGGGGCCGGCGCAGATCGCGCGCTTGCCGCTGCCCATCGCTGCCTTCACGACGTGCGGGCCGCCGGTCACGACGAGGAGGCGAATGCCCTTGTGTCGCATGAGCTCCTGCGCGCTCTCGATCGTCGGCTCGGCCAATGCCGTCACGCAGTTCGGCGGACCGCCCGCGGAGACGACCGCGTCGTTGATGAGTCCGACGTTTCGGCAACTGACCCGCTTGGCGCTTGGGTGGACGTTGAAGACGACCGTGTTACCGGCCGAGAGCATGCCGATGCTGTTGCAAATGATCGTCGAGGTCGGGTTCGTCGTCGGCGTGATGGCCGCGATGACACCGAACGGCGCATACTCGACGAGGGTCATGCCGTGGTCGCCGGTCCATGCCGTAGGCGACAGCTCTTCGGGACCGGGCGTCTTGTTGGTGACCAGTAAATTCTTGAGGATCTTGCTCTCGACCCGACCGAGACCGGTCTCCTCGCGTGCCTCGCGGGCCAGGCTCTCGGCGTGTTTTCGCATCGAGACACGGATGGCTTCGATGATCACCATGCGCTGCTCGAGGCCGACGTTCTGGAAGGCTTGAAACGCCGCCCTCGCCGCCGCGAC
>SHZB01000111.1 GCA_009692485.1 Myxococcales bacterium
GGCGGCCGAGCCGTACTTCGAGAAGGTCCGTCGCGTGGACCCGACTCACCGCGGCATGTTGAGATTCGTGCGCGAGCGGTGCGCCGAAAAGGGCGACAAGACTCGCCTCGCTGCGATTCTCATGGACGCCCAGCGCGCGTGCACCGACGAGGAGCAGAAGCGCACACTGGCGACGGAGCTCGCGAGCCTCGCCGAAGGTCAGGCGAACGCGCGTGCGGCCATCGATCAATACAAGGCGATCCTGCGCGCGGAGCCGAACGACGCGGCGGCGCGGACGAGGCTCATGGCGCTCTACACCCAGGCCGAGTCCTGGAACGCGTTGCTCGAGCTCCATCGGCAACAATTGCAGCGCTTGCCGAAAGAGGAGGTTCCGGCTCGCGTCGCCGTGTTGCGTGAAATGGCCGCTATTTACCGCGATCGCGCGCCAAACGACGCGGCGTGGCTTACCGCGATGACGCAGCTCCACCAGCTCGACGAGCGCGACGTCGACACGGTGCGCGGGCTCGTCGAGGCGTTCGAGCGGCTCGAGCGATGGCGCGATCTGATCCAGATGCAGCAGAAGCTCGCGGACCTCACCGACAGCGTCGCGGAACGCGCGGGCTTGTTGCGGGCGGTGGCGCGCCGGTGGCTCGATCAATTCTCCAACGTGCAAAACGCGATGGTCGCGTACGAGGCGCTGTTGGAGGCGGCCGCCGATGATATCGAGGCGCGCGAGAAGCTAAGCGAGCTCTACCAAAAGCGCCGCATCTGGCCGAAGCTCTTCGAGCTGTACGAGAAACAGCTTGCGTCCGGCGAGCCCGACGACCGCGTCGAGATCTTGACGCAGATGGCGAAGCTTGCGGCCGAGCGGCTCGAGCGCGGTGACGATGCGATTCGGTTGTGGCGACAGATCTACGCGGCGGCTCCCGACACCGAGGGCGTGCTCGATGCGCTCGACAAACTCGCCGAGCGACAGAAGGACTTTGCCACTCAAATATTCGTCGTCGAGCGCCGTGTAGAGGCCGCGACCGACAACAACACCAAGCTCCATTTGCTCCTGAAGCTAGGTGCCTTGCAGTCGACGAAGCTCGAAGACGAGAAGGCGGCCGCCGACACCTGGCGGCGCGTACTCGCGGTGTCACCCGGGCACACGAAGGCGCTGCGCGCGCTGCGGCAAAGCTACGTCGACGCTCATGACTACGACGGTCTCGAGGCGCTCTACGCATCGCAAGGGGACTGGGAGAGTCTGGCGGAGTTTCTCACCACGAGCGCGGACCGAGTCGAGGGCGCGGCGGAGAAGATTGACCTCTCGTTTCGCGCTGCCCGCATCTTCGCGACCGAGCTTGCCGCCTCTGAGCGCGCTGCCCGCTCGTACGAACGCGTGCTCGTCCATGACTCGAAGAATCTGATCGCTGCCGAGGCGCTCGTGCGGCTCTACGAGGTCGAGGAGAAGTGGTCCCGCTTGCCCGGTCTTTACGCTGTCTTATTGGGCGCGACAGAGGACGTCGACGCAAAGATCGGCCTCCTCCAGAAGAGCGCGACGGTCATCGGCGGACCGCTCGGCAACAAGGCGCTCGCTCTTCAGCATGCCCGTCGCGCCTACGATCTGCGACCGAATGCGGACGGGTTGCGCCGTCTGAAAGAATGGTCTCAGCAGTCGGGTGAATGGAGCACCTTCATCGAGGTGCTCGGTGAGCGCATCGGTGACCCTGCGTTGTCGCCCGGCGATGCGCGATCGCTTCGCCTCATGCTCGCTGATGTCTATTGCAACCAGGGCAGGCTTGACGACGGGGTCGAGCTCTATCGCCGGCTCGTCACGGAGCAGCGCGGCGACAAAGATACCGTCGGATTGCTCGAGCGCGTCCTGCGCAGCAGCGATCGACGTGACGATCTGCGCTGGCTCTTCGAGCTTCAAGCGGCCAGCCTCGAGGGTGAGGCGAGGCTCGAGGTGCTCGAAGATTGGGCGACTCTCGAAGAAGAGGTTTTCGGCGAAGAAGATCGAGCAATCGAGCTCTACGAACGCATCGTCAGCGCCGGGCCGAGCCGCACGACGGCGCTCGGTAGTCTCGCGCGCTTGCTGACGGCGAAAGGGCACTACGAGCGAGCCGCGCAGGTGTTGGCGGCGCGCCGTGATGCTTCCCAGGGCGGCAGGCGACTCGCGATCGAGCTCGAGCTTTGCAAGCTGTATCTCGCACACCTCGAAGCTCCGGAGCAGGCGCTAGAGGGCGCACTGCGGGTGCTCATCAGCGAGCCCGCATCGGAAGAAGCGCTCGGCGTGCTCGAGCAGCTGCTCGCTCGCGCGTCGGTGCGGCGGCCGGTCGCCGAGCGACTTGAAGCGCTTTACGGTGAGCGCGGGCAGCATGAAAAACGGGCGTCCGCGTTGCGGGTCATGCTCGAACTCGAGGACGCAGCCACGCGACGCATCGAGCTGTGCGGGCGGCTCGCCGACCTTCTCGAACATGACCTCAGCGATAGCAGTGCTGCGTTCGAGGTCGCGCTGAACACGCTGCTCGAGGCGCCCGCAAATCTGTCTTGGTGGGACCGGGCGCAGGCGCTCTCCGTCGCGGCCGGCAAGCCGACCGACCTCGCGGAGGCATATCGCACGCACCTGTCGGCCACCGCAGTCGCCCCTGAGGTCGCGCTCGACGATGCACTGGTCCTCGAGCTCTGCGAGCGCGCCGCGTCGCTGCACGAGCGGGAGCTGGGCGATGCGGATGGCGCCGTCTCGTACTACGAGCGAATGCTCGCAATCGAGCCGCAAAATGCGACGGCCTTCGAGCGGCTCGAGGCGACCTTCGAGGTGAGCGAGCGGTGGCTCGAGCTGGAGCAACTCTACGGGAGCCGCGCGGCCGTGGTGGACTCGGATGCCGACCGGATCGCGATGTGGCTGGAGGCGGCGAAGGTGGCCGAGCAGATGTGCCGGAGCCAGGCGCGCGCCATCGAGCATCTGTCGCGTGTTCGAGAGCTTGAGCCGAATCACGAGCTGTGCGTCACCAAGCTCGAACTGTTGTTTGCGGGCGCCGAGCGGAACGACGATCTCGCGCGGTTGCTCGAGCAGCGGATCGACTCCGCGACCGACCTTGAGGCGGTTCCGCTTCGGCTCCGACTCGGCGCTTTGTACCTGGACAAGCTTGCGAATAGCGAGGCCGCGTTTCCGCACGTCGAAGCCGCCCTGCGCGCACGCAACGAAGATCCGGAGGCCACGCGCTTGGCGGAAGCGTGCCTCGCGCTCGACGGGCAGAGGCCAGCGGCGGCGCTGCTGCTGGATGAGGTGTACACGGCCCGTGACGACGTTGGCGACCTCGTGCGCGTACTGAGGATTCGGCTCTCCGGGGCGAACACCAGCAGCGAACGAAGTGAGATCTTGCATCGCGTCGCAACGCTCGCGGGCGAACGGCTCAAGGATGATGAGGGCTCCTTCGAGGCGCTCTCGGCGCTCGTGCCGCTTGGGCCCGACGATGATGACGTGCGGCGGCGATTCGTCGAGGTTGGCCAGAGGTTGGGGCGACACTCCGAGGTCGCGATGGCCCTGCGTGGCGCCGCGGCGACGTGCGACGTCATCACGACCCGAGCCGAGCTCTTGATGGCTGCGGCGGCGATCCACATCGAGAGTCTCGATCAGACGAAAGATGCGGAAGCCCTCTATCGCGAGGTGCTGGCGCTCGACCCCGGGGATGCCGCGCTCGTAGTTTCTGCGGCCGAGGCGCTCGCGGCGATTTTCGAGGACCGCGCCGACCATGCCGCGCTTGCCGGCGCCCTCGTCATGCAGGCGAAGCTTACGGACGGCGAGCCCAAGGTCGCGATCCTCGAGCGAGTCGCGCTGCTCTACGATGAGGTTCTCGAGGACCATGCCAAGGCGATCTCGGCATGGCGCGACGTCTTGGCGAGCGACCCTGGCCGCGAGACGGCGTTGCGATCACTCGAGCGTCTCTACGGGCAAAGTAAGCAGTTCCGCGAGCTGTGTGAGGTGCTGCGCCAGCACGAGCAACATGCGAGCACGGCCGGCGAACGCGAGCGCTGTCTCGTCCGCTGCGCAGAGGTCTTGAGCGACGAGCTCGGACAGACCAGCGAGGCGATCACCGCGTGGCGTGGCGTCGTCGACGATTTCGGCTCCAAGCCGGCTTCGCTCGCGGCGTTGGCGAAGCTCTACCAGCGCGCTCTGCGGTGGGAAGACCTCGCCGAAGTGCTCGACGCGTGGCTCTCGCTCGAAGAAGACCGAGGCCAGCAGCTCGAGCTTCATCTGTGGCTCGGCGATCTCCGTCGCAAACACCTCGGCGAAGCGAGGAGCGCGCTCGACTCCTATCGTGAGGTGCTTGCCCGTGACGGCAATCACGGCGGTGCCCGCGGTGCCATCGAAATTCTGCTCGAGCATGAAGACCCTGAAATCAGGCGCGAAGCTGCCCAGATCATCGGACCCATCTATCGTGCAGAAGGCGATGCCGAGCGCCTCTTGAAGGTGCTCGAGATCGAGATCGCTTCGACCTTTGATTCGGGTGAGAAACTTCGCATCCTCGAGCGAGCGCTGGCGACCGCGGAAGACGTCGTGCAGGACGCCGCACGCGCGTTTGGGTTCGCGTGCCGTGCCGTTCGGGAGGCGCTTGGCGATCCCGCGCTCGGCGATTGGCTAGCGACCGCAGAGCGCCTTGCGGGACTGAGCGACACTCGCCCTGGTCTGCTCGAACTCTACGAGTCCATCATCGAAGAAATTCTCGATGCCGATTTGAAGCAGTCGACGCTGCTCTCGGCGGCCTCGATCGCGCGCACGGTGCTGAAGGATCGCGTGCGTGCGATCAAGCTCTATCGCACCGCCATCGAGGCGCGTGGTGACGACCGCGATGCGCTGACCGCGCTCGAGGAGCTCTATGTCGAGACCCTCGACCATGTGTCTTTGCTAGAGGTCCTCGAGCTCCGCGCCGAGTCCGCGACGGACCAAGAGCGTGTTGGGCTCCTCTTGAGGGCGGCCAAGCTGAAGGCCGGACCGCTCGACGACATTGCCGCGGCGATACGGACTTACGAAGACGTGATCGAGCTCGAACCGGTGGCCGAGGCCGTCGTCGCGCTTGAAGGGCTTTACCGTAAAAATGGGCAATTCGACGCGCTTGTTCGCGTCTACGAACGGCAGCTCGAAGCGCTTAGCGAGAAGGCCGCGGTCGATGTTCGCGCCCGGATAGCGACCATCGCGCTCGAGAATCTTGCCGACAGTGCGCGCGCGCTCGATGAACTCGCAATCGTCCTCAAGCTCGAGCCCGAGCACGAGGCTGCGGTCGCGACGCTTGCTGGAATGCTCACGAGCTCGACCGAGCCGGAGCAAAAGGCATTGGTCGCCGAGATGCTCGAGCCCGTGTACATGGCGCGCTCCGAGTGGAAGAAGCTTCAGCACGTCCTCGAGGCGCGGCTCGCACACAGCCAAGATCCATCGCTTCGGGCGGAGCTGTTGCAGCGGCTTGGAGCGCTCTACGAGGAGCAGCTCGAGGACTTTGCGATGGCGCTCGAGACCGCGGCGCACCGTCTGCGCGAAGAGCCCGGCGATGAGGCTATTTGGAAGGACGTAGAGCGGCTCGGGCGCGTGCTCGGCAGCGGCAGCGAGAGCCGTGTCGCTGAGATTTTCGCGGCGGCGCTCTCCGAAGTAGGAGCCGACGACCCGAAGACGGCAGCCTTGTGCGAGCGCACGGCCCAGCTCTTCGTCCAGGTGTCACGGCCGGGAGACGCCCTCGTTTGGTTTCGTCGAAGCCACGCATTTAGCCCAGATTCTCCGGAGCTTTTCGAGGCGATTGACGATCTGCTCGTGCAGCTCGAACGAAGCGAAGAGCGCATCGAACACTACCGCGGCGCGCTCGACGACGTCTTCGACGACGCGAAGAAGGTCGTCATGCTGCGCGTCATCGGCGAGCTCACGACCCAGCTTGGCCAAGACCAGCAGGCGATCGACACCTGGTGCTCGTTGCTCGATATTGCTCCCGACGACGAGGGCGCGCTCGACCTTCTGGAGGCGCTCTATCGCAAGCTCGATCGCGAGGAGGATCTCTGCGAGCTCTACCTTCGTCGCGCTGAGGCTGCGTCGGAGCCGGAGCGTGCCGCGGGCTTTCGGATCGCGCTCGCCGCCGTCTACGCGGCTCGCCCCGACGGGAACCTACGCGCACTCGACCAGCTCGAAGAAATCGTTCGCGTCCTGCCCGCGCACGCGAGCGCAATCGCCGCCATCGAACGAATGCTGGGGGACCTTGAGCTCGACGAGCGCGCCGTCGACTTGCTGCGGTCGCTCTACGAAGCCTCCGATGCGTGGCAGAAACTCGTGGCGCTCGGCCGGCATCGCGTTGCGCGGACCGAGGACCCGCTCGACAAGGCCGGCATTCTGCTCGAAGTCGCGAGCCTCTGGGAAGAGCGTGGCGCTGATCTTGGGCAAGCCTTCGACGCGACGCGAGAGGCCTTCGAGACCGCACCACATCACGCGGAAGCACGCGCCGAGTTCGCGCGCCGCGCTGCTCAGACCGAGCGATTCGTCGAGCTCGCGGACGGCTACGAAAAGGGTTTGCTCGCGCTCGACGCGCAAGACACATTTGGCAAGCTCGAGCTCCTGCGCGCGCTCTCAAGCATCTGCGATGAGCGCCTCGACGACCCGCGGCGAACGCTCTCGGCGATGCGACGCGCCGCCCAGCTTGAGCCTTCCGATCCGGGCCCGCTCGACCGGATGGACGACCTCGCGATGCTGCTCGGCGATTGGGAAGCCCTCCGCGATGTCCTCGTGCTCAAGGCGGAAGAGCCGGGTAGCCCCGAGGAGCGTGCCAACATCCTCGAACGCCTCGGCGAGCTCAAGCAAGACATGCTTGACGACGAGGATGGGGCGACCGCGACCCTCGAACAGGCCCTCGAGATCGCGCCAGAGTCCATTCGCGTCATCGACAGGCTCATCTCGCTCTACGAAGGCCGTGAGCCGCGCCGGCTCGTCGAGCTCCTCGAGCGACGCATCGACGGCGAGACCAAGGACGCGAAGCGGGTAGAGCTGGCGATGCGAGCCGCGTGCGCCTACGAGACCGAGCTCGAGGATCGCGATAGCGCGACCCGGCGTTTGTCGCTCGCCCTCGATCTCAGCGGCGCAGACCTCCGAGTTCTCACAGAGCTCGAGCGGCTTCACACGGTCGAGGAGCGGTGGGCGGACTTGCTCGCGAACCTCGAGACCCAGGCGCTTGTACGAGAGAGTCACGATGAGCGTATGGCAATCAGGAAGCGCATCGCGGCGCTCCATCTCGAAAAACTGGACAGTCCGCTCGACGCGATCGAGGGCTACGCGTTTGTGCTCGAGCTTGAGTCCGACGACGCCGACGCGCTCGCTCGGCTGCGAAAGATCGGCGCGGACTTCGAGGCCCACCGCGAAGAAGTGGCGCGCATTCTCGAGCCTATCCATACGGCTGCTGGCCGCTTTGCCGACCTCGTCGACGTGCTCGAGCTTCGATGCCGCGCGGAGGATTTGCCCGAGCAACGTGCGCGGACGCTCCTCGGCATAGCGACGATCCAAGAAGAGCAGCTCGACTCGCCGGCGGGCGCGCGCGACACCTTATTGCGCGCACTCTCCGACGCCGTACTCGGTGACTCTTCGAGTATCGCCGCCAGCTGTCACGTCGATCTCGAACGCTTGTGCGCCCTCACGGAGAGCTGGGATGCCTATGCGGTGGTCCTCGAGCGACTCGCGACGTCGAGCTTCGATGGGACCTTGGCGTGCGACTTGAACGAGCGGCTCGGGCGAATCTGCGAGCGCAATCTCGCTCAGGCACCGCGAGCGATCGCTGCCTACGGTCGGGCTGTTGCCCAGAGCGATGAGCCGAGCCCGTACTTGGCGGCGCTTGACCGCCTTTACACCTCGGCGGGTGATTTCAAAGAGCTCACCGGCGTCCTCGCGCGCCGCATCGAGCTCGAGTCGCGCGACCCCGAACGCGCGGAACTGCTCTTTCGAGCCGGGACGCTGCGAGTCGCAAGCTTCGATGACAGCCGCGGTGGCCTCGAGTCGTTCAGCGAGGGTGCACGGTTGGCGCCGGAGCATTCGGGCATGCGCGCGGCGCTCGAGGAGCTGACGAAACAGCGCGATTTGTTCGAGGACGCGGCCGAAGTGCTCGACATGATCTACCGCGTGGGAGAGGACTCGGCGGCGCGCGCGAGACTCCGTCGTCGCCGGATCGATTACGCGGAAAGCCCGTCAGAGCGCGTGCGGCTACGCCTCGAGCTCGCGCAGATGCTCGAGGACGAGAGTTCCGACACGTTGAGCGCCCAAGACGTCATCGAGCAGGCCCTCGCCGACGATCCATCCGACGGCGAGCTGGTGGAGCACCTCGCGCGCTTGGCGACGACGAATGCCGCGGGTCGTCTCGGTGTCGAGGCCTGGCAGCGAGCCGCCAAGGCGCTCACGCACGCCGTCATGGGTGCGCTCGATGGCACAAGAAGCGCGGACGAGTCGCGCGGGTCCACCAATCTCTCGGTTGACGTCGCGTGTGATCGCTATGCGACCGTGGCCGGCTGGTATGAAGAGCATGTTCACGATTCAGAGACGGCGGAGCAAGTCCTTGGCAAGGCGCTAGAGCTCGATGAAATGAGCACCCCATTGCTCGAGCGCATCGAGCGACTGCAGCGCGTGCGAGGGCGTGAGCGCGAGCTCGTCCGTACACTGCGACGGCTGGCCACACTCGCGGACGGCGGCGGCACCACCTTGGACCGGGATTCGGCGGAACTTCGGCGCGAGGCGAAGGTCATCGCCGCAACGGTGCTCTCGGACGGGGCGCTCGCAGAGGCCATTTTGCGCGAGCTCTTGGAGGCGAACGAGACGGACACCTGGGCGCTCGCCGAGATGTCCGATCTTTGGCGTGAGCGCGGAAAATTCGATGAGCTGCTCGAGCTGCTCGAGCGTCGCATCGACATCGAGATCGAGCCAACCCAGATTCGTGCGCTTCGGCTCGATGCTGCGTCGATCGCTGCAGAAAAACTGGACGATCCCGCTCGAGCGGCGGATCTCTACGAGCAGCTCTTCGAGACGGATCCAAGCGACGAACAAGCCGTCACACTTCTACGCCGAACGTACGTGGAACTCGGGCGCTACGCGGACATTCTCCGGCTCACCGAGCGCCTGCTCGCCGTGGCCACGGACGCGGACGTGCGCGCGCGTCTTTCACTCGAGAGCGCCGAGATTTGCCTCGAGAAGCTCGACGCGCCCACCGAAGCGATCGCGCATTTGAATGCAGCGATCACCGATGTGCCCGGGCACGTCCGGGCTGGCGCGCTGCTCAAGGGTCTGCTCGATACGGAGGGACGTCACGAGGAGCTCGGGGAGTTCCTGGCGCAACAGATCGATACGGCGCGGGAGAGCGGAAACAGCAAAGTTGAGCTTGAGCTGCGGCTCGAGCTGGCCGCGCTCTACGACACGAGGATCGGGGACGAGTCCCGCGCGCTCGACGCCTATCTGGCGGTGCTCGACCTCGTCGAGGACCATCCTGGTGGTCTCGCGGCCGTCGCGCGCCTGTATGAAAACAGCGAGCGTTTGCTCGACGCGGCGGAGACCTACGAGAAGCTCCTCGGCGGCGCCACGGGTGCCGAGCGCGTGCCCCTGGTCATGAAGATCTGTGCCATCCACGCTTCTCTCGGGACGGACGTATCCGACGACACGTCCTGCCGCGTGCTCGAGTCGCTGCTTGGTGGCGCGGACGGCATTTCTGAGGCGGCGCGGCGGCAAGCTGAGGACCGCATGGAGCTGCTCTTGAAGAAGCGCGGCGCATTCGCGGAGCTCGCTCGTCTCGTGGCGCGTCGAGCATCAGAGGCGGATGACGACGACGACCGCGTACGGCTCTGGTGCAAGGCCGCGGAGATCCATGCGGGTGAGTGTGACGACCACGCAGCTGCGGCCGACCTCTACGAGCGTGCCGCCTCGCTTCAGCCACAGAATCGCGAACTACTCCTCGTCTTGTGCGACGCCTACACGGCGGCGGGGCGCGCGGACGCGGCGGTGGACGCACTGAAGAAAGTCGTCGAGTCGTACGGCGGGCGGCGAACCAAAGAGCTCGCGGACATTCACATGCGGATCGCTTCGGCGCAGCTCGCGCGAGGCGACGATGCGGCCGCGCTGGTCGAGCTCGAAGCCGCGCGCAAGATGGATGCCGGCAGCGTCTTGGTTCTCGTCGAGCTCGGCAAGCTGTCCCTCACCCTCGCGGACAGGGCGGCCGACACCACGCAGAAGGACGTGCACGTGAGGCGCGCTGCCGGGGTCTTCAAATCGCTCTTGCTCCAGCGGCTCGACGACGGCGGCCCGATCGGCAAGGCGGACGTTTTTTACTACCTGGCGGAGGTAAATCGCCGCGACGGGGAATCCGAGAAGGCGATCCACAACCTCGAGCGCGCCGTTGCGAGCGACAACGCGCATGAGCAGGCGCTCAAGCTGCTGGATGAGCTGCGGCCTTAGGTGGGCGGCGTTTGGCTGTGCATGTTGCGAGCCCGGACCGCTCGCATTCACGGAAGGTCTTGATGGCTCGACTCGTCGTGATCGATGGCGTCCCATGCGCGCCCGAAGAGGCGAAAATCTCCGTCTACGACCGGGGTTTTCTCTACGGCGACAGCGTGTTCGAGACCGTACGTACGTACGTCGGCCGCGTGTTTTCGCTCGACTTGCACCTTGCACGGCTGGAACGCTCGGCCGCGTCGCTCGGCATCACGATGCCCGTGTCGCGTGATGTGTTGATGCGCGAGATCGTGGCGGCGCTCGCGAACGCCCACAACGAGGAGAGCTACGCGCGGCTGATGATCACGCGCGGTTCCGGCGCGCTGGGGCTCGACCCCGCGCTCGCGAGGACGGCGACACGCGTGCTCCTGATCGAGCCGTTGACGATGCCACCACCCGAGACCTACGCGCGCGGGATTCGGGCGCTGTGCATTCCGACCGTGCGTGCTTCGGACGCGGCGCACAGCGCAAAAATCGCCAACTACCTTGCCTCGGCGCTCGCCCTGCGTGACGCGCGGGCCGCGGGCGCGGACGAGGCGCTCGTCGTCGATCGCAACGGCCTCGTCATCGAAGGAACGACGTCAAACGTGTTCGCCGTGGCCGATGGGCGGCTCCTCACCCCCAGTCTCGAGTCAGGCATTCTCGACGGGATCACGC
The DNA here is from genome assembly GCA_009692485.1 of Myxococcales bacterium. GTDB lineage: Bacteria > Myxococcota_A > Polyangia > Polyangiales > Polyangiaceae > SYFR01. Next base: position 11,108 of record SHZB01000111.1, read on the forward strand.
GTGAGCTCGTGCTCGAACGCGCCCGCGAGTTGGGGCTCGCGATCGAGCTCCGTGCGCTCTCCCCGGCCGAGCTTTCCGCGTCGGACGAGGTGTTCATCACGTCGACGATTCGTGAGCTCGTGCCCGTCGTCGTCGTCGATGGTCGCACGGTCGGACTGGGCGTCCCTGGCAAGTGGACGCGGGCGCTTCACCGCGCTTTTCGCCAACACGTCGGCGCTGCTTGGGTGTTCGGCGAAGACTGAGTTTTTTGCAGGAATTCAGCACGATTTCGTGCAGCCGGTCCTATCCGCTCGTCGGGAGCCGGACATCGCGCAGCTCTGCACCGAGCATCTCGATCGCCGCCCGCACGATCGCATTCTCGGCCACGCTTTGCCGCGCCTCGGCTTTTCGCGCGGCCTCCTCGGTGGCGCGCAACGAGGCAAGGGAGGCCACGCCGCCGTGCATGCCGGACAAGTCGAGTACGACCACGGTCGGCTCGAAGAGGCAGGCGCTCGCCGCGCGCTCGAGCGCTTCAAGTGTGGTCGCGGCCTTGAGCTGCTCGGCGAGGAACGACCCAGGCGCGAACGCGACGACGACGCGCCCTCGTACGAATTCGACGGGCGCTCCGTGATCCAACATCGAGCCGAGGTGCGGCTGCTCGCAAGCGACGGCTGCGACGATGCGACGCCAGCTTGCGAGGGAAGGCTCGTCGAGAACGGAGATCTTCGCCGCGTCCTCGATCAAAGCCGGCGCCTCCGCTTTCATTGCTGCTTCGGCCCTCGTGACCGGCGCGACCGAGGGCGCGGGCTCTCGTGGGGTGGCTAGAATCGTTTCGACGGAACCGCGCGCGGGGTCATGCCCCGCTCCGACTTTTGGGAGCGGCGTTTCCATCGGTCTCGCTGGCCCCGCCGCCTGTGCGCGCGGATCACCTCGTTCGGGGCGCTTGGGTTCGGAGCTTGCCGCTCCCGAGACACGTCGCTCGAGCGCATGCAGTCTTGCGAGGAGCTCGTCGACGGCCACGAGCGGTGGGCGCCGTGCCAGTCGAACGAGCGCCATCTCGAGCTCGGCGCGAGGCTGCGAGCTGCGGGTGACGTCATCGAACGCGCGCGAAAACCCAAGGTAAAGGCGCGATAAATCCTCAGCTGTCGCGGCTTTTGCAATATCGAGAAGCTCGCGCAGCTCCGCATCCGGAAGCGACAAGAGCTCGGCCGCGTCCGGGCTCACGTGTGCGACGACGAGCGCGCGCAGCTCCGCAAGGAAATCACGCGCCACATGGCCAAGCCCATAACCGAAGGTGGCGAGCTGCCCGACGATCGTGAGGCACTGCGCCGCGTCACCGCGCAGAACCGCGCGCGAGAGTCCATGCAGCACGCTCGCGTCCGCGACGCCGAGAACTCGCGCCACCGCCTCGCCGCTGAGCGCCTCTGCGCCCGACCACGCGATCACCTGATCGAGCAGGCTCATCGCATCACGCATGCTACCGGCGGCTTCACGCGCAAGAATGCGAAGCGATTCATCGTCGGCGCTTATGCCCTCAGCCTCGAGGACCTGTCGGAGGCGCCCCGCGATGTCGTTGACCTTCACGAGCTTGAAGTCGAAGCGTTGGCACCGGCTCAGAATCGTGTCCGGCACCTTGTTGACCGCGGTCGTCGCGAAGATGAACTTCACGTGCGGCGGCGGCTCTTCCAAGGTCTTCAAGAACGCGTTCCATGCCGCGGTCGAGAGCATGTGCACTTCGTCGACGATGAAAATCTTGTAGCGATCCCGCGCTGGCCGATAGGGCAAGCCTTCCTGCAATTTACGGACATCGTCGATGCCGGTGTAGCTCGCGGCGTCGATCTCCCGCACGTCCACCGCGGTACCGTCACCGATCTCGCGGCACGGGTTGCACTTGAGGCACGGCGTTGCGGTCGGCCCAACTTCGCAATTCAGCGCCTTGGCTAGGATGCGCGCGCTCGTCGTCTTGCCCACTCCGCGAACTCCGGTGAACAAGAACGCATGAGCCACCCTGCCCGTGGCGATCGCATTGGCGAGCGTGCGCGCGACGTGGCCTTGGCCGACGAGATCGTCGAAGCTCTGCGGTCGCCACTTGCGGGCGAGCACCACGTAGCTCATGCGGCAGCTTCGTACCGGCACGGCGCATGCGCCTCAAGCCGTAACGCCACGCGGCTGTCCTGAACCGCACCGAACGAGGCGACGCTTCCCGTGGCTTTCATCCGTCACCCGGTCAAGTCGCGCGCCCAAGGGCCCGACGAATCGCAGCCGCTCGAAGGCGCGCCAACGGCCTGCGAGCAAGTGACGAGCCGGCAGCGTTCGAAGCTGAAACACCGCCATGCACAACACCGCTCCGGACAAACTCTGGCGACGACTCTGGCGACGACTCTGGCGACGACTCTGGCGACGACTCTGGCAAATACCCCTAACGACAAACGCTTGCGTCTCGCTGTGT
>SHZB01000112.1 GCA_009692485.1 Myxococcales bacterium
TCTTTAGCGTGAAGTTGGCGCACTCATGCCCGCAGCTTGGCTTCGGTCGAGGCCAGCGCGCGGTCCGCGAGCGCGACGGCGGCGGCCTCGTCATCCATCGGAATGCCGAGCCGTGTCGCGAGCTGGAACAGCGCTCCGCCGATGGTCGCGAGCTCGTCGTCGTCACCGAGGCCCACGATCACGCTCGCGGCCACGCGTCCGAACACGGTCGCGCGCGGCAGAGCCTCGTCATGTTCGATGTCCGCGTCGGTGATGCTCGCTCCGACCGCGTCGCAGATGGTCGCGGGTAGCTCGTTGCGTCGAAGCAGGCGCGAACCGAGCTGCCAGCTGGGACACCCGTAGCGCGCGGTCTCGCCAGCGGCGCGCTCTTCCCATGACGCGCCGGCAGCGTCGAAAATCTTGGTGAAGCGCTCGCCGTCGATGGCAAGGCACGCCATCGCTCCGACCTCGGCGAGCAGCCCGGCGAGGAAGCCGACGCCCGGGGCGACGCTGAGCGAACCCGCCACGAACCCGGCGAGGCTCCCGGACAAGACGCTCGCGGTCTGAAACTCCCGCGACAGCTCGTGCTCGGTCTGAAACGCCGCCATCAACGCCATCGCCGACGCCATCTGGTGGATCTGCGCGAGGCCGAGCGTCAAGACGGCCTGCCCGAGCGTGTCGACCGGGCGCGCGCGACGAAACACCGCGCTGTTTGCGATGCGCAAACACTCGGCCGCGAGCGCCGGATCGGCAGAGATGGCCTCGGCGACCTGACGGATCTCACAGCTCGGATCGGCCGCGAGGAGCAGCACGCGCTCTGCGCTGGCGGGCATCGGACAGACCTCGGCGATTCGGTCGATGAGGGCGGAGATTTTGGCTTCGTCGTTCGAGATCATGTGCGGGTCGGAAGGTCGGTCGGTTGCCCGCCCGTAGCCGTCGCCCTCGCCTCGGCGATGACGAAACGGTCAAGAAAAGCAGCACTACCATGGAGCCGCACGTTCAGTGAGTCTGCATCGTCGATATCCATTCAGTGTATGCGCCGCGTTGCTCTTCGTGAGCCGGCGAGACTCCGAGCAATTCCGATCGCTTATGCCCCATCGATCACGGAATGGATGAGCAACGGTGCCCGCAACTCATCCATCACTTCAGCGCCTCGTACGTTCAGCGGCAGCGACGAAACACGCGCTCGATCGCCGCGATCGCGCCATCGACATCCGCCTCCGTCGTCGCCTCACCAAGCGAGAGCCGCAGCGCCTCGGCGGCCCGCGCCGGTCCGAGCATGGCGCTGATGACGCGTGATGGTTCGGGCGTGCCCGCGCTACACGCCGCTCCGCTCGAGACCGCGACACCCTCGAGATCGAGCGCGGCCGCAAGCTCGGCGCTGCGCCAGCCCGATACCGAGACGTTGCTCACGCTCGGTAGCCGCGGTGCCGTGCCGTTCACCACGACGCCGAGCCCGTGTGCCTCGCCGAGTCGCACCAGCGCTTCTTCGAGCCTGTCGCGCAACCGCCCGGTTTCGTCGCCGACGAGTGGATGGGCAGCGGCACGCTCGCACGCCACCGCAAAGCCAGCCGCGAGGTGGGCATCCTGCGTGCCCGCGCGCAATCCTCGCTCTTGCGCGCCGCCACGCAACTGCGGACGCACTTCGATATGTGGCATCGTCACGAGCGCGCCGATCCCCTTGGGCCCGCGGAGTTTGTGCGACGCGACGACGACGAAGTCGGCCGCGTCCCAGTGGGCGGGGTCGAGCTTGCCGGCCGCCTGCACCGCGTCGACGTGCATGCGTGCGCCCCGTGCGTGTGCGGCGCGCGTGACCTCGGTGACGGGCTGGATGACGCCGGTCTCGTGATTCACGGCCTGGAGGCTGACGAGCACCGGGCCCGTTCCCGCGGGGACCCGCTCGAGCTCTGCGGTCACGCGCTCGACGGTGACTCTCCCGTCGGGCTCGGGCGGCACCACACGGACGAAGGCGCCCCTTCGCGACAGCTCGTACGCCGCCTCGAGGACCGACGGATGCTCGAGGCCGCCGACGACGAAGCCGGCATTCTCATGCTCGGTGAAGTGCGACGTGAGCACCAGGTTATTGGCCTCGGTGCCGCCCGACGTGAGGATGACGTCACGGCCGTCGCGACCGACGAGCAAGGCGACGCTGGCTCGCGCTCGATCGAGGTAGGACCGCGCACGCTGACCCACGCGATGCACGCTGGCGGGGTTACCCCAGCCGTCCTCGAAGGCCGCGCGCATCACCAGCCACACGTCCTCATGCGGAGGACACGTCGCGTTCCAGTCGAGGTAAATCACCGCGTGATCTGTTCTGCGCGCTCGAGCGGAAGGACCGGGGCGCGCTCGGCAACGGTGAGGGTGAAGGCCGCACCACGCAGGCACTGTCCATCGATCTCGATGGCGCACGGCGACTCGATGCGCAGGTCTCCGCCGAGACCGAGCGCGGTGCGGCGCGCGATCGCGAGGCCGACTCCGGTGCCGCCATGCGTACGGGTGACCGAGCCGTCCACTTGGTAGAACGCCTCGAAGATCTGCAGGTGCCGCTCGGCCGGGACGCCAGGGCCAGAGTCCGCGACCGACAGCTCGTAGCCGCCAAGATCGCAAGCGCGCACCATCACGCCGACGTGACCCGCTCGCGGCGTGAATTTCGCGGCGTTGTCGAGCAGCTGGCCTACGGCACGCGAGAGCCGCTCGCCATCCCCGTGAGCTGGCAGTCGCCGCCCGGGCAGCGCCGTCCTTACCCGAACCCCGGCCACCTCGAAGCGTTCACGATAGCGCTCGAGACAGGCGCGCACGGTGTCCCCAAAATCGTAGGGCGCGCTTGCAAAAGTGAGGCGTCCGGTCTCGAGGCCGGTCACGTCGAGGAGGTTGTCGATGATTTGCCGCAGCCTTCCGACGCACTCGTGCATCGCGTCGAGCGCGCGACTCTGTGCCGGCACGAGCTGGCCGAGCTCGCGGTCGCGAAGCAGCGTGAGATAACCCACGATCGGCGTCATCGGCGTCGCAAGCTCGTGCGTCACGTTCCGAAAGAACGCGCTGCGTGCGGCGTCGAGATCGCAGAGGCGCAGGTTGGCAGCGGACAGCTCGGCGACCTTCTGCTCAAGGTGGCTCACGATCCGCTGACTCTGCTCGCGGAGCAAGAGCGCGCGGCCCGCGGGCGGTTCATCGCGGACGCCGCCGAGATAGCCCTGAATCGTTTGCGCAAAGGTGCGCGCGTCGATGGGCTTCTGGAGGAATCCGTCGCACCCGACCGCGAGGCTGGTGTCGCGATCTCCCTCCGCGGTGACGGCCACGATCGGCACGCCCGCGAGGGAGGGCTCGGCGCGCAAGCGCAGCGTCACCTCGAAGCCGTCGAGGCCGGGAATATTGAGATCCACGAGCACCAGATCGGGCGACGAAGAACACGCGAGCCGCACGCCCTCGATGCCGTCGGCGGCGTCGATGACCTCGTGGCCGGCGCGCATCAGGAGCTTGCGAACGAGGAGCCGATTCGCCGGTTCATCCTCGATGTGAACGATGCGGGCCATGCCGTAGGAGGCATGTTACTACCCCGCGAAACAATGAGCGTCGACGACAACTGGAAGCCCGAGAAAGTCTTCGGCACGCGCGCGGCCGTTCTCCTCGCGACCCTCACCGGCGTGCTCTTCCCGATCGCATTCGTGGGCATCGGCGTGTGGCCCGTGGGCTTCATCGCGTGGGTGCCGCTCTTACTCGCTCTGCGCGGACAGACCCCGCGGCTCGCGCTCAAGCTCGGGTTGTGGAGCGGCTTCTTGGCCGTGATGATCGGCTTCTCGTGGCTCACCCAGATGCTCTCGACCTTCAGCGGATTTCCGCTGCCCGTGTGCGTCGCGTTCGCCAGCATCGTGTCCTTTTATCAAGGGGGGAGCATCGGCCTCCTCGCGTACGCGTACGCGCGAGCGACCGAGCGGGGCTGGCACCGCGGGCTCAGCTTCGCGGGCGCCTTCGCGCTGAGCGAGCTGGTCTACCCGCTACTATTTCCGTGGTACTTCGCCGCGGGCTTTCACGAGATCCCGATCTTGCTTCAGACGGCAGATCTCGGCGGCCCGATCCTCGCGAGCCTCGTCTTCGTCGGCGTGAACATCGCGATTGCAGAGGTCGTGGCCGAGGCCGCGAAGCGATGGCGCGCCTGTCGAAGGAGCATCGCCGTCGGGCTCGCGATCTTCGCCCTTGCCCTGATTTATGGCGATCTACGCATTCGCGCAATCGATGCGCGGATCGCTCGCGCCGAGCCGGTGAAGATCGGCCTCGTGCAGTCCCACATCGGATTGCTCGATCGCAAGCGCGCCGTAAAAGACAGCCTCGCTCTCTCGAAGGCCGCGCGCGATCAAGGTGCCGAGCTCTTGGTGTGGAGCGAGGCGACGATCCCGGGCGCCTTCGACGTCGCCACCCACCAGCGCGGCCTCGAGAAGGTGACGAAAGAAATTGGCGCCGCGGCGGTCGTGGGCGGCGTGCTCTACGAGCGGCTCGAGCAGACGGGCCCCAAGGGACGACGCGCGCGCTACTTCAACTCGGCGTTCATCGCCGACGCGAGCGGCAAGATCCTGGGCCGCTACGACAAGCAGTTCTTGCTGATGTTCGGCGAGTACCTGCCGCTCGGCGAGCTGCTGCCGATTCTGTACGAGTGGTCGCCGAACTCGGGCGCGTTCACGGCGGGCACCTCGTTCGAGCCGCTGCGCCTCGGCACGCATCGCATCGCCACGACGATTTGTTACGAGGACATCATCCCGAGCTTCGTGAACAAGCTGGTGCGCGCGGGCGATCCGGACTTGCTCGTGAACCTCACCAACGACCGCTGGTTTCAGAATGAAGCGGCAGCCGACGGCGTGACCCCCGACACCGCCGAGCCGTGGCAGCACTACGCCCTCGCGAAGTTTCGCAGCATCGAGCACCGGATGTTTCTCGCGCGCGTGAGCAACAGCGGCGTGTCCGGGATCATCGATCCGGTGGGCCGGGTCGTCGTGCAGGGCGGCACGATGAAGCGAGAGGCGCTGGTGGGCGAGGCCCGCTACATGCGCGTGGCGACGGTCTACTCCGTGATCGGCAACGCCCCGTGGTGGGCGACGAGCGCGATGACGCTGGTGACGTGTTTCATGCGCCGCCGACGCCCTCGAGCGTGACGCGATTCATGCGCCGCCGACGCCGCGCGGCGTGACGCGGATCGACGCCAGCCAAGTCCGTGTGCGCGCGAAATTCATGCCTCGCGGAGCGCACGCGCGATGGCTCGCGAGTCGGCTAATCGATCAGACCGACGGTCGGTGACGAGGCGTGCGCGTACAGACGCCGCGGCATTCGGCCCGCCTTGAACGCGAGCCGCCCCGCCTCCACTGCGAGCCGCATCGCCGTGGCCATCGCGAGCGGATCTTTCGCCGCGGCGATCGCGGTGTTCATCAGCACGCCGTCGCAGCCGAGCTCCATCGCGACCGCGGCGTCGCTCGCCGTGCCGACGCCGGCATCGACGATCACGGGGACCTTCGCGTGCTCGATGATGATGCGAAGATTGTAGGGATTGCGGATCCCGAGGCCCGAGCCGATCGGCGCGGCGAGCGGCATCACGGCGGCACAGCCGACCTCCTCGAGTCGCCGGCACACGACCGGATCGTCGGTGCAATACGGCAGCACGGTGAAGCCCTCGCCGACGAGGATCTGCGCCGCTTCGATGGTCTTTGCGTTGTCCGGAAATAGCGTCCGCTCGTCCCCGATCACCTCGAGCTTCACGATGCTGGCGAGGCCAAGCTCGCGCGCCAGCCGACAGGTGCGAACGGCGTCGTCGACCGTGTAGCAGCCGGCCGTGTTGGGCAGCACCAGCCATCGCGGCCGGCCGTCGAGCTGCTCGGTGAGCAAGCTCATCATCGAGCCTTCCCCGCGACCGGAGAGATCGATTCTTCGCAGCGCGACGGTCACCACGTGCGCCCCCGACGCCACGAGCGCCGCGCGTGTCTCGGTCAGATCGCGATACTTTCCGGTGCCGACGAAGAGCCGCGAGCGGATCTCGTGCGGGCCGAGTGTGAGGACGTCGATGTCGCCGTTCATACGCCGCGTCCTAACCCCGGCAAGGGTCGCATTCAAGCCGCCCGCATCAGCATCAGCATCAGCATCAGCATCAGCATCAGCATCAGCGCGAGCGACGGGCGAAGCTCATGCGATCGGCGCCACCGTCGCGACCGCGCTCGACGACGAGGACGATGCCGCTGTCTTCGCACGCGAGCGTGAGGACTCCGGCGGCGCTCTCGCCACCGCTGCAAAGCCGGCCATCCGCGAGCACCGCGTGTTGCAAGCGCTCAGAGAAAACTCGCATCGCGGAAGCAGCTGCCTTTTCGTCCCCGCGCTCGATGCCGACTCCGGTCTCTGCCTCGATCGTGCCGACGAAGAGATCGACGCCGCTCACATCGACGCGCTCTGCTCGGTAGTCGCGGTCGAGCGTCAAGCGCACGGCGATGGACAGCTCTCGCTCGAGCTCACCGCTTTCTGTTCGCGCGATGAACCGGCGCACCACCAACTTGTCACAGGCCTGCCCATCGGCCGTCCTGGCGCACTCGGGCGCCGGCGCCGACAAGCGAAAGCGGACCAGCAGCTTCGGCGGCGCGCGATCGAAGCTCGAGGCCCAAACCTGCGGATCGACGAGCTCGCGGGCCCAGCCGAGCGCAACCTCGGCGGCGACTTTGCGGCTCGCCCCCGCGGCCTCGGACTTGAGCATTGTCTCGCGCGCGCTGCGGGTCGCGAGATCACCGCGACGCGCATCCATGCGACCCTGGACGAGGAGCTCTCGCGCGTAGTCCGCGTTGGGTCCGTGCGGCATCGCGTTCAAGTACGCCTCGAGGCCGGCGAGCCCGCGCTTTCGAGCCGCAAAAACCACGGGCTCCGCGCGCGCGACGAAGCGCTGCAGACGCTCGGCATAGCGGCCATCGGGGTGCTCATCGAGGTACTCGAAGGCCGCGGCCAGGCGCGTATCGAGATCGGGCGCGAGCCGCACGCGACGGTACGCGGCGTAGTCGTTCGGCGTGGCGATGAAGGCGCGGCCGGCGTTGCACCCGAGCAGCGAAACGACGAGTCCCAGCGCGACCGCGAACGAAGCGGCGCGACTCATGGCCCCTCCGATGTCGGCCGGCGCTCGGGCGGACAGAAGTTGCACTCGGTCGGCGCCGTCGCTCCAAGCTCGGCCATGTAGCTCTGGTAGTCGTCGCACGACGCGTGGCTGAGCGCCGCGAGACAAACCTCGCCGTCGTGGACGAGCGGATAACAGCCGTCCGCAAACGCGCTCGCGGTCTCGGCCGGATCGCAGGCCGCGTCGCAAACGCTCGTGGCGATATTGCACTGGATGCAATTGGCGCAGTCGATCGCGCTCTTTTCGGCGAAGAATTTGCCAGCATCGAGATCTTCACGCGCACGACCGCAGCTGCCGATGTCGCCCGCCGTCGGAGCCGCGAGCGCGAGCCACAGCGCGCCCAAGCGCAAGAGCCCGAGCCGTGACGGGCGCGGATTCGACGGGCGCGAATTCGAAGGGGGCAACGACGACCCGCGCGGCCGCGAACCTGAGAGCGTCGCAGGTGGCCTCACGGAAGCACCTCGAGATCGACGGCGAGCCCGAGCTGAATCGAGAGCACCGGGACCGTCGTGAAGTCTGTGTCGTAGGTGGAAGCGCCGTAGAAAAGATTGCCCACGACCTCGCCTACGACGCCGAGCGCACCGGTCGCGTAGAGCGTGCCGCCGACCGCGAGTTCGCCGCCCAGGTTCGGATCAGGAGCCGTCAACGCCGAGCCGCCGAGTCGCGCATGGCCCGCAAAATACGGGCTCGCCTCGCGCCGCACGAGGTAGGTCACGCTCACGGCTTGTTGGGGCACGCCCTCGAGCGCAACGGCGAGGTGCACGCTCGGACCGTGCTGCCAACCGAAGGGCTCTCCCATCGTCAGACCGAGCCCGAGGGTAACGAAGGGCGCCGCGAGCGAGAGCGATTCTCCGACCTGGCCGAGCTGCGTCGCCAAGCGAAATGGGTTGTTGAAGCGCAGCCCGCGCCCGCCCATCAGGAGCCCCTGAAAGCGAAGGTGGCGCGAGCCCGGAAGCGAGAGCAGACGCAAGTCCTCATGCTCGGCCGCGGTCAGGCCATCTGGCACTGCAACGGGTGCGGCGACGGGTGCGGCGACGGGTGCGGCGACGGGTGCGGCGACGGGTGCTTCCGCGGGCTGTGCGTGAGCCGTACCGGTGGCGAAAACCATGCCCGAGACCAGCGCGGCCAAAATCACTTTTGTCCCAGAATTTGCGGCGTTTATGAGTTTTTTTGCCAAGGTCGAGAGGGCCGCTTCGCGAGGGAGTTTCCAGCCGAGCTCGCGGTACGGCACCGGCACCTCGTCGGGGAGGCGCGCCCTTGCCCGAACCCTGCCCGCGAGCACGGTGATCTCGAAGCGGCGGTGGCTCAGCACGTGCCGCAAGGAGCCCGCGTCAGCGAGGCGCAAGGTGCGCAGGACGCCGTAATCCGCGAGCTTGCCGCGCGCCCCACTCACCGTGTTCGCTTCGACGAGCGGCGGCTCCCACATCCCCGCGTAGAGGCCGTCTTCACGCCGCCGAGCGAGGAGCACGCGCTCGCCACATCGCACCACCGCGGCGACGAGCGCAATCGGTACCGGCGGCTTTTTCGGCGCGACTCGCGGCAGCTCAGCGGTGCGACCGTCTCGCCTCGCGACGCAATATCTCGCCACGGGGCATCGCTCGCACGCGGGCTTCTTCGGCGTGCACACCAGCGCCCCGAGTTCCATCAGCGCCTGATTGAAACGCCCCGGATTTTTTCTTGGAACCAGCTGCCCAGCGAGCTCCCAACAGCGCGCGAGCCCGGGGCCGCTGCTGACCACTTCCTCGATCGCGAACAGCCGCGCGAGCACGCGGGCGACGTTCGAATCGACGAGCGGCGCCGGCTCCGCGAATGCGATACTCGCGATCGCCCCGGCCGTGTACGCGCCGATCCCCGGCAGCGTTCGCAGCGCCTCCACACTGCGGGGCAGCTCGCCTCCATAGCGCGTCCGCACCTCGCTCACCGCGAGCTTGAGCTGGCGGGCGCGCCGGTAATATCCGAGGCCGCTCCAGCGCGCGAGGACATGGTCGAGCGTTGCATTATCGAGCGCCTCGAGCGTCGGGTAGTCCGCGAGAAACCGCTCGTAGTACGGCACCACCGTGTCGACGCGCGTCTGCTGCAACATCACCTCGCTCAGCCACACGGCGTACGGATCGCGCGTTCGCCGCCACGGCAAATCCCGCGCACGCACGTCGAACCACGCGCCTAGCGCAAGGGCGACTCCCCGCCCGCTCATCCCCGGCAGGCCCGCTCGATCTCGTCGACGCTCTTCGGAATCGCGGCCGTGAGGTTCTCGTGGCCAGTCTCCGTGACGAGGATGTCATCCTCAATCCGCACGCCGATCCCGCGGAATTCTGGGGGCGCGCGAAGATCATTGGCCCCGACGTAAATCCCCGGCTCGATCGTGAACACCATGCCCGGCTCGAGCGGACGCGGCTTACCCCCGACGAAATACGCGCCGACGTCGTGCACGTCCATGCCGATCCAGTGACTGGTCCGGTGCATGTAGTAACGCCGATATTCTTCCTTCTCGAGCGCTTCCTCGAGCGTGCCCGTGAGGAGCCCGACGTCGAGCATCCCGGCCGTCAGCGTCCGCACCGTGATGGCGTGCAGCTCTTCGATCGTCGTGCCCGGCTTGGTCGCGAGGATGGCCGCCTCCTGGGCCGCGAGCACCGCCTCGTAGATCTTTCGCTGCGGCACCGAGTAGCGACCGTTGACCGGAAAGGTCCGCGTCACGTCGCTCGCGTAGTAGCCATATTCACAGCCCGCATCGATGAGGATCAGCTCGCCCTCTTCTAGCTTGCGGCGGTTGGCGCGGTAGTGAAGCACCGTCGCGTTCGGCCCGGAGCCGACGATCGGCGAGTAGGCGACGCGCTCAGCGCCACCGCGGTGAAACGCTTCGAGCAGCACCGCCTCGAGCTCGTACTCGAAGGCCCCAGCGCGCGCGGCCGCCATCGCCGCGACGTGCGCCTCCGTCGTGATCGCGGCAGCCCGGCGCATCAACGCGAGCTCGGCGTCGCTCTTGCGCAGGCGCAGCTCGTGCCACACGCCATCGGGATGCCGCCGCGTGCGTGGCCACCCCGCCACGGCCCTTCCGCGCGCGCGCACGTCGGTTACGGCTTGGTCCACGAGCGTGTCGAGCTCGTGCTGCCGACCGTGCTCGTAGACCAGCTCGCTCGCGCCGTTGAGGTATGCGGGGAGGCTCTTTCGCAGCTCCGTGATCGGAAACGCGGCATCGACCCCGAAGCGCGCCGGAGCCGCCTCGACGCCCACGCGCTCACCGTCCCAAACCTCGCGCTCCGGATCGCGCGGCCGCAAAAACAAAACTGCGCGGTGCTCGGCGTGTGTCTTCGAGAGCACGAGCACGCTCTCGGGCTCGTCGCAACCCGTGAGGTAGTAAAGGTCCGAGTCCTGCCGCCAAGGTTGCTCGACGTCGTTGTTGCGAATGGTGGCGGGCGCGGAAAGGATGATCGCCGCTCCCTCGATTCGCTCGAGCACCTGCCGGCGACGCTCCGCGTAAATATCCATGCGCGCGGCACTCTACTCGACAACCCTCAGCGCGGGACACGGGCCCTGTTTCGAAGTTCCGCGTGTTGCCGCGTGTTGCCGCGTCTTGCCGCGTCGGCGGCTCGGCGGCATGGTCACCGACGTTGATGCGCATGGCCCAGCTGAGTTCACGACCCTGGCGCCGCTCGCGCACGAGACTGGTGGGCAGGAGCACGCGCATCGTGCTCGTCCTGGCGATGGCGCTGGTTGGCACGGGCTGCAGCGAAGAGAAACGTCCGTGGGAGGCGGCTCCCGATGCGAGCGTGCGCGACGCCACCGTCCCCTTTTTGCGGCCAGCCGAGACGACCACGGAGTCCTCGCAACGAGTCGGTGCTGCCAATGCTGCGCGCCCGCAAAGCGGCCTCGAAAACGGCGACGTCACGGCACTCGGCATGACCGAAAAAACCTCAGCCCAGCCGGGCGCGGGCAAATCGTTTCGGACTTGCCTCGGCGAGTTTCGGCCCGAAACTGAGCCAATTCGCGATGTCGAGCGACTCGGCCTCGCGTGCGGACCAAGCACCGGCATGGCGCGGCTCGGCGACACGGTGACGGGCGTCGTGAGCCCGGACGGTGAGGTCGCCCTGGCCCATAGCTTCAGCGCGCGCGCGGGCGAGTGCTACCGCGCGTTCGCCGTCGGTGCGGCCACGGTCGAAGAGCTCGAGCTCACGCTCCGCACCAGTCACAAGCACCGCCTCGCCGCCGACGACCTCGACGGGCGCGTCGCCGCCGTACCCTCGGACCGCGCCCTCTGCATCCTCGCCGACGACACCCTCAGCGCCGAAGTGAGCGCCACCCTCGGCGAAGGCGCATTCGCGCTGCAAATCTTTCGCCTACCCGCGAGCCGTAACGCCGCCGCGGTAGAGCGAGAGCGCTGAGTCCCTGTGCGCGCGGCTCCATCGAACTCGGTCACCCGAGCTTGGAGACCTCGACCTTGATGGCATCGACGTCTTCGGCGGAGGTCCAGTGCTCGGCGCTTAGCCACCACACCATGTGGACGCCGTCCGGTGCAGCCTTCACACGCGCCGCTACCGCTTTGGCGCTGAGGCCTTCCGTGCGCTGCACGCCGTTGTCGTAGACGTAAACGGTCCCGACTCTCAGCGGCGGTGGTCCTCCCGCTGGCTGAGTCGACGGGGCAATCGGCATGGGGGCGCTCGTCGGCATCGGGGCGCTCGTCGGCGCACCTACGCTCGCGTCGAGGCTGGGCTGAGCCGCCGAGTGGTCGCGGATCTCGCAGCCAAGCGCGCGCGCCCGGATGCTCACATATTGGCGCGCAGCGTCTGCATCTTTGGCGAGGCCTGCGGTGACCGCGAGCATGCTCAAGAGGTCAAGCTCATCGCCGGTGAGCAACTTGTCCGTCACGACCAACTGAAGACCGCGCTCGAATGCATCGGTTGGGGATGCGAGGCTCTGGGCCGAATCACGGACCGACGCCGGTGGGTCCTTGGCGAGGCGCTTCTCGAGCTCGTTCGCAATCTCGGGAACGTCGCCTCCGATTTCCCATTCGGTCGCTCCCGGCACCCGAACGAACACTGAGTCCGCTTGGAGACGCAGCGACGCGGCACGCAGCGCGACTTGCCGCGGTGGATACGGTCCTTCGACGCCACCAGGTCCGCGCAGGTAGTACTTGGGAATGCGGGCTCCTCCGAGGCGTGGAGCAGGAGGCGCAGGATGGTAGTTGCTTTGCGTGCTCGGCATCGAGAACGCGGCCCCTAGCATGGGCCCTCCGATGCCGACGCCGCCCATGGGGGCGAGAGCGGGGAGCCCGTGCCTCGCCGCGCCCGACGCGACACCACGCATGAGGTCGGCTTGCCCCTTCACCAAGTTGTAAGCCGCGAAGCCTGCTTGGTTTCCGACGTCGGCTTGCTCGCGCTGAACCGAGAGGTCGGCCAGCTTTCCTCCGAAGGAGCGAAGCTCTGCCTCGGAGGCCGGATCGAGTCGAAGATCGAGCGAGAGAAAACGCGACACCTCGATGCCATCGTTCGCAAACTCGGTACGCGTTCGCTCGATGACCGCCTGGCCAAGCTCTTCGCTGTATTGGTTCGAGGCGATCTGGAGCACGGGCTCGGACGCCGCGATGCGACCGACGGCTTGCTGCAGCATCGAGCGAATGCGACCTTCAAGGAAGGTCCCGAGCCCCTCCATCACGTTGCTGCTCATGCCAACGAGGCGCGTAATAAGCTGCTCGGGCGAGGTCACTCGCACGGTGAACGAGGCCGCGTAGCCGAGGGTCACCATCATCCTCGAAGCGAGGTCCTGAAAGTTTCCGAGCTTCACCGGCCCAAGGGAGTAAGGGTGCTCGGTGCGACGGACGAAGAAGACCTCGGTGAGGTAGTGGTTGTCGTTCGTCAGGGGCGAGACAACAATGTCCCCAAGGAACGCCATGTGCTGCGAGTCGATGAGGTGGGCACCGGCCTCGAGCTTTCCGGCGAGTGCTCCCTGTTTGAAGAAGAGCACGCACTCGTCCGCTCGCACGGTGAGCTTCGCTCCGTCCGGGATGCTCTGGTCGGGCCATCGGTAGACGAGCTGGCCGGTCGCCGAGCTCGGTCGCGCGATGAATTGGTCGGCTACCGCTTTCTTGAGAAAACCGAACACGTCATCCCTCCGCTACGACTCCGCTTACCACGGGACGAGTGGGAGTCGTGGTCGGGCTCTCGCGCGACGTCGCCCAGTGTAGCAATCGAAGTTCATCGGGGCGGCAGCGCTCCGCCCATTTGGCAGCTGTACGCGTTTGATTCACGGGTGAATAGTGGTCGAATTCGATGGCAGTCTTCAACATCCACGTCGCGTGGCGAAGCGTCGGCACGATCGCATCGAAGTCGAGCGCTCGGCCCGCGATGGACAGAATATACCGTTCCGAGAGTACGAGCTCGGTCACGATTTCGCGGCCGTGGAGCTTCCGTACCTCCGTCTC
>SHZB01000113.1 GCA_009692485.1 Myxococcales bacterium
GTGACCGAGAAGTACCTCGAGTACCTCGCGCTCATGACCGAGCTGAAGATCGATACCGCGAGCGAGTACCTCGTGATGGCGGCAGAGCTCACGTACATCAAGTCGAAGATGCTCTTGCCGCGCGAGCTCGTGGCGAACGGCGACGCGGAAGATGGCGACGGCGAGGCGTCGGTCGAAGAAGATCCGCGCGGCGAGCTCATTCGCCGGCTGCTCGAGTACCAGAAGTATCGGCACGTGGCCGAGTCGCTCGGCAGCCGCTCGATGCCGGGGCGCGACACCTTCGAGCGCGGCAGCAAAGAAACGACCCGCGAGGGCAGCGTCCCCTTCGCGGCGACGAATGTGTTCAAGCTCTTCGACGCGTTCGACAAGATCTTGGCGCGCGCGGCCGCACAAGAGCAGCACCACGTAGCGTTCGAGCGCATCGGCGTCACCGAGCGCATCGTGCAGCTGACAGAGCTGCTCATGGCGCGCCGGCGGATGCAGTTCGCGGAGCTGTTCGAGCTCGGCGGCGACGGCGCGGACCAGTCGCGATTTGCGCTCGTGCTCACGTTTCTGGCGCTGCTCGAGATGTGCAAGATGCGTGTCGCCCGCATCACGCAAATCGATGCGCTGGGCGAGCTCGTGGTCGAGCTGGCGGCAAAGCGAATCGATGAAGACGCCGAGCGCCCGCGGGAGCCCGAAGCCAAGCCGCTCGACAGCGTAGAGATTGACGACCGTGGCATCCCTGCCAACGAGGACCAGAGTGGCATGAGTGGTTTGAGTGGCTTGAGTGGTTTGAGTGGCTTGAGTGGCAGCGACGACGAGAGTGGCAATAGCGGCAATAACGGCAATAACGGCAATAGCGGCAATAGCGGCAATAGCGGCACGGGGGGCCCTGTGGCGACGAGCTTATGAGTGTCATCGTCTTCGACCCGCTCCGATTTCAGCGCTCCGCGTGGGAGCAGCTTCGGCGCGCTTCGACCGAGCTGTCTCGCGGCCATTTGAAAGGCATGCTCGAGGCGATTCTTTTCGCCGCGTCGGCACCCTTGCCCTTACGTGATCTGGTGCGCGTGACGAAGACGAAGCGCGCCTTCGTAAGCGAGATTCTGGCGGAAATTCTGGCTGATTTCGCCGGGCGCGGGGTCGAGCTGAACGAGACGTTTCGCGGCTACACGTTTCTCACCAATCCGGCGTTCGGGGCCGTCGTGCGCGAGATCACGGGAAAAAAACCGGTCCGCATGTCGCGCGCGCAGCTCGAGACGCTCGCCATCCTGGCGTACCGCCAGCCGATCACCCGCCCCGAGATCGACGAGGTGCGCGGGGTGGACTCGGGTCCGGTGTTGCGGACGCTGCTTGATCGCGAGCTCGTTCGGGTGCTCGGCAAGAAAGAAGAGCCCGGTCGCCCCCTGCTCTACGGGACGAGCGATGCGTTCCTCGAGCTGTTCAGTCTGAAATCGCTCGAAGAGCTGCCCGCGCTGCGCGAGTTCACCGAGCTGAGCGACGACTCGCGCAGCACCTACGAGCGTCGCCTCGGCGAGTCAGCGCCCGCCGGTGCCATCAGCTTCGACGACGAACCGGACGAGCCGATCGATCCGACACAACCGCTCGCCGAAGAGCTCATGCTCCAAGTGCAAGAGGCCGCGCAAGCCGAGGCTGACGGCGAGAGCGAGCGCGAGGGTGAGGGCGATGCGGAGGGTGATCGCGATGGCGATGCGGGGGGCGATCGCGATGGCGAGGGCGACGCGGCGGGCGATGGCGATGGCGATGCCGGGCGCGAGAGCGATGCCCAAACAGCGGGCGCAAATCGTTCTGAAGTGCCTGATAAATAGGCCAGATCCGCGAGCGTGCGGGGTGCGGCCAACTCACGACTCGCCGGCGGGGTCGTTCCAAGTTTCCGCGAGCTTTTGTACCTGACGCAAGAGCTCCGGGTGAGCGGCGAGCTTTCGGACGACACGCCACAGCTCGGGATCGGCGAGCGCAGCCATCGGCGTCGTCGCGCGCGAACGTCGACGGCGTCGAACGACCGCGTCCGGCCCTTTTGCCGCGAGCGCAGCCATCGCATCGATGTGCTTCTTGGTCGGAAATTCCGCGGCGTCCTCCCACGCGATCACGGTCGCGGGCGTCACTTCGATGGTGTCGCCGAGCTCCTGCATCGTGCACAACAGAAGCTTTCGAAGCGCGCGGATCTGCTCAGGTGTCACGCGCCGGATGATAGCGACATCGCCGTGTGCCCACGCGCACTTGGCAAGACTTTTCCGAGACGCGCCCGAAACGCCCGCGGCGTAGTGACGATGAACGTGCATGACCCCGAATCACCAGCTGCTGCCGTTACTCTTCATCCTCACCGCGTACGCGCCTGCCTTGCTCACCGGTTGCATGCCTGGCCTTCCTGATGCGCCCGTCGACGACGAGCCCGGCCCCGCTACGACAGATGACGCGCTGCCGTGGTCGGTGACGGTGCTGCCCGACGGCCATCTGCAAAGGGCGCCATCGGCGTTGCGGCTGCGCGTGCGACTTGCGCCGGGGGCTGGGCTGGGGCCGCTCGACGCGACCCAGCTCATGCTGTTCTCCGGGGAAATCACCGCCGGACAGCTCTCGCACTTTGCCGACGCACGGATTTCTGAGGCGCTCCAAGCGCGGTTGGTGCCAGCGCTGACCTGGCCGCTCGATGACGAGGAGGCGATCCTCGCGCCGACCGAGCTGCTCGAGCCCGGCGTCTCTTACACACTCGCGAGCGCATCGCCGCGTTTCTCGGTTGGGCTCACCATCGACGACGCCGATGAGGTGCCGACCATGCGGTACGCGTGGCCTCCCGGCGGGCAGTCAGCGAGCGGGGCGCAAGGCGTGTGGTGCGGAGAGGCCGAGCTGCCACTCTTGATGAACGAGGTCTCGTTGGCACCGCGCGGCGTCCACGCGACGTTGCAGCGCGGAGTCACCGCGGGCGAGCTGTCAACGCGCTGCGTCTACCTCGAGTCGGGCACAATGCCGCCGAATTATTCTGGCGAGCTGTTGCCGCCCTTGTTCGTGCGAAGGCCCGGCGCCATCGGCCTCGCGCATGCACCCGAAGAACGCCTCGCGCGGCTCGAACCTCAGCTGCTCGCGCGACGGGTGGAGCTTCCTGCGCCGCTGGCAAGCGCCGATTGCCAAGGCGAGCTCGTGCCGTTTGGCCCCGCGTGCGCCCTTGTCGAGGATGATCGCGTCGTCCTGGCGATGCCCGATGCGGCACTGTTCTTCAGTGTCGTCGCGCTGTCGGGTGGCGGCTTCGAGCAGGTGTTCACGAGCACACCCGGTGGCGTTGTGCTCCATCCCTTCGCGCCATCGTCGACGCCGACGCTGATGGTAACGAGCATCGATGACGCGGGCTACACGCGCTCGGCGGTTGTGACGCTGGCGACGAAACCCCCCATGTCGCACGTCATTCTGAGCGAAGTATTTGCCAATCCGCTCGGCCCCGAGCCAGCGCAAGAGTGGGTCGAGCTCTACAACGACGGACTCGTGCCCGCTCTCCTCGGTGGCTCGCGGTTCCGCGACATTGGCGGCGAAACGGTGCTGCCCGAGGCCGTGCTCGCGCCGGGGCAATACGCACTCGTGGTCGGCGAGGACTACGTGGACAACGGCGAGTACGACGCCGCACCAGCGCCTGGCACGCTCATCTTGCGCGTTCCGCGACTTGGTAAGAGTGGGCTCGCCAATTCGGGAGAGCCGCTCGAGCTCATCAACATAGAGGGCAAAGTCCTCTCACGATTTCCCGCGCTCAAGACCAAAGCCGGCCGCAGCGTGTTTCGCATCGCTCCAAAGTCCCTTGACGGTTTCATGACCAGCGAGCCGAACGGAGCCACACCCGGAGCCGCCAACGTCGAAGAGTGAATTGCCAATACCGCGCAGGGTGAGCGCCGGCGGTAATTGCCAATTGGCGGGCCCGCAGGAGGGACCCGCAAGCCGCCTCCGCTCACTCGGCGGTGGCGCTGCCGGCGATGGTCATCGCGGACACACGGATCGTCGGCGACGCGGTCGCGGTGCGCATGTCGAGGTCGTTGCCGATGGCGTCGATTCGCTTCCACAGTTCATCGGCGTTGAGGCTGATGGTCACTTCGCTCACCGGATACGTGAGCTTGCCGTCCTCGATCCACAAGCCGGCCGCGCCGCGTGAGAAGTCGCCGGTCAGCGCATTGAAACCGAAGCCCATCATCTCGGTGACGTAGAGCCCGCGCGGCGTCGAGGCGATGATCTCTTCGGGACTGAGCGTGCCCGGCTGCAAGACGAAGTTCGTGGTTGTGGGGCCGACATCGCCGCTCGAGCCGCGCGCCGCGCTGGCCGTCAGCGGAAGCTCGAGCTTGCGGGCGCTGTAACTGTCGCAGAGATAGCAGCGGAGAACGCCGTTCTCGACCAAGACATTGCGGCGCGAGGCGAGCCCCTCACCGTCGAAGGGTCGGGAGCCCGGGGCGCGCGCGAGAAACGGGTCATCGACGAGCGTGACGAGCTCGCTGGCGACTTGAGTGCCGATGCGTCCGGCGAGGTAGCTCTGCTTGCGCCAGATCGAGCTGCCCATCGCGCAGCCGGCCATCATCCCGACGATCGAACGCGCCGAATCTGGATCGAAGACGACCGGCACGACGCCCGTCGGGGCCTTCTTCGCACCGAGCTTGCGGAGCGTCCGGCGCGCGGCCTCGGCTCCGACCTTCTCGGGCGAGTCGAGCTCGCAGAAATGGCGGCGGGCGGTCCAGTGGTGACCGCGGCGCTTCTTGTTGCCCTCGTCGACGGCGATCGGCACGACGACCAGCGATGCGTACGAGGTCGCGTAGCCGCCACGAAATCCGCCCGAGAGCACGATCGAGAAACAGCCCGACATGCGCGAAAACGTGGCGCCGTCGCTGTTCTCGATGCGCGGATCGAAGTCGAACGCGGCCTTTTCGCCACGGCGTGCGAGCGAGAGCGCCTGCTCGGCGTCGAGGTCGATGAGGCTCGGATCATAGAGCTCGCCAGCGGTGGGGGCTTTGGCGAGGACGAGCTCCGCGGGTGCCGGTCCCGCGAAGGGATCTTCTTGGCTCACGTCGACGAGCTCGAGCGCGTCGTCGATGAAGCGCGCGATGCCCGCTCGCGTGAGATCGCTCGTGGAGGTGAGTGCCACGCGATTCTGCTTGATGACGCGCAGTCCGAGCCCGCGATGGCTCGCCTCTTCGACGAGCTCCGGCTCGCCCATCCTCACCTTGGTCGAGAGCTCCGAGCCCGAGCGCGCGACGGCCTCGGCGACATCGACCCCACGAGCGAGGGCCTTTTCGACAACGCGGGCGGCGAGATCTTCGAGCTCAGCGAGCTCAGCGGCGATGTCCTTGGTGGTCACGGCCGGAGCCTGATCGACCGTCCCGCGCCCGTCAATCGCGAGCGACACGGCTCTGATTTCTCACCTCAACACTCGCTGACAGCGCTCCTCGACGGATCTGGTCCGCTCGGCTATGTAGCCACGCCGATGAGTCTCGAGCGCCTTCGTGATCTGCTAGAGCGCGTGCGCGGTGGCGAGCTCGACGTGGGCGCGGCCGTGTCCGAGCTGCGTGCCCTGCCCTTTGGCGAGCTGGCGGACGCGACGGTCGATCATCAGCGCGCGCACCGCTTGGGCGTACCCGAGGTGATCTTCGGCGAAGGAAAGACTCAAGACCAGATCGCGCTCATCGCCGGCGAGCTTCACGGCGCGGGTCAGCGCGTGCTGGTGACGCGGATCGACCCGGAAAAGGCGGCATTTCTCGCGGCACGCTTCCCTGGGCTCAAGTACGCACGCGTCGCCAGGACTGCGCGGCTCGAGGTGGGCGAGCTTGCGCTGCGCGAGGTCCGTCCGGTGGCCGTCGTGTGCGCCGGCACCAGTGATCTGCCGGTGGCGGAAGAGGCGCTCGAGACGCTCGCGGCAGTGGGCCTTCCGTCCGTGCGCATCGTGGACGTCGGCGTCGCGGGGCTGCATCGGTTGCTCGCAAAGCTCGAAGTCCTCGAGACGGCCAGCGTCATCATCGCCATCGCCGGAATGGAGGGGGCGCTGCCGAGCGTCCTCGGTGGTCTCGTCCGCGCTCCGGTCATCGCCGTCCCAACGTCGGTCGGCTACGGAACGGCGCTCGGCGGCTTCACCCCGCTCATGGCCATGCTCACGAGCTGTGCGTCCGGCGTCACCGTCGTCAACATCGACAACGGGTTTGGCGCCGCCATGGCCGCGCACCGCATCCTTGCGAAGAGAATTGAGGCATAGCGTGCACGACCCCAACCACGAGCCCGGCCGCCCGCACTCCGGCGAGCATGCCCATTCGCACGAGCATGCCCATTCGCATTCGCACTCCGGCGAGCATGCCCATTCGCACGAGCATGCCCATTCGCATTCGCACTCCGGCGAGCATGCCCATTCCCCAGTACGGGAACCGCTCGCGCGTGGGGTAGGCGGCGTTCTGTTCTTTGACTGCTTCAGCGGCGTCGCCGGCGATATGACCATTGCGGCGTTGCTCGATTTGGGCGTCCCGCGGGGGGTGCTCGGTGCGGCGCTCGCGGGCCTCGAGCTCGGCGGATACCGCACGGTCATCGATCACGCATCCAAGAGCGGCATCGTCGGCACGAGCTTCGAGGTCCTCGTCGATACGCCTCAGCCCGAACGCAGCTATGGGGAGATCGACCGCATGCTCGCTGTGGCAAAGCTCGATGAGCGCACCCGCTCACTGGCGCGCGCCATTTTTTTGCGGCTTGGTGAGGCCGAGGCGAGCGTGCACCGCATGCCGCTCTTGGACGTGCACTTTCACGAGGTCGGCGCGGTCGATGCCATCGTGGATATCGTCGGTGCCGCGGCCGCGCTCGCGTATCTCGACGCGGAGGTGGTGTGCAGCCCGCTGCCGATGGGCCGTGGCTTCGTGCACGCCCGCCACGGGATCTTGCCGCTGCCCGCGCCCGCCACCGTCAGCTGTCTCCGCGGCGTGCCGACCTACGGCGTCGCGCTCGAGGCGGAGCTCGTGACCCCGACCGGTGCCGCCATCGTCGCCACGGCGGCGTCGCGCTTTTCGAGCTGGCCGGAGCTCGTGCCCGAGCGCGTCGGCTTTGGAGCGGGCAAGGCAAACTTCCCGGATCGGCCGAATTTGCTGCGAATCGTGCACGGTCGCGCACCCTCGGAGTCGGGCTCGGTCGCGCCCTTCGCACTGCTCGAGGCGAACATCGACGACATGACGGGAGAGCTCGCGGGCCACGCGATCACCGCCCTCGTCGCGGCCGGTGCCGTCGATGCGTGGGCCCAGCCCATCACCATGAAGAAGGGTCGGCCAGCCCTGGTGCTCTCCGCACTCGCGCGGCGCGAAGATGCCGATCGCATCGCCGAGGTCCTGCTGCGCGAGACGACGAGCCTCGGCGTGCGGCGCATCGACGTTCAACGGCGCGAGCTCGGCCGGCGCATGGTCACCGTCGACACGCGCTTCGGTGCGATCCCGCTCAAGGTGAGCGGCGAGGGCGAGCCCACGATGCTGCGCGCAAAACCCGAGCTCGACGCTTGCGCCGCGGCGGCCGTGAAGCACGGAGTCCCGCTTCGGCTCGTGGTCGAGGCCGCGACGCTCGCCTGGGCTGCTTCGCGATCGTAGGCGTCTCGGTCTGGGCGCATCGATCGGCGAGGACGCGGCTTCTCCGACCGGGCGCTGCGATCAGCAACGACGCGGATTCTTCGTCAGGGCGCATCGATCAGCAACCACGCGGCTTCTTCGTCAGGGCGCATCGATCAGCAACGACGCGGCTTCTTCGTCAGGGCGCATCGATCAGCAACCACGCGGCTTCTTCGTGATTCCTTTCGCGCACACCGAGCGCGCGTTTCGTCAGGGCTTGTCGATCGGCAAGAACGCGGCTTCCCACGCGAGCAACCCGCCTTCGAGAAAAGGCAGATCGATGCCGTCGGTCGCGAGTTTGTCGCACAGCTCTTTGGTCTTGTCCCCCGAGCGACAGTAGAGGACGGGCGTGCCGTGCATGTGAAGCTCGGCGAGGCGCGTCGCGATCTCTTCGAGCGGAATGTGGCGAGCGCCGGGTAAGCGCGCGCGATTGAAGGACACGGCCTCGCGCGTGTCGATGGCGACGACGGCACCCTTGTTGAGAAGCGGCAGCAGCTCTTGCGGTCGGATAGCGCCTTCTGCGCGCGGAAGATGCGGCTCGATCAGCGCGCGGAGTCGGGCGCGCGAGATCACGCCACGCTCTACGCCAACGGGGCGGCCGCGAGAGAAGGCGACGTAAGTCGGGACGGACTCGACGCGCATCATCGTGGCGAGGCGCTGCGATTTGTCGATGTCCACCTTGACGAACTCGGCCTTGCCTCGAAGCTCGTGGCTGAGCGCATCGAGCTCGGGATCCATCTGCTTGCAGGGCGCGCACCAGGTCGCGAAAAAGTCCACGAGCACTGGCAGCTCGTTGCGGAGGACCTTGGTCTCGAACTCGGATTCGTTGACGATGGGGAGCGGCATGGCGCTTCCTTACTTGCGCTCGTCTGTGTTGTCGATGGCGTGAGGTCGTGGCTGAGGTCGTGGCTGAGGTCGTCGCTGAAATCGTCGCTGAAATCGTCGCTGAGATCGCCATCCGGACGCGCCCATGAGCGTTCGCCGAGACCGATGCGCCCCGCCGCCGGCGAGGGTCAAAACGTGCGCGAGCGGATGAGGATCTCGGGGATCGCTTGGCGGGCGTCGACGCGCGAGTTGATGCTGCGGCGGGCGTACACCTCGATGAGCTCGAAGTGCTCTTGATAGAGGTCTCGCACCTCGGCGGCCGAAGAGTTGGAGAGCACGACGTGAACGCCTCGATTCGCGAGCGCGAGCGCCGTGTCGCGCAGCCGTTCTTGGGCGCTGAACGAAAAGCCAAGGGACGTGTAGGTCGTGAACGAGGACGTCGTCGTTAGCGGAATGTAGGGCGGATCGAAGTACACGAGATCCCCCTCGCGAGCCGTCGTGCTGGCACGCTCGAAGTCAAGGACCTCGACCTTCACGCCACCGAGGGCCTTGGCGCACGCGCGGATCGTCGGCTCGTCGCAGATCTTCGGATTTGTGAAGCGCCCGAAGGGAACGTTGAAGCCATTGGCGCGATTGACCCGATAGAGCCCGTTGAATCCAGTCTTGTTGAGGTACACGAACCACGCCGCCACCTGCGCGTCGCCCGCGCTGTCGATGTCGCGCGCGCGGAAGGCCTCGAAGAACTTGCGATCGTAGGGGTAGCTGCGGAGCAGACGGATGACCGCGTCGGTGTGATCGCGAATTCCGATGTAGCTGCGAATCAAGCGTTCGTTCACATCCGAGAGGCTCGCGCGCGCCGGCCGAATGGCGAAAAACAGCGCGCCTCCTCCGACGAAGGGCTCGTGGTAGCGACCAAAGCTCTTCGGCAAATGCGGTAAGATTTGTTCGACCAGACCGCGCTTTCCGCCGACCCACTTGAGGAATGGTCGGATCCTCGGTCTTGGAGAAGGCATCGTCACTCGTCGAGCCTCACTCGGACGCCGCGGCGCGGGCCGCAAAGAATGCCGCTCGCACCTGCTTGGGGATGCGGCACGGCCGGCCGGCTTCCATGCTGACGAGCGCCCACGTGGTCTTGGCGCGCGCTAGCTCTTCATCGCGGCGGAGGATACGGGTGCATCGCTGGCTCGTCGCGGCCGACCAGCTGGCGATCCACGTCTCGATCTCCAGCTCGTCACTCTCGAACGCCGAGCGGAGGTAGTCGATCTCGTGGCGTCGCACGACGAACACTGCACCGAGCGCGGCGTAGGCGGAAATGCCGAGACCGACGTGCTCGGAGTGAGCACGCGCAGCGTCCTGGATCCAGCGCACGTACGCGACGTTCGATGCGTGCCCGAGCAGATCGATGTCCGCGCTCGTGACGATCATCCTGTGGCGAAAAATCGCCGACGCGCACGCGATCGCAGGCTCGGGCGAACGCTCCATCGCGCGCAACATAGCAGCGTGCCGTCAACGGACTGTGACCTTGGGGGTGTGATTCGACACGGTGGATAGCAGGCGCGGCGAGGCAGCGTCCGCGACGGCGTCGGCGACGAGGGCCGCGGCTCCGGCGGTCAAGGACAAGAGCACGACCGCACACACGGCGCCGAGGGCCGAACCGTCACGCACGAACGCGTCCGCGATGATCGTGCCCCACGAGCTTGGAACGCCGAGCCCCAAGAAGGACATGGCGGCCTCGAGCCACACGAGGGCGGGCAGCGCGAGCGCCGTTTCGACCGCGAGCGGAGCGGCGATGGCGCGCAAGAAATGCCTGCGAAATACGGCAAATGGTGAACATCCGAGGGCACGCGCCGCGAGCATGATGTCGGAGCCGGCGAGCCGAAGACTCTCTACGCGAACGACGCGCGCGACCTCGGCCCAACGCACGACCGAGATCGCGACGATGAGCGCCACGCCGGTGCGTGAAGGATCGATCGCGACGAGGACGGCTAGGACCAGCACGGTTGGCACGGCGCCGCACAGCTCGGCGAGCCTCATCAAGAGCTCGTCCCACATGCCGCCGCGCGTGCCGGCGAGCGCACCAAGCACGAGACCGAGAAACGTGGCGATAGCGAGACCGACGACCGTCGGGGCGAGAGCCGCGCGGCCGCCGTGGACCACGAGCGCGAGGATGTCGCGCCCTGCCGCATCCGTGCCGAGCGGGTGCTGCGCCGATGGCCGAAGACGCGCACCGAGTGGAGATCTCCTCAGCGGTCCGTCGCGCCAGAGCGGCCACACGACAAGATCGCCGGCGTGACGCGCCTCGACTTCGCTGCGCGACATCGCCGCATATTCGGCCGGACTCGTGACCGCCGCGAGGGCAGTCACCCCGTTC
Organism: Myxococcales bacterium; assembly: GCA_009692485.1. Lineage (GTDB taxonomy): Bacteria > Myxococcota_A > Polyangia > Polyangiales > Polyangiaceae > SYFR01. Next base: position 10,783 of record SHZB01000113.1, read on the forward strand.
GGGCCGACCGCGATGATCGGAGCCTCGGCGGCGAAGACTTCGGCGAAGATCGCCATGAATCCGGCGAGCGCGAGCCACAGCGTAGCGAGCTTGGCCGCACGCGAAGCGCGGAGCCGATGGTGGAGGCGGGTGGCGTGGGTCATGCGCGCCTCTCCGCTCGCGCGAGGGCGGGCAACATGCGCGGATCGAGCACACAGATGGCCACGTCCGTCATCGCCGACACGAGCGTGGACCACGTCGCGGTCGCGATCATGAGCGCGATCGGCAGGCCCACTTCGCCGCGCGCCACGGCCGCGAGCAACGGAGCGCCGAGCCCCTCCAGCGCGAACACGCGCTCGAGCACGAACGATGCTGTCAACATGCCAGGCAGCGCGAGACAGTTCTTCGCGAGCAGCGTCACGAGCGGCCCACGTAGCGCGTAAGAATACGTCGCGCGCAGGCTCGATGCCCCGCGCGCCAACGCCGCTTGGACCTGCTCGGAGCCGAGCGCTGCAGCCACGGACGGGCGCAGGTGCGCGGAGTACGCGGGCAACATCGTCAACCCGAGCGCGACGCCCGCAGCACCGGTGCTACCCATCGTCCGAGCGCCCAGCTCGGAGAGAAGCGAACCGGTGACCAGGAGCGTCACGGCACAAGGTGCGAGCGCGACGAGGCCCACGCTTCGTTCGAGCGCAGGGCCCGATCTGCGGGCGCGCCAGGTCGCGAGCGCGACGCCAGCGATGGTCGCGGTGAGCCACCCGATGCCGAGCACCGTCAACGTCACGCGAACCGGGCCGAGCACCGCCGTCGCGTGGCGCGCGCGTGTCTCACGCCGACCGAGGTCGACGGTCATTGCGTGTAGCGCCCATCGACCGAAGCGCGTCTCTACGCCAAACGCCGTGATGCGCTCGAACCCGCGCAGCGTGACGAGACCTAGCTGCGCGTCGATCCACCACGAGTGCCAGCGATCGATGCACGCGAGCGCATCCGTGACGGACGCGCCGCTGTCGATGCGGTCGTCCCGCTCGGTCACATGAGCGAGCACGTCCACGAGTACGCGCGCCGCCTGGAGTTCGTTCGCCGCGAGCGTGTCCGGCAAGAGCTCGAAGACTGCGGGGAGCGCGAAGGTGTCAAGCTCGTAAAGCTCTTTGGCGCGGGATTCGGTCCCGTATTGCGCGAGCCGGTGGGCTCGATTGCGCGCCGTCGCACCCCGAAAATCGTCGCCGCGCGCCTCCCAGTATCGGCGCCAATAACGCACGGCCTCGCGTGGCTCCCGCGCCGTCTCCGCATCGGGCAGCCCCATCCGTACGGCGAGCCTGGCGAGGGCCGTGGCCACGCGCGTGCGATCGACGGGACCAAGCGCGTCGAACGCGGGCACGACGAGAGGCAACGCCGCGCCGCCGAGACGCACCAAATTCGTTGTCGCGATTTCGGCATCGACACTGCCCTCGCTAGAGCTGAGCAGCAGCGCGGTCGTGGCATCGACGCGAGCGCGCAGATCTCGCGGGTGCGCGTTCAGAAACATGGGTAAACCGCGCCGCTCGCGCTCGGAGTCCGTCGCAGGTGCCGAGTCCGCGGGGAGCTGCGAGAGCGCGAAAAATGCAAGCAGCGCTATCCCAAGCGCGCAAGGGACCGCCCAGAGAATGCGGCGGACGATCAACGCGAGCACGCTACTCCTTCGAATCCATCGAAGTGACGGACACGCTCAAAGCCCCCGATGCGCGAGCCCATCGATCGTGCCTGGCATCATCGATCGTGCCTGGCATCGGCGTCCTACGGACTCATGCACGCGGTGATTGTCGATCGTCGATTCATGAGGCGCCGGCCTATTTCTTCAGCAGCAGCCACCCGATCGCGACGAAGGCGAGGACGAGCGCCCACATGGCGTAGCGGGGGGACTGCGCCGTGCCATCGGTGCCGCGCCTTCGCGAAGGCACCAGGTCCCCGAGCGACGACTCGTGATCGATCTCGTACTCACGGACGATCTCGATCGTGGGGGCCTCGTCCGGTCGCTGCCTCCGCACCCCCAATTCACCAAAATCGCCGCGCGAGCGCAAGCTCAGGGGCAACGCGTATTTCATGTATTTGAGACCAAGCCGATCTTCTTCCGTCGGCTCCGCGAGCCCATCGCCACCAAACACGGCGACGATCACCGTGATGTTGTCCTGACCGCCCGCGCTGTTGGCGTCGTCCACGAGCGTCCGGCATGCGGACTCCGGACTCTCTACGTCGAGGAGAATCGCGCGAATTTCTCGGTCGCGCAGCATGCCGCTCAAGCCGTCCGAGCACATCATCAGGATGTCGCCACGCCTGAGCTGCACGTAGGTGAGATCTACTTGCACCGCATCGGCAGTGCCGAGCGCCTGGAGAATAATGTTGCTGTGCTCGAAGGTCTCGGCGTCTTCTTCGGTGAGCTGGCCGGCCTCGATGAGCTGATTCACGAGCGACTGGTCCCGCGTCACCTGCACCAGCCGGTCGCCGCGCAGCACGTACGCACGACTGTCGCCGACCTGGCCGAGCAAGAGGTGGTCATCGACGAGCGCCGCCACTGTCGCCGTCGTTCCCATGCCACGCATCGCGCGGTTTTTGTTGGCGTGGTTGAAGATCGCGATGCCCGCAACTTCGAGCGCGTCGACGACGTCACCAGCCAGTTGATCGCGCGCGCCATGCCCGGCGGCACTCGACATTCGGTCGAAGATGGTGTCGATCGCGAGCTGGCTGGCGACCTCC
>SHZB01000114.1 GCA_009692485.1 Myxococcales bacterium
AGCTTCGCGGTGCCGAAGGAGCGCGCCGCCTCGAGCACGTTCAGCCCCATGGCCATGTTCGAATAGAAGAATCGCCCGGGATTGTCGCGGTTTGCGCCAATGCCGCCGACCTGCGCCGCGAGGTGAAACACGAGATCGGGCCGCGTGCACTCGAACAGCTGTCGGGTCTGCGCCATGTCCGTCAGGTCATGTTCGCTCGAGCGCGGGACGATGACGCTCGCGGCGCCGCGCTCTTTCACCAACTCGACGACGTGGGAGCCTAGAAACCCGGCCCCGCCCGTGACCATGACGCGCTTGTCTCGAATGCGACTCATCGGCCGCGCATGCTAATGCCAATGGGCCTGTTAGGCTCAGTCCGCATGCCCGCATTTCGCGCTGCGGACTGCCCGCTCCTCCGCCCTGCCCTTCGGCGCTAAGCAAAGCGCAGGACGACTCGACGCGTGGTAACGAGAGAACGCAGATGGGGGAGCCGACCGCCGCGCCGCTCGACGACAAGCTCGATCGCCTGCCTTCGTGCGCGGGCTGCTACCTCTTTCGCGATGCCGCGGGCGCGATCGTCTACGTCGGCAAGGCCAAGCATCTCAAGAGCCGGGTTCGCAGCTACTTCCACGCGGGCAGCTCCGACGAGCGGTACTTCTTGCCGATGCTGCGGGCCGTAGTCGCCGACGTCGAGACGCGCATCACGCGGAGCGAGAAGGAGGCCGCCGTCCTCGAGAACGAGCTCATCAAGACGCACCAGCCGCGCTTCAACATCAAGTTGAAGGACGACAAAGATTTTCTGTGCCTTCGACTCGACCCGAAGAGCGAGTGGCCGCGGCTCGAGACGGTGCGGCGACCCAGCGCCGACGGTGCCCGCTACTTCGGCCCGTACCACTCGGCCGCGGGCGCGCGTCGCACGCTGCAGGTCGTCAACAAGCACTTTCAGCTTCGCACCTGCGGCGACTCCGAGCTCCACTCGCGCACGCGGCCGTGCCTGCAATTTCAGATCAAGCGCTGCCCGGCTCCGTGCGTCTACGAGGTCGATCGCGCGTTTTATGGCGAGCAGGTGCGCGCGGTAGATCTCTTTCTCAAAGGCCGGCACGACGAGCTGCTCGAAGCTCTCGAAGAACGCATGCACGAGGCAGCGCGCGCCTTCGAATACGAGCTCGCCGCGCGTTACCGGGACCAGCTCCGCGCCGTGGGGCTCGCGCGGGAGGGCCAGCGCATCGTCAGCGTGCAGAAGCTCGATCAAGACGCGCTCGGGCTCTATCGCGAGGGAGAGCTCGCCGAGCTCGTGCTGTGCATCGTCAAGAAGGGGCACGTCATCGACACGCGCTCCTTCACGCTGGGGCGAAGCGAGCTGCCCGATGAAGAGCTAATCGCCGGATTTTGCGGCCAATACTACGCAGAGCTCTACCCGGACGCGCTCCCCGACGAGCTGCTCGTACCGGCCATGCCCGACCTCGACGCGGGGCTCGCGGGCTGGCTCAGCGAGCTGCGCGGCAAGCCCGTGAGGCTCGTCATGCCGAAGACCGGAGCGCGCCGTGAGCTGCTCGAACTCGCCACCGAGAACGCGCGCCATGCCTTCCGCGAGAAGCGCCGCGCATCCGAGGACAGCGAGGCCCGGCTCGCCTCCCTGCAAGAGCGGCTGCGGCTCGAGGTCGTACCGCGCACGATCGAGTGCTGCGACATCTCGCATCTCGGCGGCGGTGACGCGTTCGGCGCGATCGTGGCAATGCGCGACGCGGTGCTCGACAAGAAGCGCTACCGGAGCTTCCGCGTCCGCACGACCGCGACCGGTGACGACTACGCCGCCATGCACGAGGTGCTCTCGCGTCGCTTTCGCCGCGCGCTCGAGGGCGACGCCGAGGACCTTCCGGGCTGGGAGCTGCCCGATCTCTTCGTCGTCGACGGCGGTCGCGGACAGCTCGGCGTGGCGCTCGCGGCGGCGCACGATCTTGGGCTCCACGAGCTCAGCATCGTGGGGCTCGCGAAGGAGCGCGAGAGCGTGACCGGCGAGAAGCTCGTCGAGCGCGTGTACCTGCCCGGACAGAAGAACGGCATCCCGCTCGGAGCCGAGAGCGCGCCCTTGTATTTGCTCGCGCAGCTCCGCGACGAGGCGCATCGCTTTGCCAACGTCGGACGCGAACGCGCCGGAAAAAGGCGGGTTTTACGCTCAGAGCTCGACGACGTGCCTGGCATCGGTCCGGTCGCACGCATCGCACTCCTCAAGAGCCTGGGCTCGCTCGCCGCGATCCGCGCCGCCACCGACGATGAGCTGCTCGCCGCGCCCGGAGTCACGCGCCGCCACGTCGCGGCCCTCCGCAAGGCCTTCGGCAGCGAATGCACGAGAGACACCGATGACGCGGCCGCGACGAAAAGCTAAAGGCCCTCCCCGTGCGTACCGAAAAACTTTCTGGGCTCACCGTTCGATTGTGCGGCGGCACCGATGGCAACGGAGGCGGCACCGGACCGATGGTCGTGTTGATGCACGGCTTCGGCGCTCCCGGCACCGACCTGGTGGGGCTCGCCGCAGAGCTCGACGTCGGGCCCACCGTGCGCTTCGCATTTCCTGAGGCGCCGCTCACGCTCCCGGCAGAGTTCGGCCCCGGCCGCGCGTGGTGGATGATCGACGTGATGCGCTTGCAGATGGCGATGATGAGCGGAAAAGCCCGCGATTTGACGCGTGAAGTGCCCGAGGGTCTCACGGCCGCGCGCGAGCGAATCGTTCTGATGGTCGACGAGCTGGTGCTCCGCTTTGGCGTCGTTCGGCAAGAGCTGGTGCTCGGTGGTTTCTCGCAGGGCGCGATGCTCGCGTGCGATTTTGCGCTGCGAACGCCCGAGCCGCTCGCGGGTCTCGCGCTGATGAGCGGCACGCTCCTGTGCGAAGACGAGTGGCTCCCGCTCATGCCGAAGCGCGAGGGTCTCAAGGTGCTCGTCACGCACGGCCGCCAAGATCCGCTCTTGCCCTTCATGCTCGCGGAGCGACTGCGCGACGAGCTCGTGATGGCCGGGCTCAGCGTCACCTTCATCCCCTTCGACGGCGGTCACGGCATCGCTCCGATCGCGCTCGCCGCGCTCGCCGATCTGATCGCGGGCTGACGGGCAGGACGATGGACGTGCGCTGGGGCCTCGGTGAAACTGGGCCTGCCAACCTGCGCTCGTGGGCGTGCGCCGCCCCCCAGTAACGCCGCTCGATGAAGCTCGGGCGAGGGACCGTGGCGCTCGCGTTCCGGCGGCGACGTTGGCGGCACCCTCTCGAGCGACGCCCTACATGCACATATTGGCGTAGAAGTCAACTCGCGCAGCGGACAAGTCACTTGTCAACAACAGCGCCGCGGCCATTCATCGGGCGGCTCCTTGCCGAAAGGAGGGACCGCTTCCGAGCCGAAGATGGCGCTCGGAAAATCGACGATGCTTGGCTGTCCGACGGCGGCGATGAATGCCAGAGTCCCGCGCGATGCTCGAATGGACCGTGGTCGCGAGTGCGCGCAGCTCCGATGGCAGCGAGTTCGTGCTCGCGCGCCACGATGACGATTGGGTCGTTCGGGTCGGCGAGCGGCTCTTGATGAGCGACCGCATGCACGACTCCGAGATCGCGCTCGCGGAGCACTCGCTGAGCCGGGTGGATGAGCCGCGTGCCGTGCTCGTCGGCGGGCTCGGGCTCGGTTACACGCTGCGCGCCGTCCTCGATGGCGTGGGGCCGCGCACGGTGGTGACCGTGGTGGAGCTCGTGCCCGAGATCGTCGAGTGGAACCGCAAATACCTCGCCGCGCGCCACGAGTATCCGCTCGACGATCCGCGCTGCAGGGTCGTCGTGGGCGACGTGTTCGACACGATCCAGCGGTCCCGGCGGGCCTTCGACGTGATTCTGCTCGACGTCGACAACGGTCCGCGCGCGCTCGCACAGGCCAGAAACCAGCGCCTCTACGGAAGCTCCGGCGTCCGCTCTTGCTACGAGGCGCTCGCGCCCGGTGGCGTGCTCACCGTCTGGTCGGCGGGTCCGAATGGCCGCTTCGCGAAGAAGCTTCAAGAGCTGGGCTTTCAGGTCGAGGTCCTGCGCGTCTCGGCCCGCACCGGCTCGCACGCCAAGCACGTGCTCTTCATCGGCACGCGGCCCTGAGCCATTTCGACGGGGCGACTTCGCGATGAGCCTCTGCCTCACCCCGGCCATCGAGCGCATCACCGCGCGCGTCACGCGATGAGCCTCTGCCTCACCCCGGCCATCGAGCGCATCACCGCGCGCGTCACCAATCGCAGCGAGAGCCTCTTCGCCGCGGATCTCGCGAGCCATGACGGCAAGCTCAGCGAGGTCGTGCGGGGGGCACGCGTCCTGGTCGCGGGCGGGGCCGGATCGATCGGCGCGGCCACGATTTTCGAGCTCATCGGTCGCGAGCCCGCCAGCATCACGGTCCTCGATCCGAACGAGAACAACCTCGCGGAGCTCGTACGCACGATCCGCTCGCACCGTCCCGCCTATCGTGGACAGCTCTCGGTCGCACCGCTCGACTACGGCTCGCAGCTCGCACGGCGGCGACTCGCGATGGAGCCTCCCTTCGATCTGGTGCTCGCCTTCGCCGCGCTCAAGCATGTGCGCTCGGAGCGCGACCTCGTCTCGGTCTTGCGCATGCTCGAGGTGAATCTGCTAGGCGCCGATCGCTTCCTCGCGAGCCTGCGGTCTTACGGCCATGGCGCGCGCGGCGTGTTCATGGTGTCCACGGACAAAGCCGCAGCTCCCGTCAGCTTGATGGGCGCCTCCAAGCGCGTGATGGAACTCTTGCTCTGGGCGCACTCGGAGGCCAACGCTCCCGCAAGCCTCTGCGATCTCGGCGTCGCCGCGCCGCTCGCACGCACGACCTCGGCGCGCTTCGCCAATGTGGCATTCTCCGACGGCAGCCTCGGCTGGAGCTTTCTTCAGCGACTCGCGAAAGAGCAGCCGCTCGCGTTGCCGGGTGACGTGCGTCGCTATCTGCTATCGCCGCGCGAGGCCGGTCAGTTTTGCTTGCTCGCCGCCGCGCTCGGACCGAACGCGAGCGTGCTGGTGCCGAACCTCGAGCCTGCGAAAGACGCCGTCTCATTCAAGGCGCTGGCCGAAGCGACGCTCGCGGCTCACGGATACGAGCCCGCCTATTACGACAGCGAAGAGGAAGCGCGCGACGCGGTCGAAGCGGACATGGCCCATGGCCGCTATCCGGTGCTCGTGACCACCAGCGACACCAGCGGCGAAAAAGAGCTCGAGGTGTTCGTCGGCGCCGGCGAAGATGCGCAAGACTGCGGGTTCACGAGCGCCCGCGCTGTCTTGCGATCAAACGTATTGCCGAGTGGGCTGCCCGAGTTGCTGCACCTCATCGACGACGGCTGCCATCGCGGATCCACCATCGAAAAGGCCGAACTTGCGCGCGCCATCGCCGCACTCGTGCCCGAGTTCGAGCATCGCGACACCGGTAAAAGCCTCGACGACAAGATGTAATTCTCGGCCCGCGAGCGTGGCTTTATAGTGGCGAGATGCTCAGGCTCTTGTCCGCGACGCTTCCGTTCTTGCTCTTGGCCTGTACTTCGCCCGACCCCGCGCCCGGCGCGAGCGGCACCGGCGGCTCGGGTGGCTCCGGCGGCGGCGCTCCGATCGTCGAGCCCGTGTGTACGGCCGGCACCCGCTGGCAGAAGGGCACCGCGATCTTCAAAGAGGCCACCGAAGAGTGGGGACTCGTCGAGGCCGGCGTGCGGGGCCTTCGCTTTCAGGCGGTGGACTTCGACGGCGACGGCTTCACCGATCTGGCGGTGCGGCGCGGCGGCAGCTACGGCGACGATCTCAATCCCGCCCCTGCGTGCTGCGAAGATGCAAGCTGCGCGGACGGCACGACCTGCCCGGTGCGCGCGACCTGGCTCCTCAAAAACAACGGAAAAAAGCGCTTCACGGACGTCGCCGTCAGCTCCGGCTACATCCAGACGCGCAACGCCGGCGCTCCGAACATGGGCCGACCCTTCGAGGTCGTGGCCTTCGGCGACGTGGACAATGACGGCGATCTCGACGCCTATACCGGGCGCAGCGACGGCCCCAGCGACCTGAAGACCGAGACCAGCGAGCTCATGCTCAACAACGGCGATGGCACCTTCGCGCTCGGCCCCGTGGACAGCCAACTCCGCATCGAAAAGGGCGACGTGCCGGCGGGCGCAAGCTTCGTCGACTACGACCGCAATGGCGTCGTCGACTTGTGGGTTCCGCAGAACGCGTGGTCCGGCTACCCGCGCCAAGACCACCTCTATTGGGGAGACGGCAATGGCCACTACACCGATGTCACCATCGCCACCGGAATGATGACGGCCAATTGGAATGACCCTCAGGCGCTCAACGAGGGACGCGCGCATACCTGGGGCTGGTCGGCGCTCGCCTGCGATCTCAACGATGACGGCAATCCCGAATTGCTGGCTTCGTCTTATGGCCGCTCTCCCAACCATCTTTGGCAGGGCAGCGGTGCCGAAGCGAATTACCAATTTGCCAATCGCAGCGTCGCCTCCGGCTATGCCTTTGACCATCGCGTGGACTGGACGGACAACGAGTCCGCTCGCTGTTATTGCAGCCTCCACCCGACGGCCGATGACTGCGCCGGCGTGCCCGCGCCGAAATACATCAAGTGCGAGACCGACAAGGACGCGTTTCGCTGGAATCACGCTACCGATCGCAATCTCTATCGGCTTGGAGGCAACAGCGGCGGGACCATCTGCGGCGACGTGAACAACGATGGCGCGATGGATCTCTTGGTGACAGAGATCGTCCACTGGGACGTCGGCAGCTCGAGCGATCCGGCCGAGATCATCATCAACACGGGCGAGGCCAATGTGCGCTTCGAGCGCCCCGGAAATGAGGAGACGGGGTTGACGCGCGCCCACGACGTCATCTCGTGGAACGACGGCGACATGAGCGGTGCGCTCTTCGACTTCGACAACGACGGCTGGAGCGACGTCTACATCGGCGACTCGGATTATCCGGGCTCGAAAGGTCGATTCTTTCATCAAGCTAGCCCCATGAAGTTCGAGGCGATCCCCTTCGAGGACGGCATCGATCACCATCGCAGCCATGGCATCGCCGTCGCCGATTTCGACCGCGACGGAGATCTCGACATCGTGCTCGGCCACTCCCACATGCGCTGCGGCGGCGCGGACGGAGCGGATTGCTACCCAACGACGCAGGCGCGCTTCTTCGAGAACCTGATTGGCCAAGAGGGCAATTGGCTGCAATTGCGGCTCGCGGGCGGAGCGGGGACCAATCGCGCGGCGATCGGGGCGCGGGTCGAGGTCAAGACGGCGGACGGGGTCACTCGCACGCAGGAGGTCGGCGGCGGTCACGGTCAATACGGCGGGCAGCAAGATCTCACGCTGCACTTCGGACTCGGCGTTCACTGCGAGGCCGAGGTCACCGTGCGCTGGCCCGACTTCGCGCTCACCGAAGAGTCCTTCACGCTCGTCAGCGGCCATCGCTTCAACAAGCGCCAGGGCGAGCCCGTAGAGGTCGCCGCCGTCGACTGAGGCGGCTGCGCTATTGGCAATAGCCGCGAGCGCTGGGGACTGCTGTTGCTCAGTTACCGCAATAGAAGAAGCCGGGCGGAAGGATCTGGCTGGCTTTGCAGGTCATGCCGTTGGTGCAGACGCTGGGATCGTGGGCGCACATGATGAGCGCCAGCTGGCCCGGCTGCTGAGACTGGCAATTGGTCTTGCACGCGACACCCTTGTAGCCGTCCTGTCCGGGGCCGAATTGTTGATACGTCGCGCAGCAGACCTCGCCCGGATCGCAGTGGTCCTCGCCCATGCAATCGAGCTGAATCGTCTGAAAGCCGCAGCCGCCGGGCTTGGCGCAAGAGGTGTTGTTCACGTTGTTGTCGTCGAAGCAGCAAATGTCGCCGTTCGCGCAGGTGCTGTTGCCGCAGTTCACGACGACGACGGGGCCGCCGCCGGTGCTGCTGCTCGCGACACTGCTGGTCGCAACAGAGCTGGTGGCGACACTGCTGCTGACAACAGAGCTGCTGGCGACCGACACCGATACCGCTTCTCCCGCGCCGGTGCTGGTCGTCACGTCCGCGCCACCGACACCGCTCGACACGGTCACTCCTGGATCGGTGCTGCCGGTGCTAACCGTGGCGACGATGCTGCCCTCGCTGCTCGACGACACCGTCGCCGTGCCGACGCTGCTCGAGTTGGCGCCACCAAATCCGTCGCCGCCCGCGCCGTCGAGGCCCCCGCCCCCGAACAGGCCATTGAGATCGCTGCGAGTGCCGCAGGCAGCGGTGAGTACGAGGAGCGTCGCGAGGGCGAAGCGGCGCGAAGGTAGAGCATCCAAAGCGTTCATGGCGGCTCAGTATACCGATCACGCTTCAAATTTCACGGGTCCATGCGCTCGCTGTCCCGCCGCACGTCGGCCACGGGCCCGCACCGTGAATCGCTCACCACAGCTGTGAAACGGCGATCGGTCCGGCCGCTGTCGACCCAGGTGATCCCCGGATTTTCTGGTGTTTGCGTGCGGCACGGCGGTTGCTCATGTTTCGGCCCATGACCCACCTGCGAGCCCTTGCCACCTCCCTCGCCGCGCTCTCGATCGCCTTCACGACCGGATGCGGCGGAGAATACCTCTATGACGACGTCGATCTCACACTCGACTTCGGATTCACGCCGTCGGAAGCGGTGAATGACCCGTACGTCCTCGGTTCGGCGTTCACGATCCGCGTCGGCGGTGTAGACAACGACGAAAGCGACCCGCAGAAGCGCACGCTCGCGAGCTCCAATCCGTCGGTGCTCGCGCTGAGCGGCTGCGACACCACGTTCCGCAGTTGCAGCGCCACGGCCGTAGCAGAGGGCAGCGCGGTCGTGTCCGCGTTCGATGAGGACGGCGACCTCGTGGCCGAAGAAGAGCTGCAGGTGCTCGCGCCCGATCGCGTCGAGCTCACGCCGCACGGTCGCGAGATCGTCCGCTCGGCCGCGCCCGCCGCCGAGGCGCGCATCCTCACGGGCGGGACGTCGACCTACCTCGCGAGTTATTACCGGGGCGCGACGAAGCTCAATGGCAATGGCGTGCTCACGGCCACCGGCGACGGCGTCGAGATCCACGTCGAACAGAGCTTCCTCTTCGAGGACCGCGACTGGCTACAGCTCACGCCGCCCAACGAAGGCGAGTTCGAGGTGGCCGTGTCGGCGAGCGGGCTGCCGATGTTGACCCTCCCGGTGTTCGCGGTTGGAGCGGACGCCGTGACCAAGGTCCAGCTCGTGCACGCGCCAAGCAAGCACGAGCCCGAAGAGCACGAGTCGCTCACGGTCCTCGGCGAGGCGCTCGATGCGGAGGGCCGAACGGTTCACGGCGTGATGTTCAGCTGGGACCTCGACGGCGACGGGCAAGCGGGCAGCGGCGATCTCTTCCGCTACGAGTACGTCGAGGACGTCGAGAAGCGCTTGGGCGCAGAGTTCAGCGGGCTGCGCGCCGAGGCCCTCATTCACGCGCAGAGCGGCTCCGTCGGCACCAGCAACGCGACCGGCTGCACCGCGGCTCCGGCAGGCTCGCGCACTCCGCTCGGCGGCTCGCTCGCGGTCCTTGGCCTGGCAGCGCTCGCGTTCGTACGTTCGCGCCGGCGTTGAGCGGGCGTAGGGGTAACTCGACGTCCCCGATTTGGCGAGGACATCGAGTTACCCCTCGATTTGCGACGCTATTGATCCGGGCACTGCTGTTCATTGACACCTCGATTCTCATGAATCGAGGCACTAGGCTGCGCGCCAAATGCCGGTTTTAAGCGTGCGCGATGCGTCGAAGGCCTATGGCCCGCAAGAGCTCTTTGCGGATCTCTCGGTGACGATCATGCGCGGAGAGCGGGTCGGGTTGCTCGGGATCAACGGCAGCGGAAAGTCGACTCTTCTTCGCATTCTGGCGGGGCTCGAGCCGGTGGATACGGGGACCGTCGAGCGGCGGCGCGACGCCACGGTTCTGTATCTCGCGCAAGAGCCCGAGCTCGACGACGCACAGACTCCGCGTGAAATCGTCTCGGTCGGTCTCGCGGCGTGGCATGAGGCGATGACTCTGCACGCGGCGATCTCGCACCGGCTCGAGCACGGAGACGCGGGCGAGGCCGAGGTCACCGAGCAGGCAGCGCACGCCGAGCGCATCGAGCAACTCGGTGGCTGGGAGCGCGGCCACGAGGTCGAGGGCATGCTCACGCGGCTCGGCGTGAAAGAGTTCGACCGGGCGGTGGGCTCGATGAGCGGCGGCGAGCGACGGCGGGTGGCTCTCGCGCGGATCTTGGTGGCGCGGCCCACCCTCGCGATCCTCGACGAGCCGACCAACCACCTCGACGCCGACACGATCGCGTGGCTCGAAGAGTATCTGGTGCACGAGTATCCGGGCGCGGTGCTGCTGGTGACCCACGATCGCTACGTGCTCGACGCGGTGTGCCAGCGAACGCTCGAGCTCGATCGCGCGCGGCTGTATTCGTATGAAGGCGGCTACGGCGCGTTTCTCGAGGCCAAGGCCGAGCGACTCGCGCTCGAGGGTCGCGCGGAAGATCGACGGCTGAACCTCGTGCGGCGCGAGACGGAGTGGCTGCGTCGCGGCCCCAAAGCACGAAGCACCAAGCAGAAGGCACGTATCGATCGTGCCGAGCAGCTCATCGGTGACGTGCCCACGCGCCACGCGGCGACTGTCGATCTCGCGGACCTCGGCGTGCCCGCGCCACGCACCGGAAAGATCGTCGTCGACTTCGCGGACGTGACCCTCACCGTCGGCGAGAAAGAGCTCGTCCGCGGCCTGACGCTCCACCTTCGCGCAGGCGAGCGCATCGGCATCGTCGGAGCGAATGGAGCCGGAAAAACCAGCCTTTTGCGCGCGGTCATCGGTGAGCTTTCACCCACGCTCGGCAAGGTCACGCTCGGCGCCCACGCCAAGCTCGCGTTCTTCGATCAGGCGCGCGCCAACCTCATCGACGATTGGAGCGTGCTCGACAACGTCGCCGAACTCGAGGGGGCCGACCGGCGCGGCGCGGGCGTCGTCACCCTGGGCGCACGCACCATCGAGATGCGGACCTACCTCGAGCTGTTCTTGTTCGAGGGCGGCAAGCAACGGCAAAAAGTCGGAGCCCTCTCCGGCGGCGAGCGGGCGCGCGTCGCACTCGCGAAGGTGCTGAAGAGCGGGCAGAACCTGCTGCTCCTCGACGAACCGACGAATGACCTCGACGTCGCGACGCTGTCCTCGCTGGAGGCCATGCTCGAATCATGGCCAGGAGCCGCCCTCGTCGTCTCGCACGACCGCTGGTTTCTCGACCGCGTGGCCACGTCGATCCTCGCCTTCGAGGGCGACGGGCGCGTGATTCATTACCCGGGTAATTATTCGATGTACCGCGCTCTCAAGCAACAAGCGGAGCTCGCTCTCGTCCTTCAAAAGCGCGCCGATACCAAGCGCCCGTCCCGCACGCCGCCCGCACCATCGGCACCACCGGATTCACCGGCGCCGCGCGAGGCCGCCCGCACCACGCGGTCCACGCGCAGCACCCACTCGACCGCAAAACTCACCCCCGCGCCACGCCTCAATTTCGCCGAAAAACGGGAGCTCGACGGCATCCTCGAGGTGGTCGCCAGCGCCGAAGCCCGCATCGCGGCGCTCGAAACCCAGCTGAGCGGCCCCCACCTCTACAGCACCAACGCCGCCAGCGCCGGCGCCCTCGGCCGCGAGCTCGAAGCCGCCCGCGCAGAGCTCCTCCACCTCATCAGCCGCTGGGAAGCTCTCGAGCTCCGCCGCTGACGCTCTGCCTATTGACCGCTCCGCGTCCGCTCCGCGCTCTGCCTATTGACCGCTTCGCGTCCGCTTCGCGCTCTGCCTATTGACCGCTTCGCGTCCGCTTCGCGCTCTGCCTATTGACCGCTTCGCGTCCGCTTCGCGCTCTGCCTATTGACCGCTCCGCGCTCTGCCGCTCTGCCTATTGACCGCTTCGCGCTCTGCCCTTTGGCCTTTAGCGGTCATTTGACGCAGTCGGTGCCGTTTGTGCGGCAGTTGCCTTGGTTTTTGCAGGTGTCCGAGGCTTGGCAGTGCGCGTCGGAGGTCGAGATGCAGCCGTTGTTCTTTGCGGTGCAGCGACCGATCGACTTGCAAATAGGGTATTTGGTGCAGTCGGCGATGTCCTCGTGAAGGCATTTGCCGCGCTTGAGCGTGCACTCACCGGTGGTCTTGCACGCCGAGCTGTTCTTGCAGTCCTCGACGCTGAGCGCGACGCAAAAGCCGTTCTTTTCCCAGCAGGCGCCGTGGACCGTGCATGAGTAGGTCTTCTTGCAATCCGCGTGGGACGCCGCCCGGCAGACGACGACTTTGCCAATCAAGGTGGGCGTACACTCGCCGTGAACGCGGCAGCTTGCTTCGCAATATCCCGGTGGCGCCAAGAGCTCCGGCGCGGCGGACGCCATGGATGTCGCGGTCGGCGCTGTGGCGCCCGGCACGGCGGACGCATCGGTCGTACGCTCTATCCCGCGGCCCGATACGGGTCCCGACTCGGCACCGTTCGCCTTGCCTTTGGCCTGCCGCCCGCGCGCCTCTCGCTCGGCAGCTCCGCTCGCCGACTCCGCTGCAATCGCGCTCGCCGACTCCGCTGCAATCGCGCTCGCTGACTCCGCTGCAATCGCGCTCGCTGACTCCGCCGTAATCCCGCTCGCCGACTCCGCCGCAACCCCGCTCGCCGACTCCGCTGCAATCCCGCTCGCCGACCCGCTCGCCCTGTCTGTCAATGCGGGCGAGTGCGACTCTGGCGCGGTGGGCGTGCCAGCGCCGGCGCTCAACCGCAACAGGATCGCAGCGGCCGCGACCGCCACCAATCCGAGCGCTGCGATCGAAATGGCGCGCTTTCTTGGCTCAACTGTTGCCGCGGTCGAGCCAGGATCTGCCGTGCGAGCCAGGGTGCCACCGGTACTTGGAGCGTCGCCCACGCTGTGCGAAGCGTCCGTGCTCGCCGCGCTGACGCCGCTCGGTGACGCTGAACGCTTCGCCTGCGGTGACTCGGATCGCTTCGCCTGCGGTGACGCTGAACGCTTCGCATGCGCTGCGTCTTCGGCGGCTTCGAGCTGCGCGAGAAAGTCCCCGGTGGCGAGGTTCGCTGCGGCCGCGTCCGCAACACCGGAAGTGGAGAGCGCGTGCTCGCTGGGCGCGTGGTCCCCCGAGAGAACGGCGCTCGATCGCGCGGACAGCTCGCGATCACCAATGGCAATTAGCGGCCCGCGATCACCAATGGCAATTAGCGGCTCGCGATCACCAATGGCAATTAGCGGCTCGCGATCTCCAATGGCAATTAGCCGCTCGCGATCACCACTGGCAATTAGCGGCCCGCGATCTCCAATGGCAATTAGCGGCTCGCGATCTCCACTGGCGAATGGCGGATCGCGAGCACCGCATGCGGCGCACAGCTCGCGCCAGAATTCCTCGGCATTCGGGGGACGGTCCGCAGGTGAAATGGCGAGCGCCC
>SHZB01000115.1 GCA_009692485.1 Myxococcales bacterium
TGGCCTGTGCTCGACTCCGGCGCGTCGCGCTGGGCGAACCACTCGGTAGCGTAGACGTTCTCATCATCGTCGTTGGCGTCGCCGTTGTTGGTGATGGCGAGGCCACGCGGATGGGCCATCGCCGGGCGCGGCACCAGCGTCAGTGCCTTTCCGCACAGCGCGCGCAGGCCCCAGGGCAAGGAGCAGATCCAGTGACGGATGGGGACGGCAGGAAGGACGTTCTGTTCGAGGTGAACCGGGCTCAACCTCTCTCCCCGCGTGCCCAAGCCTTCGGTCGAGTCGCGTACCCGCCCCGTGGAGCTGTTTTTACAGCTTCGAAAGACCTATGGCCGCATTGCACCAGTCAGAGTCGGCCTCGACGCCGCGAGGCGTGGGCGTGGCTCGCACGGATGCAACGTCACCGATCCGCTGATCCGCGCCGTGGATCAACCGCCCGCCAACTGCGGGACGTGCACGCCGTGTTGGTTGGCGCAGTCGATCGCCGTCTGGTAGCCGGCATCGACGTGGCGAGAGATCCCCGTCGGCGAATCGGTGACGGAGTGGCGGCGCTGACGCGACACTCAATCCGTGCGCGCACAGGTTGCCCACACCTTCACGTCGGCGATGGCATCGTCCTTGAACAGCTTACCCTTGAAATTGACGGACTTTGCGGGCTCCAGCAGCTTCTGGTACAGCTCCTCAGCCTGCTCGGACCGGACTTTTAAGATCTTGCCGCTGGCGTCGTACAGGCCGAAGATCGCTTCGGGCGACATGCATGGCAACGTACCTTTGTTCGTGATTGCGCCCGACAGCGCGTAGTGCCCGTCATCACTCTTATCTGCCTTGAAGCCGTCGATGCTGACCGACGGCCCCTTGTCGGTCGGGACAGCGGTTGCCGTGAGCTTGTGCGAGGCGTAGGTGCCCTTGAACTTCGTCGCGTCGCGTAGGTATTGGAAGACCGCGACCTCGCCTGGGGGGACAAAGTTGCGCTGGGAGTAGGCGTTGTCGGGAGCATCCTGTCGACCGAGGTCCTTGGCCGTCTCGGTGGCGATCGAGCTGACCATCAACTCCGCTCCCGAGGCGTCGAACAGCCGTACGTCGATCCTCGGCGAGAACACCCAGCCCGCGGTCTTGTTGTGCACCTCTCCGGCGATGCTGACAAAGCCCGTGTCAGTGAGGCCCCCCTTGCCCTCGACGATCTCGAGGGCGACCCGGCCTGGTTCAGGCTGCTGAGCGGACGGCGAATTGGCCGCTGGCGGCGGTGCCGCAACGCGCGATGATGCACTGGCGGTCGCGGCAGTGTTGCCATGCGTCGTCGAAGCAGCGTTGCCGCTGGGAGCCGGGGTATCCTTTTCGGGGGACCTTGTCGGCGGCCTTGTCGCAGGCTGTGACGATCACGGAAGTGGCGAAGACGAATACGAGGCATTCTCGATGCATGCCAGCAGGATTCGACTTCGCCCGGAAGTCTCGTCAATCCCTTCCGACATTGGGATTCCACGCGAATGCAGTTGCTTGATGACGTCGGCACTGGCCACCGCGAGTTGCCCACAAACCGACACAAACTCACAAAGTGCGATCTATCGGATGGCGCGCCGACCCTCGTTTGCGCACGAAAGTATCGACGCGGATGCGGGGCCATTTAGGAGCTAGCTTGCATGGGGGCGAAAGCCGGCCGACCGATCGATTCTTCCCATGTGCTGGTGATGATTCTCGCCGGCCGCGAGGGACGCAGGCTCGGGCCGCTCACGCTCGACCGCGCGAAGCCGGCGGTTCCGTTTGGCGGGCGCTACCGAATCGCCGACGTCGTGCTCTCGAACTTCGTGAACTCGGGATACGCGCGCATCAAGGTGCCCTTGCTGCGGCCGACGCATGTCCGACATGGCTGTCCACCTCGAGCAGCGCGTCCTGCCTGCCGTCCCCATCCGTCACTGGAGCTGCTCGTTGCCCTGGGGCTTGCGCGCCCTGTGCGGCTACGACAGAGATGCTTGTTTCTTCCTACCGCTCGGTCAAACGCTGCGGATCCCGATGTCGGGACTTGTGTCCGGCCTAGGACCTCGACAACAGCTGGCGATTGATCCGTTAGGCTTGGGTCAAGCCGTTCGGGCCACTGGACAAGACCCTTCTTTGTTGCTCGCACGACTCGATGGGGTAATCGGCGCGCACCTCGACCCCGCTCCCGAACAAGCTGTGGTCGATCTTGCGCACCCCATTGGCCTCGTCGATGGGCCGGGTGAAACTCCGCCAGCCGGGGCCTGAGTCGAACGTGCCGAGCGAGCTGAAAAGGGACTCGCTCGACACAGCATCGACGTAGGTGCCGGGCTCGTGCTGGTCGCAGTAGGCGGCAGGGCCTAAGGCTGGCGGGGAAACGTTACCGCGGAGGAGGGGCTAGTTGGCCTTGAAGGGCTGGATGCCGCGCGCCCCATCGGCGCCGATGATACCGAGGACGGCGCTGGCCCAGTTGGCGCCGTCGCCCTTTTTCATCGGGCGCGGGTAGCGGCTCATGTCGTAGTTGTTGCGTCTTTGGGGCAGCGTCTTGTAGCTCGCGTAGGTCTTGTCGTAGCCGGGGATGGTGTAGTCTTTGAGCCCGAGCGCGCCGCGGGCCGCCATCAGCTCGGCCTCGGTGTTGAAGGTGCCCGCCACCATGTCGACGAACTCACGCGAGCTCCAGCGGTCGAACCACTCTTTGGCCACCTTGCTGGTGAACTTGGGCAACTGATGCACATTGCCCGAGTGGGTGATGGTCAAGTTGTCGTCGAAGTCCTTAGCGGCGGTGCCGCCCGAGTCGCCGCCGGTGGTGTAATCGCCGAGACGGTTGAAGGCGAAGAGATTGTTCTTCAGCGTGAGCACGCTGCCCTTGGGCCCGAATTTCGTGGCGATGCCGGCGCCGTCGCTGAACGCCAGCACGTTGTTTTCGACCACATAGGTGCCGGTGCCTTCACGCGGATCGGTGGAGAGCGCGCGGCCTTCGGTCGATTTGATCGAATGGTTGAAGGCAACAGTGTTGTTGCGGATGACGAAGTTGGGCTTGTCCCAGCCGCTGCCGGGGATCGCTTCGATGCCGCGGCCCTGCGACATCAGGACCAGGTTGTTCTCGATTTCGGTGGTGCCGTTGCCACCGGCCTTGACGTAAATCCCCCACCACGGGCTATTGACAATAATCATGTTACGCACAACAAAACGCCCACGCCCGAGCAACTGGACGGCGGGGTCGGAACCCGACGACTTGCGGTTGAGCTCACGATAACCCCATGGCGAGTTGTCGAAATGCCCCTCGATGCGCTTGTTGGCGCCGGGCTCGCCGTCGGAAAAGTAATAGTTCGAGCCGCCGCGGTCGATGAGGAAGCCATCGATGGTGACGTTGTCTATCTTGTTCGACGGGCTCTCGAAGTGGATGACCTTGCCGACGCTGCCGCCCTGGTCGAGCGCCGCGGCGATGATGGTCGGGTGCTTGAAGGGGTTGCGCGCGCTGAAGTCCTTGTTCCAGCCGCCCTCGATCACGACGTTGCTGGCGCTGCATTGGGGCATGAGGCCACTCTTGTTCTGGCCTTCTTGGCGACCCTCGGCGACGTAAATGTGGTCGCCGTCGGCCAGCTCGGCCATCACTTTCCACAAGAGCTTTTTCGGAGCGGCCTTGGTGCCCGCCGCGTCGTTTGCACCGGTCTCGGAAGAGACGTAGATGTCGCGCGCGCTTGCGCTATGCGCCCAGAAAAAAGCCAAACCGCAAATTGCCAGTGACCATGCCAGTTTCATCGATGTGTTCCCCATCCCGGTTGAGATGCTGGTGTTTGAGACCGTCGTAAAGACACCGGCACGACAACACGAACGATAGCCGCGAGCAATCCTCGGGGCGGAATAGCAGGATCACGACGTTGTCGGGCAAGTCGTCGAAAAGAGGTCGGCATGCAGAGCTGCCTGACGTCGCGATCTTGGGAGTGCCAGGGCAACGTGGGTGCGGCGGCAAGGAGGTAGCCTATTCGCTCGGCCAGCATGGTCGCTCGGCCAGCATGGTCGCTCGGCCATCGTGTTCGCTCGGCCATCGTGCAAGAAGCGGATGGCGACCCACAGGCCCCAGAGCGATTGGGTGCGCATCTGGCGCGGTGTCGCCACGACGTCATCGCGGGTAGCGTCGCCGTGATCACCCCCGATGCCGTCGCCCAGGCGGCCCATGTCGTGCAGTAAGAAGTCGGAGTAGGGGTGGAAGGTCTGGTACTCGAGCGCTGTGATCGGGGTTGGTCCCGAGCGCAAGGTCGATCAATGACCGCTGGCGTAACCGCTGGCGCCAAAGACGCGTTCTCCGCTTTCGACGGTCTCGGTGATCGGGCCACGGGCGGGTGCACATAGGAAATTCCAAGCTGCAAAACACTGCCCATGGGAGGGTTTCCCTGCTCGCCGGCGGCGCTTGTCACGCGTGCCGAGAGGTGGTGAGTTCGGCCGAAGCCTGAAGATGGTGGGTGAAGCGAGCGAATTGGCTTACTGGAGCGTGCAATGACGACGCCGCGGCCGGAGGGAAGTCAGACCGATCCGAGCCGCGTCATCGCGTCGCTTGCGCGCGACCAGGTGAAACTCGACCTCAAGACGGTCGACCTCTGCTTCCTCGCGGGGCTGTACCTTCGCGCCGACAAGGCGGCGCTGGCGTCGTTCGAAGAAGACGTGCTCATCGACATGTTCGAGCAGGTCTGCGACGTGGTCGAGCCGGGCGCCGAGAACCCGCGCAAGCGCGCGACGCACGCGATCCAGCGACTCCGCGAGCAGCGCATGCTCGCGCGCGTCGATGGAGCCGGCATCGTGCGAACGGGCGACTACGCGCTCACGACGCTCGCGGCGGCTGTCATCCAGTACTTCCTGACCGACGAGGCCCTGACCCGTGAGAGCCTGACGCTGCTGACGGGTACGTTGAGCGTGCAGCTTGCGGAGGTGCTCGCGGCGGCGAAGAAGGCAACGGACGAGGAAGCGTGGCGAAGCAAGGTGTCTGGACCGCTCCGGGTCACGGTCTCCGAGCTGGTCTCCGGCATCGAGCGCAGGCAGCGCGGGCTCGATGCGCAGCAAGAGGAGGTGCAGGCCGAGATCGCCAAGCTCCTCCAGTCGGACTGGTTCAGCGCCGTAGACCGCTGCCAGCTCCTCCTCGATACGACGGCGAGCACGCTCAATGAGCTGAATGAGATCCTCCTGCGCGACTCGCACCTCTTCGTCGCGCTTCTCCTCGAGATCCAAGGACTCGCAACGGCGGCTGAGAACCGCGAAGCCGAGGAGACGGTCCAGCGGGTCATCGAGCACGTCGATCGGATCTCGGCGTGGGGTAGCGCCCGGCAGCAGGCGTGGTCGGAGTACTACCAGTACGTCCACCGCTACCTGCGCGACGTCGTACGGCTTGATCCCGACCGAGCGCTCAGCCAGCGGTTGCGCGACCAGACCGCCGCATGGCCAGCATCCCCGTTCTTCCTCGTCGCCGCGCACGCGCCGTCGATCCGCCTGTTGCGTGCGCTTGAGACACGCGTCGAGCGTCCGCCGGTTGCGAGGCCGCGCACGGAGCGGGAAGGCGAGCCCGAGTGGGTCGAGCCCGAGAACGTTCACGCCGACATCGAGGCGCTCGTCGTACAAGCTTCCACACCCTCGAGGCGTCGCTCGCCGACGAACACTTCCCGGAGGTGGACCTCGCGCTCCGCCGTGGGCGGCACATCGGCCGCGACGACGGCACGATGTACGAGTACCTCGTCGACGCCCAGGCGCTTCTCGAGGCGTTCTACCGGCGCTTCGGCTGCGAGCTGATCCAGCAGAGCGACGGGTACTTCTACCTGTTGCCGTCTGGCGACCGGCTCGGGCGGCGCCAGCTTTCGGCGGGCGAGATGCTGGTCGGGCAGACGCTCGCGCTCCTCTACCTGGATCCGGCGACGCTGCAGCACGGAGGCGTCGTCGCGCGAGAGGCGCTGCTCCAACGGCTGTCCGCCCTGCTGGGCACCGACGTCCTCGTGCGTACGCTCGACCCGCGCAGGGCGCGCAGGGGCAAGTACGATGAGCGCATTGCAGCGGAGGCCGTGCGGACGAAGGTCGGCGACGCCCTGCGCCGCATCGCCGACCTGGGCTTTGTCGACATCCTCGATGACACGCGCCTGCGTCTTCGCCCCGCGCTGATGCGCTTCGCGGAGCCAGTGCGCGGTCTGGGCGATCGGAGCGCCGCGCTCGAGCGGCTGGTGCGCGTTGGCGAGGTCGTCCTCGAGAACGGCGAGCAGGAGTCCGAGGAGGACGTGAGCGCCGATGAGGAATCGACGCCATGAGCCGAACAACCGCCGAGGCGCTGGCGTTGGTCAACTGGAAGGGTGTGTTCTACGTCCGCTACGGGCTTGACCGGCATGTGACCGCGAGTACGTCCACCTGCAGGTCGAGATCCGTCGCAAGGCCGGTGCCGCCTGGGAGCCCGCGAACCCCGGCCGACTCTCGACGGGCGAGGCGATCGGCGTTGGTGCGGCGCTGATGATGGTCGTCCTCACGGAGTGGGAGCGCGATGCAACGTTTCTTCGGGGAAAGAAGTCGCACGGATCGCTGCGCTTCCTGTTCCTCGACGAGGCCAACCGCCTCTCGCACGATAACCTCGGCGTGCTCTTCGACCTGTGCCAGACGCTCGATCTGCAGCTCCTCATTGCCGCGCCCGAGGTTGCGCGCGCCGAGGGCAACACCACCTATCGTCTCGTCCGCAAGATGACCGCCGACGGACGCGAGGAGGTGCTCGTCAGCGGACGTCGAACGAGGGCCGAGACGTGAATTGGCGATCCCCGGCCGCCCGTCTCGCCCTCTTGGAGTTGCTCGTTCGCGGCTCGCTCAAGCGACGACGCGCGCAAGCATCCACCTGGGATGCCCTCGACGAACTGCCGTGGACCCGACGCACGGGGCGACGTGACGAGGTCGGTCTCGTTGAGGAGCGGCGACACGAGCTCGTCGCGCTCCTCGGCCGCGTCTGGCCAGAATGGGGCGAGGTGCTCGCGGCGCTGACGGCACGCGGGCTCGCGCCGACACCCGACGGTTGGAACGAGTTCGAAGATGCGCAGCGCGCCGAGGGGCTGCCGCAGCTTCCAGACCAGCTCAACCGGCGAACGGCGGCGGCTCTCGTCGCGCCGCACTCGAAGGCGACGCTCACGGGTCGCCGTCTGGCCGCCCTCGGCGACGCGGAGGCCACACACGACGGTTCGGTGCGACTCCGGCCGCCGCAAGGCCTCGTCGCGATCACGCCACAGGGGAGGGTCGATCTCGCCGCCGTTGCGGCTATCCTCGGCGAGGTGTCGATCCCGGAGCGTGCCCTCAGCGGAGGCCTAACTCTCGAAGGAGTGATGCGCGCGGCGCTGCTAGTCGAGAACCTCGGCGCCTTCTGCGATCTTCGCGCGGTCGATGGGTGGCTGCTGGTGCATGTGCCTGGATGGGACACGGCGACGGTCGCTCGCCTACTTGAACGCCTGGGCCACGTCCCCGTGATCCACTTCGGCGACCTTGACCCCAACGGCGTCCGCATTCTTCAGCATCTGCGCGGGCTGCGCTCTGACATCCGGTGGTTCGTACCGGAGTTCTGGAGCGAGTTCGTTGACGCCAAGGGGTTGCCAGGCGTGTGGCCTGACGACCTCGACCTCAACGAGGTCCCCCCGCTCGTCCGCGGCCTCGCGAGTCGAGGGCTCTGGCTCGAGCAAGAACCTCTCGCGGTCGATCCGAGAACGTCGGCGGCGCTGGCGGCGATGTTGTGAAAGACGCACCCACGCGCGGTGAGCTGGTCGCCGCCCCGCGACCTACCAACACGCGCCGCTGGGCCGCCCTCGTGTCCCGTGCGCTCAGCGCTGGCCAGTTAAACGTCAGCGGCTCCGTCCCGCGCGCTCCATGCCGAAGGCCTTCCCGCGTGCGGCAGGATGCGATGCCTCCGACATGGGCACATCACGCGACGCGCTGCGACTCCCCCGGCCTATCCATGCCGACACGCGGCACAGCAGCACCTGCCAGCTCTGGGTAGAGAAGCCGATGGCCGCCGTGCCTACCGCGGTCACCAGATAACCGACGGCCGCCAAGGGTTTGCGGCGCCGAACCCGGTCCGCCGTGATGCCTCCCCACAGCTTGGCCATCGCGGAGAGGCCGTCGGCGCTCCCCTCGATGATGCCGAGCACGCCGGCCCCGGCGCCCAACGAGAGCAGCACCACCGGAAGCACCGCGGTCGCCAGCTCATGCGACACGTCCGAGAAAAAGCTGGCCAGCGACACGCCCATCGTCGAGCGGTTCAGCCACCCGGAAGTACCGGGAGGAGCGGAAGCGGAAGGCGTGGTCGACTCGGGCACGGTGGCGACCCACGGGGATGACGCCGGCAGGAAGAAGCGCGTCTCCCACCAACGCGTTGATGAGCGTCGACTTGCCGCGCTTGAACTGCCCGACCACGGCCACGTAGAAGCGGCCTTCGGACGCGCGATCGGCGAGCGCCGCTGCTTCGCGAGCCAATGCGGCAGCACCGGCCTCGCGCGCGAGCGCCTCGAATTCTCGGAGAGGCGAGCCCGGAGCGAGCGCCGACACGCGGCCGGCTGTGGTCGCTTCGAGGTTCACGGACAGGCGCTCACGGCTTGCCCGCCGGCGGGCTGAGTGGACGGCTGCCAGGCGCGTATTTCATCACGCGAACCTTCTCCATCGCGACCAAGCCTTCGGAAACCATCTCCTCGAGGATCGGCGTCAGCCGCTCGACGTGCTCCTGGGTGTCGACGACCTCGATGACGACCGGCAGATCCTCGGAGCGGCGAAGCAGGTGCGTCGAGTGCAGCACGCTCCTGGCGCCAAAGCCCGCGACGTCGTGAAAGACCGTCGCGCCAGCGAAGCCCTCCTTTCGCAGCCGCTCGATGAGCGCGACCTGGAGCGGCTGGTGGTGCCACTTGTCGGATTCGCCGATGAAGATCCGGACCAGAACCTGTTCGCCATTCAGAACAGGCATGCACTGCTCCGCTCACAGAAGTTAGGCTCCGAGTATCCACTTGGCGCTCGCCCACCCGAGCAGGCAAGCCACGAGGCAGCCGAGGACCGTGACCAGCACGTTCGCGAGGGCGATCCCCCAGGCGCCGTCCTGGAGGGACTTCATCGTCTCGTAGCTGAACGTGGAATAGGTCGTGAAGCCGCCCATCACGCCGGTGGTCAGCGTCAGGCGGACGGTCGCCGGCATCGTCGCCGCTTCGACACCGGCGAACATGAGGCCGGCGAGCAGGAACGAGCCAATGAGGTTGACCGCGAGCGTGCCGTAGGGAAACGCCGGACCGAGGATTTTCAGCGCCCAGCCGGACACGAGGTAGCGCGCGCCCCCGCCAACCGCGCTACCGAAGCAGATCCAGAGAAATCGCTCCATCGCCTCTCCTCGTTTCGAGATGCGCCGTGCTCGTTCTGTCGATGAACTCCCACGGCGCCTGCCTTGCCGTAGGAGTCATTGGCCACGCCAAGCCAGCTCGGCGTCGCGGTTTCGGCGGACTCCACCGCTATCAAGAACCCGAAGAACCTAGCATAGATCGCCGGGCGATCCCAGCTTCGGTGGCTCGGGAGGGCTCGGGCGGACGCGCTGCGCTGTGCGCCTCTGCTCGGCTGCAGCCCCACGGCGGACGACGGGATGCGCGCGTACGATGCGCTGGTGCGATCCTGGCGGCGACCGACGCGCGAATAGCCGCTTTCTGCACAAAGTGGCTACTCGTTCGCCGCCCGCGCGTGGTTCGTGCCGCTCCCCCACACGATCAGCGCGATCGACGATGCCGCCGCAACGCCAGCGCCGGCGGCCAGCGCCACGAGGGGGCTCCACGTTTGCCAGAGCCAGCCGGTGAGCACGCCAGCGGGCACAGCGCTGACGCCGATGATGAAGTTGTAGAAGCCGTAAGCGCGGCCGCGGACCGCGCTCGGCGCGAGGTCCTTCACGAGTGCCTTCTCGGCGGGCTCGGTCAGGCCGTAGTACGTGCCGTAGATGATGAAGAGGGCCCAGGCGTGCCACGACTGGGTTGCCAGGCCGAAAGCGAGGTAGGTCGCTGCGTAGACGATCCACCCGGTGACGATGAGCTTCGGGCGCGCGATTCGATCCGACCAGCCGCCACCGAGATACGAGCTGACGAGCTTCGCTACGTGGAAGACCGTCCAGAGCAACGGCAGTGCGGCGATGGGCACGCCGAGATCCCTCGCGCGGAGGAGGAGGAAGGCGTCCGACGAGTTGCCCAGCGAGAACAGGAGCAGGATCGCGAGGTAGCTGCGGAGCGAGCCCGGAAGGCGAATCGGCTCGCCGGTGCGCGTCGGCTCGTGCGCCGCGACTTCGACATGCGGTTCTCGCACCGTCGCAACCGCGATCACCGAGAGCACGCCGGGGATGAGCGCCACCCAGAACACGTGGCGCAACGGCCAGCCGAGACCAAGGAGCGCCGTCGCGATCAACGGACCCACGACTGCACCCGCATGATCCATCGCGCGGTGGAAGCCGAAGGCCCGCCCCGTTTCCGCTCCCGAGACCGAGGAGGCGATGAGCACATCACGGGGAGCGGAGCGAATGCCCTTGCCGACGCGGTCGGTCACGCGAACCGCGAGGACGTGCCAGGGGGCTGTGGCGAGCGCGACGAGCGGACGCACGAGCGCCGCCGCGCCGTAGCCGAAGAGAACCAGCGGCTTCTTGCGCCGAGTGTGATCGGCCACGTAACCGGACGCGAGCTTGAGCAGGCTTGAGGTCGCGTCCGCCAGGCCTTCGACGAGCCCGAGGAACGTCGTGCTGGCGCCGAGCGACGCAACGAAGACAGGCAGCAGCGGGAAGATCATCTCCGAGCCCACGTCCGCGAAGAAGCTCGTCACGCCGAGCGCAATGACTGCGGCGGGAAGGCGGCGGCGCGCGTTCGCGGGTTCGGCGACTGGTTCGCTCATCGTCGTTCCAAGGATGTACCCATTGGCATCTACGACGCGTGTCGTAGACAATCAAGCCATGAAGCCGACGGCGCTCCCTGGTGGTGAACTCGAGTACGCGGTGCTCGCAGCGCTGTGGGCACTGGGACCCGCGTCTGCGCGCCAGGTGCACGAGCACGTCGGTGAGCCGCGGAACCTCGTCTACACGACGACGGCGAAGGTCCTCGATCGCCTGCACGACAAGGGGCTCGTCTCGCGCAAGAAGTCCGGGAAGGCGTTCGTGTACCAAGCCAAGGTCGAGCGCGGCGTGATCGAGCAAGCGCGTGCCACGGAGGCCGTCGCGAAGATGCTTGGCGATGAGCCTCGTCCTGCGATGGCTGCCCTGGTGAGCGCAGTCGAGGCCGTGGATCCGAAGCTCCTCGACGAGCTCGAGCGACTCGTCACTGCGCGGAGGAGCGGCCGTGGATCGTGAGGTCGTTCTGTTCGTGCTCGCCGCCGTGCTGGTCGGTGCAGCGATGCCGATCGGCTCGCTTGCGGTCTCGATGGTCGTCAGTGACAACGACGATGCTCAACCCGGCCGCACCCTCGAACGACACGCCATCCTGCGCCTTCTCCTTCCCCTGAGCCCTGCGTTCCTGGCGCTCGCGGCTTTGTTCGGATGGGCATTGGTCGAGCCCGATGACGCCGAGCGTGTCCCCTGGTTGGCCTTTCTCGCAGCGGTGCCGGCGCTCTTGGTGGGGCTGCGCGCAGCAATGCGCGCTGTTCGTGCACTCAACGTGCGATCCGTCCGCAGCGCGGCGACGGTCGGACTGTTCCGTCCACGAGTCGTCGTCGACGACGACTTCCACAGGCAGGTCGACGAGCGCGCACTCGAGGCTGCGCTCGCTCACGAAGAAGCGCACGCCCGGCATCGAGATCCTCTCCGGATATGGATCGGGCAGATCGCGACCGATCTTCAGTGGCCTCTGCCGGGCGCGCGGGCTCGTTTTGAGCATTGCCTCTTCGCTCTCGAGCTTGCACGCGACGAAGAGGCCCGGGCGATGGTCGATGGGGCCGACCTCGCGGCGGCCGTCCTTGCTGGCGCGCGCGTCGAACAACCCGCTCCGTTCGCGTTCGCCGGCATTGCGTCGGCTGGCGCCGCGATGCGCCTGCGAGTGGAACGTCTGCTCGCCCGATGCCGGCTGAGTCACGGGAACGCTCGGCGTGGCTCGTTTGGGGTGCCCTCGCCCTTGCGGCCGTCGTCGTCGCTGCGCTGCTGGGCGCGGGGTTCGGCGAGGCACTGGTCAGGCAGGTGCTCGGATGGGGACGTTGAAACGAGCGTCGTTGCTCGCTGCGCTTCTGCTCGTCGCGTGCACCGAGAGTGAAGCCGAGCGTGAAGAGCGGGCGATGGCCGCAGCAGTACCGCAGCGTCTGCAGGCGGACGGCACTGTTCGTCTCTCAGAGGCCGATCGAACGGCCCTGGACCTGCGCGTCGAAGCGGCTGCGCAAGGAACGCTGCCGGACGCTCGGGTTCGGCCCGGGCGTGTGACGGCACGGCCTGGTGACGAGGCGTTGCTCGTCGCGCCGGTCTCTGCGCGCATCACGAGCGTCGCTTCCATTGCGATCGGCAGCGACGTCACGAGCGGAACGACGCTGGTCGACATCACACCGGTGCTGAACACGGGCGAGACCGTGTCGCTAAACGTGCAGACTGCCGAGTTCGAAGGACAGCTGCGAGCCGCCGAACGTGAGCTCTCCCTGCGTGAGGCCACAGCTGCCAGGGCGCGCGAGCTGTCCACCTCCGTCATCATCAGCACCCAGGCGCGTGAAGAAGCCGAGACCGCCGTCGAAACGACCCGGGCGCGCGTTGAAGCTCTGCGCCGCGCTCGCACGATGCAGCTCTCCGGGGGCGCGAGCCAGCTCGCGCTGCGGGCTCCCATCGCCGGGCGCCTCGTCGCGCTCGACGTCTCGCTGGGTGCCGTTGTTCGCCCCGGCTACGTGCTCGCGCGCGTGCTGCGAGGCGGCTCGCGATGGATCGACGTCTCCGTTTCGCCTCCGAGGCCGCTGTTTACTGACGCCTCTCGCGAAGTTCGCGACGAGGAAGGAATGGCTCCAGCTGCAGGACTCGAACCTGCGACCCGGCGGTTAACAGCCGCCTGCTCTACCGACTGAGCTAAGCTGGAATGAGGCGCGGGACAGTAGCGAGCGCGTCGCGTCCATTCAAGAAATTTGCAGGCTGGGGCGCGCGCTCGGTGCGGCTCGGGTGGCCGTGCGGACCCGCGCTCGGTGCGATGCACGCGGCGGCGCGGGGTTGCGCGGGGCGGGGCGTTCTGCGATGACGCGCGCGTGAGTGGACCAGGGCTGGGACCGTCGCCGCGCGATGGAGATCGCGGCCGCGTCACGGTGCGCGAGGCAGGCCGCGGGGGGCTCGCGATCGCCGCGGCGAAGGGCTATTTCATCGTGGTCGGACTCGTGCAGCAGGTGGCGCTCGGCAAGCTCCTCGGGCTCGAGGACTACGGCGCGCTCAGCCGCGTGCAGTCGGCCGCGAGCATGGCTTACAACCCCGTCGTCACCACCGGCGTGCAGGG
>SHZB01000116.1 GCA_009692485.1 Myxococcales bacterium
GGAAGCGTGCCACTGAACGCCAGTCTAAAGACAGGCACTTAGGGGATCGCGCGAGGATCTGGCGTGCATTCGTGAAGGAACGGCCTTTCATTCATGCCATCGGGCGCTGCGTAGCTACGCGTCAGCGATCGTGCCTCGGGCGAGAGACCACGCTCAGAGCAGAACGCGCAACGCCAGGTACACCGCAGCGAACGCGGCTCCGAGAGTCGTGCCGAAGGTCGCAGCCCAGGCGACGAACAAGCTGCGCGTCAGCGGATTGCGCCACGCGCCGCGGAGCGTGAGTGGGTCTCGTCCGAGCGCCTCGCCGTCCGAAGGCAACGGTCGCCGTAGCCACACCTCGAGCAGTCCGGCCGTGGCGCCGACGTTCGTGAAAGGGACGAGCGCGCCGAGCGGTGCGAGCAGCGTCGCGGTGACGATGCTCAACAGCTTCCCACCCGCGAGCGCGGTGAAGAGCCCACCCAAACAAGCGGTGGGCAACACCCAGGCTTGCGTCATCTCAGCCACGGTCGCGTGTCCGCGGAAGAGTCCCCACCCTACCGACAGGGCCACGAGGATTGGCACGATCCAGCTCAGCGCTTGGCTCGCGAAAGTGCGTCGCGGAAATTGCGAGAGCGCGTGTCTATCGACCGATCGCCCAAAGCAATTCAGCATGCCATCGACATGCCCGGCCCCGACGACCGCGACCACGACGCGACCAGGCGTGTCTTCGATGCGGCTCGCGAGAAAGAGGTCGCGCTCGTCGATGACCGTGGTTTTCACCTCCGGCATCACTCGGGCAAGCTCGCTCATCGCGTCCGCGATTTGCTTACGGTCCTTCAGCGCCTCGACGTCTGCCTCGTCGAGTTCTTCGCTGTCGCGCAAGGCGATGACGAGCGCTAGGACGAGAAGCGCACGGCGAAAGAGCCCGAGTTTGTGCCAAGTGCGCCGCAGCGTCGCTTGTACGTCGCGATCGGCCAATACCACCGCAGCCCCGATTTCGTGCGCCGCCTCGACCGCTGCCAGCAGCTCGGCCCCAGGCCGTACGCCAAGGCGCTCGCCGATCCGTCGCTGAAACGCCTGCAGCGCGAGGCTCGCCATCACGAACGGAACGCGCCGCTCGCGAATGATCTGCGCGACATCCAGCTTGCGCCAGCGCGACGGATCCGTGAGCGCGTCGTAGCGTGCCTGGCACAGCTCCACGCAGACGGTGTCGGGTCGCACCTCGGCGATGACACGCCGCACCTCTTCGATGCTTTGCTTCGACACGTGCGCCGTCCCGACGATGTGAAACATGCGCTCTTCGCCGCTCGTACGATCGCGCCGGGCCACCACCGTTACGTGGCTCGGCACTTCGATCGCGGGCGCGTCGTCAGCGTTCGGAGCGTCTCGACGTTCGGACTCCATGACACCCATTTAGCGCCGCACGGCCGCGCGTCGTTCGGATAGGGTGCCGCCGCGATGTATTTTCAGGACATCATCCTCACTCTTCAGCGATTTTGGGCGGAGCGCGGCTGCCTCATCGTACAGCCCTACAACTCCGAGGTCGGCGCCGGCACCTACAACCCCGCGACGTTTCTGCGCGCGCTTGGGCCCGAGCCGTGGAACGTCGCTTACGTCGAGCCTTCCCGACGACCGACGGACGGGCGCTACGGGGACAACCCGAACCGGTTGCAGCAATTTCACCAATTTCAGGTGATTCTGAAGCCCAGCCCGCCGGACATCCAGGACGCGTATCTCGAGTCGTTGAGCGCCCTCGGTACCCGTCCGCTCGAGCACGACGTGCGCTTCATCGAAGATGACTGGGAGTCGCCGACGCTCGGCGCGTGGGGGCTCGGTTGGCAGGTGTGGCTCGACGGGCTCGAGATCTCCCAGTTTACGTATTTTCAGCAGGTCGGCGGCTTCGACTGCCGACCCGTGAGCGGCGAGCTCACGTATGGCATCGAGCGCATCGCCATGTACCTGCAAAACGTCGATGACGTGTACGACGTCGAGTACGCGCGGGGCGTTCGTTACGGAGAACTCTTCAAGCGCGCGGAATGGGAATGGTCGACCTACAACTTCGAGGAGGCCTCGGTCAAAGATCATTTCGCGGCCTTCGACCAACTCGAAGGCGAGGTGAAGCGCCTCCTCGAGCGCGGCGCCGTCATGCAAGAGGTGAAGCGCAAGGGCAAGACCGTCATCGAGCCCGTCATTCAGCCGGAGAAGGCGCTCGTTCTGCCGGCCTACGATTGCCTGATCAAGGCCGCTCACCACTTCAACGTGCTCGACGCCCGCGGGGCCATCGGTGTCACCGAGCGCCAACGCACCATCGGTCGCATTCGCGCGCTCGCTCGCATGGTCGCCGAGGCGCACTACGCACAGCGCGAGGCTCTCGGCTTCCCCCTTCTGCGCGGCCCGCGAGCCGCGGAGTAGCCGCTCACGCCGGCATTACTGCGATTTTGCGACGAGCGCCTTGAAGCGCGGGTCATCGAGGAGCGGAGCAAGCAAGGGATCCGCGCTGAGCCGGTCTGGATTCGGAAGCTTCTTGTTTACGGCGTCAGCAAGCTTCGCGAGAGCGACGTCGAACTCACCCTTCTGAGCCGCCACGATGGCGAGACCGTAAGGGGACGACGCCGCGTTTGGAATGAGCTCTGCGATGTGCGCGAAGGTCTTGTTCGCCTCGTCGAATTTTTTGGCTGCCGTGTAGATGCGGCCAAGCGTGAAGAGGACCTCTTCCGAGCTTCCGCGGATGCGTCCGGCGGCCTCTGCGTGAGGGACGGCGCAATCGAACTCTTTGAGTTGAAGGCACACGCGCGAGAGATTGAGGTGAGCATCGGCGTCGTGCTCGTTAATGCTCACCAGCTCTGCGAATTTCGCGCGCGCGAGCTGCCAATCTTTCTGGCGCATCGCCACCGCCGCGATCCCGACGTGCGCCTCGGCGAGGCTGCGCGGCTCGAGCGCCAGGGCCTTAGCGTGCACGATGGCGTCTTCGTATGCCGTTCGTGCGTCGCCATAGCGCTCGAGCTCGAACAGCGCCTTGCCCCGCAGAATGAGCAGGGGCACGTCCCGCGGCAATGCGCTGAGGCCGCGGTCGATCTCTTCGAGCGCCTTGTGGGCCTCGCCCGCGCGGAGGTACGCGTTGGCGCGAACACGCTGCTCGGTGGGCTCATCGACGCAACGGACGAGCGCGCACGCAAGCACGGCGACCGCCATCGTTGCCGTCCAGGAGCGCATCTTCGCGGAGAACACGGCGCGGCAATACGCCGGTGCATTGGCTCGGTCAAGCCGCGGACGAAGCGCGCACGAATCGAGCCGGTGCCTGTCAAAGCTCACTTCGTGGCCGCTACGTGATCGCCTTTCTCGAGGCGCTCGGAGGTGAGGGTGCCGCGCTTCAAATACGGAAGAAGGCGAATGGGTAGGCCCGCCGCTCGGTGCGCGGCGAAGTTGTTCATGACCTGCCAGTGGAGGTGCGCCATCGTCGAATGGCCGGAATTTCCGCAGAGCCCGAGCAACTGTCCCATGCCGACGACCTCGCCGACGCGCACGCGAATCGAACCCGGAATGAAGTGCGCGAAGAGCGAGAACTCCCCGTTCCGGTGGTCGAGGACGACGAAGTTTCCGTGCATCTCATAGGGGTTGACCCGCCCTGGCTCGTTTTCAGCAACTCCGTCGACGACCGTGGCGACGACGCCCGGACCATCTGCGACGATCGCCTGACGATAAGTTGGGTAGTCGGCATTGGTGCCGTCGCGGGGTGTATCGGCCACGACGATCAAGTCCACGGCGTAGGCCTGATCGTTCTTCGCGCCGTAGTGGGTTCGCGCCACCTTCCACTCGCCATCGACCGGGAGACGGTAACCGCCCTGGTAGGGAGCAAAGCCTTGCGGGTTGGACGTGGGCGGAGGCGCCACGGGGCCTTTGCCGTTCGAGCAACCGAGGCCGCTGCCGAGGGCCAACAGCCCGATGACGATGAACAGCTTCACGCGCGCCGGACTCTAGTACCCCGAAGCCATCGAAACGAGCGTCAAGACGCTTCGTACCCACGTGCGCCGACGCTTCGCTCGTGACGGTTGCTTTCCTGGCAGCGTCGTCAGCGAACCTTGATCGCGATGACGAGAATGCCACCTTGGTATTTCTGGCCCGCGACGAAGAACCGCTCCCCCGCTTTCAAGAGCGCGACCACCGTCGTTCCGTTGGGTTCGCCCTTCTTCGTGAGCACGGCCTTCACGCGAAACCGCTTGGGCTCGCGGTCTTTCGTGACCTCTTCTTCGAGCGAGACCGAGAGTTGGCGATCTCCGACGATCCCCATTTGTCCGGGGCTCTCCGCTCCGAGCCCGACCGTGCCTTGATCGATGAGTCGATAGGTGTCGTACGACGAGAACGGCGGCTGTCGCAGTTGCGGCAAGTCCTTGAGCTTGGGGTCGATCCCCTTGCCCGTATTTGTTCCGTGCGCGACCACGACGTCAGCGGAGAGCTTCCGCATGGCCGGCGCCGCCTGCATCGGCGCACTCGCCGCGCGCACAAGCACCGCCGGCGTCGAAGCTTGCGCCGGAACCGCGAGCACGAGCGAAGCGAGGAGGGGCGCAAGCGAAGCGAGGCGGGGCGCAAGCGAAGCGAGGCGGGGCGCAAGCGAAGCGAGGCGGAGCGCAAGCGAAGCGAGGATTGGTCGAGCGACGATTGTGAAGTTCATGGCTAGTTTCCCGAGTCGTTGATCCAAACGATCGCCGTGAGAGCGGTATCGTTGCCGCTCGGCACGTAGAACACCGAGCCTTGCCCCGCGCCGAAATCCACGGATGCGATTTGCGTCCCCTCGTTCGGCTCGTCGTCCGGTGCAGCCATCGCGGAGCCCGCGGGTGCGGACGCTGAGCCATCGGCCGCCATGGCCACAACCTCGCTCGCCATTGCGGCGGCGCTCATCCGTTCGCTCGGGAGCACACGGGTCGCTTGCACCTCGTCCGGGGGTGTGCGGCCCCAGAAGAACAAGCCAGCTGCCACCGCGGCGGCCATCGCGGCCACGCCGAAGATGCTCCGTGAGTTGTCGTTGGCCGGCTGTTTCGCGGCTGCCTTCGACGTGCCGACGATGGCGTGAAGCGCGGGAGTGGCTTGTGCCGCAGCTTGCGAAGCCGGAGCTTGCGGTGCGGTTGCGGCGCTCGCGAGCGTGGTGCTCGAATCGCTTGCGATGAGGGCGATGTCGCCATTGCCGACCACATCGAGGTGCGCCATCACC
The DNA here is from genome assembly GCA_009692485.1 of Myxococcales bacterium. Taxonomy (GTDB): domain Bacteria; phylum Myxococcota_A; class Polyangia; order Polyangiales; family Polyangiaceae; genus SYFR01. The sequence goes on from SHZB01000116.1 coordinate 5,186, forward strand.
GCGTCAGCGACGTCGAAGCCATCGGCCACCGAGCTCGCTCGTTGGCGCACCAAATCGGCGATCGTCGCGAGGCCATCAAGCTTCGCCATGCTGACCTCGTCTCGCTCGACGAGCGCCGCAAACTCACGCGCCTCTTCGTGGCTCAGTTCGCCGTCGAAGAAGCGCATCAGCTTGCGGTCATCGCCTCCGGAAACCTTGTCGTCTTGGTGCGCGGTCACGAGTCGTCTCCTGGGTCTGTTGCGGTCTGTGGCGTCGCGGCATTCGCAGGCGCTCGCACCCCGAATTGCTCCGCGTAACAATCCGCCAACGTGAGCTGGAGCTTCCGGCGAGCATGAAACAAGCGGCTCATGATCGTGCCCTTCGACACTCCCATGGCCTCGGCCATTTCCAGGTAGCTCATGCCCTCCACCTCTCGCATGAGGATGACCGCGCGGTGGTAGGAAGGCAGCGCATCGAGCGCTTCCTGGATGCTAGTTGCGAGCTGCTGACGCTGCAGGACATCGAGCGCATCGGTCTGGGGCGTTGCGAGCAGCGAGAGGTCGGCGTCGTCATCCGTCTGGCTCGTGTCGAGCAGCTCTTGTTCGCGCCGTGCGGGGCGGCGCATGTGATCGATCGCGAGATTCGTGACGATCCGGTAAAGCCAGGTGAAGAACGCCGACGTGCCCTCGAAGCGGTCGAGGTTTCTGTACACGCGCACGAACGCGTCCTGCACGACTTCGCGGGCGTCGTTCTCGTCGCGCACCAGTCCCAGCGCGATCGAAAACGCGCGCCGTTGGTGCCGCTCGACGAGCTTGCGGAATGCCGCTTTGTCACCCTGTTTTGCCTTGTTGACGAGAACACGATCTTGCTCCGCTTCGCGCCGTCGCTCCGGGTCCTTGGACGCCCGACGCAACACCCTATTCACGATGCGTTCCGCGCCCGCCGACGGCTTGTCGTCGAGCACGTTCTCGTCGCTGTCGTCGCCTAAATCTGGGGTCGATGCGGCCTCAACTCCTGTTTCGAGCGCGGCATCAACGCCCGTTTCGACCGCGGCTTCGGCGCCTGTTTCGAGCACTGCTCCGGCGCGTGTTTCGAGCGCGGCTTCGGCGAGTCCTTCGTGGCCGTTCGCTGGGGTCGAGGTCTGCATCGCCACTGAGATCGTTTTAGCCGGCAGGCGCTGGACAAATGAGCGAGAGCCAAGGGCGGAGGCTAGTGCCTAGATCCCCAAGAATCGAGGACCAAACTATGCGAGTTGCCGAGTCAATCGTACTCGGCGGCTTCGCTCACTCGCGCAGCTCACCGAGCGTGACACGCAGCCCGAAGACTCGCTCGCCGCGCGCGAGCTTGAGGTTGACCACCTTGTTGACGCCGGTGATGCTGGCGAGCCATCGGAGCTCGTTCGGATTGCCGACCGGCTTGCCGTCAAACTCCAGAATGACGTCGCCCATCGCAAGGCCAGCGAGATCTCCCGCGCGGCCGGGGAGCACCTTGGTAACTCGTGCACCGCGGCGCGCGTTCGGCGCTAATTGGGCGAGATCTGCTGGTGCAATGATCACGTCGTCCACCCAGATCCCGATCGCGCTGCGCGTGATTTTACCGTCGCGCAAGAGCATGGGTAGGAGCTGAAGGACCATTTCCATCGGAATGGCGAAGCCGATGTTGTTGGCATTCGCCCGAACGGCCGCGTTGATGCCAATGACCTGCCCGGCCATGTTGAGCAATGGACCGCCCGAGTTGCCGGGATTGATGCTCGCGTCGGTCTGGATGAAGTTGAAATACCCCGCGGGGTCGAGCCCCTGAACGTCGTCGCGCGTACGCCCTTTCGCAGACACGATCCCCGCCGAGACCGTGTGCTCGAGGCCGAAGGGATTGCCGATCGCGACGACCCAATCGCCGACCGAGAGCGCCTTCGAATCGCCAACCGCCAGTGGCGTGAGGTTGGTCGCGTCGATCTTGAGCACGGCAACATCCGTTGGCTTGTCTTTGCCAACGACCTGCGCCGAAAGCTCACGCCCGTCGGCCAACTTCACCTCGATCTCGCTCGCCTCTTCGATGACGTGGTTGTTCGTCAGGACGTACCCGTTCGCGTCGTAAACGAAGCCGCTGCCGACGCCCTGCGCCTCGGCGATAGTTCGGCCGAATGCGTTCTTTCTGCGAAAGGCGGCTTTCACCGTCACGACGCTCGGTTCGGCGCGGTGCACGAGCGGAGCGAGCGAGGGGATCGCCCCGATTACGGCGACCGGCGGGGTTGCGATCGGCGGCGCGGCCGGCTCCACCGCGGAAGGGGGCACTCCGGAGGGTACCACTGCGGAGGGTGCGACGACGGGTAGGGCACCCGCGGGCGGCCCGCTCGACGCCATCGGCGGGGTTGGTGCGTCGCGTTGCCGTGGGTCACAGCCGACCTGGCTCGCGAACACGGTGCCGCCAAACACTGCTATCGCGACGACGGCGAGACCGCCTGCGCGTGTGCCCGCGTGTTGTCGGCTCACTTGGCCTTCGCCACCTCGACCTGGGCCTTCGCCACCTCGACGTAGCGCATCCTCAGGTCATAGAGACCATGGGTCATGATGCGCTCTTCTTCGCCCGTGAGATTGCCCTTGGTCTTTTCCTGCAAGAGAGCGATGAGGTCGATGTTTTGGCGCGCGAGCAGCAAATTCGTGGGCGCCGCGGCACCGGTCTCGGGGTCGGGAGCGTCGCCAAGGTGGACGAGCGCCGAGCCAACGACGGACAAGATGAACGTCGAAATGTCCAAGGCGGGAAGGGCATGCTCGCCGGCCGCCGGGAGCTCTTCCGCGGCGTTTTTCCCCTCTTCTTGATCGCTCACGTCCAGCCTCTTCTGATCGGTCCGCCAGCGTAGTCGGCCGCGTGCCTGCCGTCGGCTGCGTTACTGCCGCCGGCTGCGTTACTGCCGCCGGCTACGTCACTGCCGCCGGCCGCGTGCCTGCCGCCGGCTGCGTTAGTTCGCGTCGTCAGGCGTGGCATCCGTCGAACCCGAAAGCGCCGGCTGCGCGAGCTCGACGTAACTCATCTGAGCCGCGAGGTCCGGGAGCTTCTTCAGCGCCTCGTCGAGTGCGGTCTTCTCTTGCGTCGTCCACACTTCGTGGCGCGCTCGGATGCGCTTGTCGGTATCGGCCCAGTTGGACTTCTTGGTCATTGGCTTGCTCAGGAGGTGCCGCTCGGGCTGCGCGAATGGGTGCGGAGCTGAATGAGCGGAGTCGGATCGCGTAACTCGGTCGCCTCGCTGGGACTGCTCCCAGCGCCGCCTGTGCCATAGTCGATAGGACCGTCGTCCACAATAAGCTCATCGATCTCGAGCCGCGCGGCGTCGAGCTCTGCGTCGGTCGCGGGCCGCACCGACAACACCTCGACCTCGAAGCGAACGCGCTGACCGGCGAGCGGATGGTTCATGTCGGCGAGGATCAAGTCGTCCGTGACTTTGGTGATGCAGTAAGTGAACTCGTTGCCATCCGGCCCTGCCGCGAGGATTTCGTCGCCGACGGCGACACGTGCCGCGTCCGAAAAATCGCGTGGAAAGATCTCGAGCACGGCGTCTTCGTCTCGTTCACCAAAGGCGTCTTCTGCGGGCAATTCGAGCGTTCGGCGCTCTCCTGCGCGTGCGCCCTCGAGGCCCCGCTCGAGGCCCGGAACGATCTGCGCGAAACCGTGGAGGTAGCGAAGCGGTGAGCCTTTTCGCGTGCTGTCCCGAAGCGTGTTGCCCGTGTCAAACAACCGGTACGCGATCGACACGACCATGTCCGAAAGGACCGCGTGGCGCACCGAGCCCGGCCGGCGCCGCTTGCCAGGGCTCAACGCTCGAGCTTCTTGAAGAGGTCGCCGAAGGTGCCGAAGGAGGCTTCGCTCTGCACTTTCTTTTGGTAGTCGCGATAGGAGCGCTTCTCTTCGTCGTCTTTGACGGCCCGAAGTGAGAGGCGAGCCTCACCGCGGCGTGGATCGACCTCGAGCACCTTGGCGTCGAGTTTCGTGCCGGGCGGGAAGGTCTTGCGGAGGTCGGCTCCGCGCTGCGTACCGGTCTGGCCCGCAGGGACGAAGCCGCGGCTGCCTCGCCCGGTGGCACCGAGGATCCGCACGCCGAGGCCCGCCTCTTTGATCTGCTTCACCTCGACCTTGACGATCTGGTTGGGCACGATGCGAGCACGCGGGAGCTCGCGCTCGCTCTCGGGCGGCGCCGGATGTAGCGCGATTTTCTGACTGTGGGCGTCGACAGCGGCGATCAGGAAATCGAGCTCGTCGCCTTCGTTGAGGACCTTGCTTGGATGCTCGACCGGCTCGAAGCCGAGATCGGCGACGTGGCACAACGCGTCCACGCTGGGCTCCAATTGCACGAATGCGCCAAAGTCCGTGAGCCGCACGACCTTGCCCCTGTGAATCGAGCCGAGCGCGTATTTTTTAGCGACCGTGCCCCAGGGATTTTCGATCGTCGCGCGATGGCTCAGCCACAATTTGCCACTCTCGTCGATGCGGAGGACCTTGACGTCGATCTCCATGTCGACCGACAGAACGCTCGATACCCGTGCGCCGCGATCGTGGCTGACCTCGCTCATGTGAATGACGCCTTCGATGTCACCGTGCTCGGGTAGCGTCACGAACGCGCCCCAGGCCACGACACCGCGTACGACCGCTTTGGCGATCGCGTCCGGCGTGAGGCCCGAGAGCTGCTCGTTGCGACGCTCGGTGTGCTCTTTCACGAGCATGTCTTTGCGAGAGAGCACGACGTCGCGTCCGCCCTTGGCGTACTGCGTGACGATGAAGGAGAGCTTCTCACCGAGCAGCGCGGCCAGATCGGGTTGATGGGAGAGAGCGACGTGCGACGACGGTGCGAAAGCGCGGATCCCCTTGTAGTCGACCTCGATTCCGCCCCTGACCAGCCCCGTGACCCAGCAATCGATGGGATTGTTGCTCTCGAGGGCAGCGCGCAGCTCGTTCTTGGTCTGCGTCAAATCCCATGGCTCGGGGCCGAGCATGAGGGCACCGCCGCGCGTGCTCAAACTCTTCACCTTCGCGATGAAGAGTTCACCAGGCTTCGGCGGGATCTGGTGCAGCTCGGCGCGATCGTGAAACGCCGTCGCCTTGCCGCCCGCGACGTCGAGCCAGATCGCATCCGGCGTCACGTTCGTTACGCGCCCGAAGACCTCGTCGCCGACGTTGAAAGCTGGCCGTTCCATGGGCGGGCCGGCGTGACGTTTCGAGTCTCGATTTCCTCGCGCGGCGCGTGGCTCGCGCTTGGCGGCGCCGTCAGCTCGCGGCTTCGGTCCGGCCGCCTTCGCGCCGGTCGTTGGGCTCGAGCCATCGGCGCTGGGAGCGACAGCATCGTCCGCCGCAACTGCTTGAGCGGCTGCGCCTTCGGCTGCGTCGGGTGCCTCGCCAGGAGGCGCGCCAACGGTAGCGTCTCCCGGTTTTTTCTTTCGGCGTCGCCGGCGGCGTTTGCGTTTCGCAGGATCCGTACCTGCCGCGGCTGCACCTTCGGCAGCGCCACCTTCGCCCGGCTCGCCCGGCTCGCTCGCATCATCGCTGTCGCCCGTATCAGCGCTGTCGCCCGCATCATCGCTGTCGCCCGAATCATGGGCGTCGCTCGCAACGTCGGCGCCGCTTTTATCAGCGACCGATGCGTCACTCGCTCTGGCGTTCGCGCTGTTTTGTGGGCCGGAAACGCCATCGCTCGCCGCGGGATCCGCCCCCGCGCTGACGTTCGCGTCGCCACCTTGCGCTGCCGCTTCAGTGCTCTCGTCGGTGCTTTGGTCGGTGCTTTGGTCGGTGCTCATCGCGGCCTCGATCGGCGCTCCCCGGGCTGTCCGGGGGGACGCTCCATAGCAAGGTTAGCGTCAACGCGCGATGGGGAGGTGTCGGTTCTTGCCGCCGCTCCGGTCGATCGTGAGTTTCGGTGCCCGCGCCGCGTTCAGCACGTTGGCGCGCTCCGCCATGCGCTCGGCGATTTTGCAAAATGCGCCGGCGATGGCGCTTTGCGGGGCAGCCTGAACGATGGGCGTGCCGGCGTCGCTCCACTCCCGCACCGCCGGATCCATCGGCAGCTGCCCGAGGAGCGGCGCTTCCGCGAAATCGGCCACCTTCTGTCCGCCGCCCGCGCCGAAAATCTCATGGCGTTTTTCACATCCGTCGCACACGAAATAGCTCTCGTTCTCGACCACGCCGAGGATCGGGATCTCCACCTTTTTCAGCATCGCGACGGACTTGTAGACGTCGGCGAGCGCGACCTCTTGTGGCGTCGTGACGACGATGGCGCCCGTCGTGCGCACCCGTTGCGCGAGCGTGATCGCGATGTCGCCCGTGCCCGGCGGGAGATCGAGTACCAGGTAGTCGAGCTCGCCCCACTCGACGTCTTTCAAAAACTGCATGAGCGCGCCTTGCAGCATGGGTCCGCGCCAGATCACCGCGGCCTTGTCGCTCTCGAGCAAGAAACCGAGGCTCATCAGCTTGACGCCGAAACGCTCGAGCGGACGCATCTTTCCATCCTCGGTCGCGGTCGGGCGTCCCATCACTCCGAGCATGGTCGGGATGCTCGGCCCGTACATGTCCGCGTCGAGCAGTCCCACGCGTTGCCCCCCGCGTTTCAGCGCCATCGCGATGTTGGTCGCGACGGTGCTCTTGCCGACCCCGCCCTTGCCGCTCACGACGAGGATGATGTTGTTCACGCCCGGACAAGGGTCGTCGTGGGCAATTTCGCGGGCGGCTTCTACGGTGACAGACATGACGCGCACCTAAGCTTTTTGGGGCCAAAACGCAATCGCTCAGCCCAAGCCCGCGAGCGCCATCCGAGGACAGCAGTCGCGCGGCTCAGGCCGAGCTTTCAATAGCAGCACTGTCAAACCGAGGTGCGGAGCTGCGCCAAATTACGGAGCGCAGCAGGGCGCACGAGCGCAGAGCAGCGCGCCGAGAGCACAGCGCCGAGAGCAGAGCAGCGCGCCGAGAGCACAGCACAGCGCACGAAAGCACAGCGGACGAGCGGAGAGCACAGCGCGTCCGCCCGTCGCCGTGACCCGACCCCGATCGATCAGCTGCCGACCTGGCCACCGACACTGGCGCTCGCGCTGACCGAGACCGATACCGAGACCGAAGCAGACACCGCGGCCTCGAACTTCGTGAGAATGTCAGCGCCGACCACCGCGATGCATGCGGGCACGGAGAGCGCCGACGTAGCCACGCTGACACCCGTCTCGGCGACGTAGGCCGCCGCCTCGACGACAAGCCCCGTCTTTTTCACGGCGACCAAAATGTGCGGCAAATTGGCCTCGAGCGTGCTCTTGAGGTTGGCGCTTGCCGTGCCCTCGATGAAGACCGTGACCTTCGGCGCCGTGCACTTCGCCTCGAACTTGCCCTGGGCGTCGCAGCCGCCCTTGCAATCGACGTCGATGTCGCAGGCCGGTGGCTTGAGCTCGGCCTCGCACTTCGGCAGGGTGACCTCGACGCTGCAGCCGCCTTTGCAAGAGCCGGAGCACGTCACCGAGGGCGGGACGACTTCGCAGGTGCCCGAACATTTGCCCGTGCAGCTTCCCTCGCATTTGCCTACGCAGTTGCCCTGGCCGTCCTTCGTGCTGCAGGTGCCGCTGCAGGTGCCGGTGCAAGTGCCGCTGCACCCGCCGGTGCATTCGATGCTGCCGGTATCGACATTGCATGAGCCGGAGCACGATGCGCTGCACGAGCCGGAGAGATCGCCCGGCTCGCAGCGCACCTCGACCGACCCGGGTGAGCAGCTGCCGTCGACCGAGCAGCTGGCCTCGCAGCTAAGCTGCAGGTCGGCAGCGATCGCGCATCCGCCGCCCTCGATCCCGAGGCTGATCTTCACGCCGGCTGTGAACTGTGCGTCGAGCGCGGCGGTCGCGAGGTCGCACGCGGCCGTCATCGTGTCGTCGGTCGCAGCGCTGCCGTCCATGCCGACGTCAGGAACGTCTACTTGGCCGAGGTCTTTTGCGATGGTCGCACAGGCGAGCGCGATGTCGCTGCGGAGGGACCCGGACACCTTCACGAGTGCGTCCACGGCGCCTTGAAATGCTTTGGCCGAAGCGACGATGTCCGAGTCGCACGTGAGGTCGATGTCGATGTCGCCGCAGCCACCGAGCGTGAGGGCCGGAGCGGCGAGCGCCATG
>SHZB01000117.1 GCA_009692485.1 Myxococcales bacterium
TGGGTCGAGCGATCGTTTCTACGGCCGACGTTCTTGTTCAAGTATTGGGGCTTTGCTTGGGTCGAGCCGTGGCCCGCGTGGGGTCTCTATTGGCATATGGCGCTGCTCGCCGTGGCGGCGCTGATGATGGCGGCTGGCCTCTTCTATCGCTTCGCGAGTTGCCTCGTTTTCTTGGGGTTTGCGTATCTCGAGCTGCTCGATGTGACGGGCTACTTGAATCACTATTACCTAGTCGTTCTGCTCGCGCTCTTGCTGGCCTGCATGCCGCTCGGCCGCGCCGGCTCGCTCGATGTTTGGCGCCGCCCAGACACACGGCTCGCAACCTTTCCGTCCTGGTGCACATGGCTCGTCCGGGGTCAGCTTGCGCTCGTGTATGGCTTCGCCGCGCAGGCCAAGCTCACGCCGGATTGGCTACTCCACGGCCAACCGCTCGGGCTCTGGCTCGCCGGCAGGAGCGAGCACACCGCTGTCGCGTGGTTGGCAAGCGTGTCGTGGGCGCCGCTCGCGATGAGCTGGGCCGGATTTGCCTACGATCTCACGATCCCGCTGTGGCTCTCGTGGCGGCGAACGCGGCTCGCCGGCTACCTCGTCGTCATCGCATTTCACGCGGCCGTGGGCATGCTCTTCAACATTGGCCTCTTCCCCTTCATCATGGTCGGTGCCGCGCTGGTGTTCTTCTCTCCGAGCTGGCCGCGCCTGCTCGCAAATGCGGTGGGGCGTGCCATTCGCGGCGTCCGGCAGCTCGGGGCTTGGCAATTGCCAATCGACGAATTGGCAAATAGGCCAATGCCAAGGAGCGAACTGGCAAACACGGGATTGGCAAACAACGCAGTGCCAAGGAGCGCAGCGCCACTGAACGAATTGGCAAATAGGGAATCACCAATCGCCGGTGACCTCATGGTCAGTCGCGCCGCGCTCTTCTTGATGGCGGGATATTGCCTGGTCCAGGTGCTCATGCCGCTGCGCCATCTCTGCTATCCGGGCAACGTGCTCTGGCACGAGCAGGGGATGCGCTGGTCGTGGCGCGTGCTGGCGCGGGAGAAGAACGGCTCGGTGAGCTACGAGGTGACGCTCGGCGACGGCCGCCGGCGCGTGGTGTCTCCGCGGCGCTACTTGACCGAGTACCAGGCGCGCGAGATGTCGACCCAGCCCGATCTGATCTTGGCGCTCGCCAAACGGATCGCGCGCGATCTCGAAGTGGAAGGGCAGGGTCCCGTCGCCGTGCGGGCCGATGCGCTCGCGTCGCTCAATGGTCGGCCGGCAGCGCGGCTCATCGATCCGAGCGTCGATCTCGCCAAGGTCCACGACGGCATCGCGATCGCGTCTTGGATCCTGCCCCAACCGACGAGCAGTGGTGACTCGCGATGAGCCCTCCGAATCCGCGCGCTCGGAAGCTCGTTTTAACCGCGTGCGCGATCGTGTCCTGGCCCGCGTTCGCCACGACCACTTCGTGGGCTCAGCCAACCGCGGCTCAGCCAAGCGCCGCTCAGCCCGGCGATCAGGCCCCGCTCGACGACGTGCCCATCGACGTGAGCCTCCTCAGCGACGCGGACACGGCGCGGATCGCGGGCTCGGCGCATCGCGTCTCGGCCAAAGAGCTCGAGCGTTTCGAGGACGACAACGTAGAGCGCACGCTCGGGCGCATCCCGGGTGTCTACGCGCGCGGCGAGGACGGCTATGGGCTGAGACCCAACATCGGTCTGCGGGGCGCAAGCTCGGACCGCACCAAGAAGGTGACCCTCCTCGAAGACGGGATCTTGATGGCGCCAGCGCCGTACTCGTCGCCCGCGGCCTACTACTTTCCGATGCCGACACGTGCCGCCGCGCTCGAGGTGTTCAAGGGGCCGAGCGCCCTTCGCTATGGGCCGCAGACGATCGGCGGCGCGGTCAATTTCGTGACCCGTCCGATCCCGTGGGGGCACCGCTTCGGCGCCGATCTCGCGCTCGGGCAAGAGCTCTATGCCAAGAGCCACGCACACTACGGCTATGGCGAAAAGCACGCCGGTTGGCTCGTGGAGGCGGGGCGCTTGCGGTCGGACGGCTTCAAACAACAAGAGGGCGCGCGTCCGCTTCCGGAGTCGAACACCGGCTTCGACAAGTTCGAGGCGATGACGAAGGCGCGCGTCAACACGGATCCCGATGCCGCCATTTACAACGAGCTCCGCGGCAAGCTCGGTTACTCGCACGAGGTGTCGAACGAGACCTACCTCGGGCTCACGGACGCGGACTTTCGAGCGAGTCCGATGCGACGCTACGCCGCGAGCGCGCTCGATCAAATGCGCTACCACCGCTCGCTGGCCGAGGTGACCCATGCGCTCGTCATCGCCAACCGCTTGGAGCTCCGCACGACCTACTACCGTCACGAGCTGAAGCGCGTCTGGCACCGGCTCGACGCCTTCGCGGGCGCCTCACTCGCGGACGTGCTGGCGGCACCGACGAGCGGGCAGCGCGCGGTCTACTACGCTATTTTGAAGGGCGAACAAGACTCGGTCTCATCGGACCAGCAGCTCTTCATCGTCAACAACGATCGGCGCTTCGTCTCCGAGGGGATCGAGAGCGTCGCATCGATTGCGCTCCCCGCGTTGAACCTGTGGGCGACAGGGTCGGCGGAGGCGGGTGTGCTGCGGCAAGAGCTCGGACTCGGGCTTCGGATCCACCGCGACTCGGCCGATAGAACTCAGACGCGCGAGCGCTATCGGATGCGGAGCGCGCGGCTCGAGCGGAGCGGGGCGCCGGATGAGACGACCGAGCTCAGTGTCGCCGGGAGCCGTGCATTCGCGGGCTGGATCGTCGACGAGATCTCCCTCGGTCGGCTCACGGTTGCGCCTGGCCTGCGCGTCGAGCTGGTCGAGACCGAAGAGGAAGATCGCCTCGCCGGGACCGTGACCGAGGGCGTACAGCGCGCGATTTTACCTGGGGTCGGCGCATTCTTCGCCATCGACGATGCGCTCGGAGTGCTCGCGGGCGTGCACCAAGGATGGAGTCCGGTCACGCCCGGGCAGCCTGACCACGTCAAGCCCGAGGTGGCCGTGAACTACGAGCTTGGGGCGCGCTATCACCAAGCGCACACGAGCCTCGAGCTCATCGGATTCGTTAGCGACTACCAGAATCTCACCGGCGATTGCGCGGCATCGAGCGGCTGCAGCGAGGCCAAGCTCGACGCTCAGTTCAACGGTGGCCACGTGCTCGTCGGCGGCCTCGAGTTCGCTGCCGGCACCGCGCTCGCCTTGCCGCACGCGCTCCGCTTGCCGATGCGGTCGAGCTACACCTTCACCGCCAGTCGCTTCCTCACGAGCTTCGCTTCGGAGAACCCCTCGTGGGGAAACGTCGAAGTTGGTGACGCGCTGCCGTACGTGCCCGCGCATCAGCTCGCCGTCACGGTCGGGCTCGAGCACGCCGAGCGCGCAGGAGTTGACGTCGGCGTCACTTTTGTCGATTCGATGCGCGAGCACGCTGGCTCCGGCACGGCGAGCGACACGGAGCGCACGGACGCTCATGCGGTGCTGGACGCGGCGATGCATTGGCAAGCGACCAAGGCGCTGCGCCTCTACGGCAAGGCCGAGAACCTGCTCGATGCCGAGTACCTCACGAGTCGCAGACCCTTCGGTGCGCGCCCGGGTCGACCGCGATTTCTCTACGTCGGCGCCAAGCTCGAACTCTGGTGAGGAGAACTCTGGTGAGGAGAACTCTGGTGAGAAGGGAGCGCGGCGCATTTCTGTCGGCTCAGGGACGGCGCTCACGGTAGGCTTGAAGGAATGCGAGCCATGCCAGCGGCCTTCGGACTCGGGATCTCCGTCGCGCTCGTCGTGGCGCTCGGTGGCCCGACGGGCTGCGTCAACGGTGACATCGGCGAGTTTGGTTCCGGCGGCGGGGCAGGTGCAGCTCCACCGATCGAGACCGTGATCGAGCCAGGGCCAGGCGGGATTCGGCGCTTGCTCGCGCGGCAATACCTTGGCTCGATCCGCGTGGTGCTCGGAGAAGCCGCCGCCGCTGTGGCGACGCCGCCGAAGGACATTCCGCTCCACGGATTCAGCACGATCGGAGCCGCGCAACTGTCCGTGACGCCGTCGGACGTGGAGACTTATGAGAGCTCGGCGCGCGCGGTCGCGAAGGCTTTCATGGCGGACGACGCAGCCGTCGCGGCTCACGACAAGTGCGCGCCAACGGGCCCCGATGACGCCGCTTGCATGGGCAAGCTCCTGACGAGCGTGGGCCGACTCTTGTGGCGACGGCAGCTCGATGGGACGGAGCTCGATAGTCTGGTCGGGCTCGCCACCACCAGCGGCACGGCGCTCGCCAGCTTCGATCAGGGAGCGGCGTACGCGGTCACGGCCCTGCTGCAGGCGCCAGAGTTTCTCTACATCGTCGAGCTTGGGGAGCCCGCGCCAATCGCATCGGACGAGGCTCTTCCAGAGCGGCACTGGCTCACGCAGACGGAGCTCGCGACGCGGATGTCGTTCTTCTTCCTCGACCAGACGCCGTCTCGAGATCTGCTCGACGCCGCACTCGCGGGCAAGTTCGCCACGGTCGAAGAACTGAGCGCCGCGGCGACGACGATGCTCGCACAGCCCGAGGCGAAGGCGGCCCTCGGCGCGTACTACGATGAGGTCTTCCGGCTCGCCTTGATCGACGAGGCCGTGAAGGACGCGGTCGAATTTCCGGAGTGGGGCGAGCCGCTGAAGGCCTCGATGCGAAGCTCCGCGCGCGCGCTGCTCGATGACATCGTGTGGACGCGCGACAGCGACGCTCGCGAGATCGTGACCGCTGATTTTGCGTTCGTCGACGCGCAGCTCGCGCCCCTCTACGGCCTCAGCTCACTCTCGCCGAATTTGGCGAAGATGACCTTGCCCGCGGAGCAAGCGCGCACGGGGTTGCTCGGCAGCGCGGCGTTCTTGTCCGTGTTTTCGCACGCGGCGCGCTCGTCGCCGACCAAGCGCGGCGTCTTCATTCGGCGCAATTTGCTGTGCGACACGGTCCCGCCGCCGCCGGCCGACGTCGTGCCGCAGCTGCCCGATGATCCCTCCGAAGGGCTCACCACCAAAGAGCTGCTCGCACAACACATGGACGATGACGCGTGCCGCTCGTGCCACGTGCTCTTCGATTCGCTCGGCTGGTCGCTCGAGATCTACGACGCGATCGGCCGGCATCGAACCAAGGACAAGGGCGCGAGCATCGACACCAGCGGCGTGAGCCCCAACGTCGGAGAATTCGCCGGCCCGCGCGAGCTGGGGGCGCTGTTGTTCGAGCACCCGCAGCTGCCCGACTGCATGGTGCGCAACCTCTATCGGAACTCGATGGGGCATCTCGAGACCAAGGGCGAAGAGCCGGCCATCGCGGCGCTCGACCAGAGCTTCGCCGCCGGTGGCTTTCGCGTGCAGGACTTGCTCGTCGCCGTCGCCACGAGCCCCGCATTTCGCATGGTCGGTGCGCCGAAATGATTCGGAGCCCCAAAACCCGCTCGTCCGTCACGCGGCCGACCAAGAGCTCAAGAGCCTAAGAGGACCTCATCATGGCGAAAGCTCCGCTCTCTCAATTATCGCTCTCTCCTTCATCGCTCTCTCGGCGAACGCTGTTGCGCGGCGTCCTCGCGGGTGCGTCGGTGTCGATCGGGCTGCCGCTGCTCGAGATCATGCTCGACCAGCATGGCGAGGCCCTCGCTGATGGTGAGCCGCTGCCCGTGCGCTTCGTGAGCTGGTTCTTCGGCAACGGCGTGAAGCTCTCGCGCTTCGTTCCGGCGGCCGAGGGGCCGGGTTACCCGTTGAGTGACGAGCTCAAGCCCTTCGCGTCCGTGAGCGACTACGTGAGCGTGTTGACCGGCTTCAACAACCACTGCGCCGCGAACAACAAGATCACCCACCACGAGGGCATGGTGATCTTCAACGGATTCAACAACCGCGACGTCGGTGCCGGCCAAGGGTTCTTCTCGAACGCGGGTGGCCCCACGATCGATCAGGTGATCGCGAACCTGCCGAGCGTGAGCGCGAAGACGCCGATCAAGAGCACCCAGATCGGCATCTCCAAGCGTCCGAGCCAGGTGGATTTCGGCACGACGATGCACGCGCTCTCGCACGCGGGATACTTGATGCCCCTTCCGCCCGAATACAGCCCGCAGGCCATCTACAAGACTTTGTTCGACTCGTTTTCTCCGCCAGAAGATCCGATGAAACCGCATCGCATCGCGGCGCTCGACATCGTGCGCGAGAACGCGAAGAAACTCGCGCTGCGGCTCGGCGCGCTCGACAAGCAGAGGCTCGAGGCGCACCTCGGCAACGTGGCCGAGCTCGAGAAGAAGATCTTGGCGCTGCCACCGCCATGCACGAAGCCCGATGCGCCCCTGACGACCAACGTCGACGTCGATGGCAAAGAGCCGCTCGTCGCCGTGAACGATGCGATGAGCGAGCTGCTCGTCTACGCCTTCAAGTGCGACATCACGCGGGTCGCGAGCGTGCTCTTCGCAGAGGGCGCTGGAAATACCATCTACGCCGATCTCGGCCTACCCGGCGCGCATCACGACTACACGCACGACGGCAATGACGCGACCCAGAACGGCGCCGTCCACGATGGCGTGGTCTACACGATGCAGCGACTCGCCTATCTGTGCGAGCGTCTCAAGAACGAGCCGGACGGCGTCGACGGCAACATGCTCGACAACACGATCGTGTTCGCCAGCAGCGACTGCGCGGAAGGGATCTCGCACTCCGTGGACATGCAGCCGATGATCGTCGTTGGCAGAGGCGGCGGCAAGCTCGTCCCTGGCACGCACTTCGCGTCGAAGACCGGAGAGAACCCGACCGATGTGCTCGTGACGATCTTGCAGTGCTTCGATCCGGCGGCGACCTCCGTTGGCAAGGACGAGCCCGGCTCGAACAAAGCCTTCGCGCCGCTGAAGCTCGTTTAGCCCTTCGTGTCCTCGATTCGACGGACCCGACCGACTACGCTCGCGGGTTCGGGGCATGGGTTTCACTTCCGGAGAGCTGATCGCGCAGCGCTATCGTGTGGTCGCTCTCATCGGTGAGGGCACCTTCGGCGCCGTTTATCGGGCCGAGCGGCTCATTGACGGCCTGCATGTCGCGCTCAAAGTGATGCAGGACCAGCACGCGGGGCGGGTCGAACAGCGCGCGCGTTTCGAGCGAGAGTCGCGACTCTTGGTGGAGCTCGCGCATCCCAACACCGTACGCACGCTCGACTTCGGCTACACGGAGAGTGACCTTCCATACATTGCGCTCGAGCTCCTCCACGGCAGAACCTTGCGCGACGAGCTGCATGACCGCGGGGCGCTCGGAACGAGGAGCGCGCTCTACATCGCCCGCCAGGTGTTGTTGGCGCTGGAGGCGGCGGGGCGCATCGGCATCGTGCACCGGGACATCAAGCCGGCGAATATTTTCCTCCTCGGCATTGACGACACCGTGAAGGTGCTCGACTTCGGGCTGGCGAAAGACGGCCGCGCATCCAACGCTCAAGCGTTGACGGCGACGGGGCAGATGCTTGGCACGCCGCACTACATGGCGCCCGAGCAGATCCGCGCCGAGCCCGTCGACGGACGTGTCGACATCTACGCGCTTGGTGTCGTCCTGAGCGAGATATGCAGCGGTCGCAAGCTGGTGAGCGCGACCTCGGAGATCGAGATCTACATGGTCCACGTCGCCGAGGCTGCCCACGAGCTTCCTCCGTCGATGCGCGAAGGTCCGCTGGGTGCCATCGTCGCGCGCGCCGTGCAGAAGGACGCCGCGAATCGGTACCCGACCGCGACCGCGATGCTCGCCGACATCGACCAAGTGCTTCGCTCCGTCGGCAGGAGCGCTTCGACCGAGCTTGGCGTCAGCGGCACGGTCGTGGTGGACGCGTCGCAGTTCTTCGAGGCCGCGCCGGCCGACGCGAGCGAGCCCGTTTCGCTGTCGGAGCAGCGCGTGGCGCCATCGCCTTCCTGGAGCCTGCGCAATTCCCAGCTCGCGCCCGAGCGTAGCGATGCGCTCCATCCCTTCATGCACGCTGTCCCATTCGCGGCGGGAACACCGAGTGGCGGCGCGCCGAGACCGCGACAATTCAGGGCGGTGGTATGGCTCGCGCTCGTGGTTTTTGCAATTGCGACCAGTGTCGCCGCCGGTCTCTACCTGCTGCGTTGATCGTCCTGAACACTCGTGCGCTCGTGATGTCCGGAGTTCTTCATGGCCAGGACTAGGGCATGGGCAGAGCGGCTCTTGCGCTGGCTCGCGGTGCTCGGCATCGTGCTCGTCCCCGCGTGCGACGGTGGTCATCGCGCGCAGCGGGTCGAGGTGCTCATCGCCGCGGCCCAGAGCCTGCACGCGGTCCTGCCCGAGCTTGCCCGCGAGTTCATCGGCGGAGACGCGCAGCTGAAGATCGACTTTGTCTACGGAGGCTCCGGGGATCTCGCCAAGCGTGCGCTCGACGGCGCGCCCTTCGACGGCGTCGCGTTCGCGAGTCGGGAGCCCATCGAACGGCTCGAACGCGCCGGCCACCTCGCGGCCTCGACGATACGCTGCATTGCCCACAATCGAATCGTGCTCATCGGCAAGCCCGGGTGGCCTCCATTGACATTTTCAACGATCGATGCATTGCCGGAAGGCGGTCGGCTCGCCATCGGAGATCCGGGCGCGGTGCCGGCGGGGACCTACGCGAAGAAGGCTCTCGAGGCGCTCGGCAAGTGGAACGCGCTCGAGGGCCGGCTGGTGCTTGGTGCCGACGTCGGCGCCGTCCTCGCGTATGCGCGGCGCGGCGAGGTCACGGCGGCCATCGTCTATGCGACCGAGCTCCGCGGCGTCACGGACGTGGTCGTGCTCGACGAGGCGAGCGGGCCCTGGGCGCCGACCCCGGAGATCGTGGTCGCGGCGGTCACGAACGCCGCTCATGCCGACGTGGCCGAGCGCTTCCTCTCCTTCTCGGCGGGCCCGCGCGGGCAGGCGATTCTTGCACAGCACGGTTTTCTCCCCGCTCTCGCAGCGAGTGCGCCGAAGTGAGGGAGCTCTTTTTTCCGATCCTGCTGTCGGCCCAGGTCGCTGTCTTGGCGCTCGCCATCGTCGCGCCACTCGGAGTCCTCGTGGCCTGGCTTCAGGCCTCGCGCGCGCATCCACTGCGAAGGCTCGTCGATGTGCTCGTGCTCTTGCCGATGCTGTTGCCGCCCACGGTGCTCGGCTTCTTCCTCGTGCTCGCGTGCGGCCGCCGCGGACCTGTCGGACGCGTGCTCGAAGAGGTCTTCGGCGTGCGGCTCATCTTCACGCCCGCGGCAGCCGTCGTTGCGTCCGGCATCGTGGCGTTTCCGGTGCTGGTGAAGGCGGCGCAGCCCGCGATGGAGGCGGTGCCGCGAGAGCTCATCGACGTCGGGCGCTCGCTTGGCCTCGGCCCCGTAGCGGTCTTTTTTCGGGTGGTTTTGCGGTGGTGCTGGCGCAGCGTCGCGACCGGCCTCTTGCTGGCGTTCGTGCGCGCGCTCGGCGAGTTTGGCGCAACGATGATGTTCGCTGGCATGATCCCGGGCGTCACGAACACGATGCCGCTCGAGATCTTCGCTCTCTACCAGCGCGCCGAAGACGACCGCGCGCTCGTGTACGTCGGCGTGCTCGTGCTCGTGAGCATCATGACGGCATGGCTCGCGTCACGCGCCGGTGAGCTCCGCGGCGGGCCCCGATGAGCGCGCTCGATGCCGCGTTCTCGCTCGCGGTCGGGGAGCGTGGCGCGGAGTTCAAGCTCGAGGTGCGGCTCAAGCTCGAGCGCGGCGTGCTCGCCTTGTTCGGTCCTTCCGGGTGCGGCAAATCCGTCACGCTTCGGGCCGTCGTCGGGACGCTCACGCCCGCGTCCGGCCAGCTCACTATCGATGGGCGCGCGGTCTTCGATGCCGGCGGCCGTATCGCCGTGCCGCCGCACGAACGTGCCATTGGCTACGTGCCGCAGCACCATGCGCTCTTTCCATTTTGCAATGTCGAGGACAACGTCGTGTTCGGCTTGCCCCGCGCGCGCCGGCGTCGCATCGAACCGGAGATCGAGGCCTTGATGGACGAGCTCGGGATCGCCGCGCTCCGCAAGGCCATGCCCGATCGACTCTCGGGCGGGGAGCGCCAGCGGGTGGCTCTCGCGCGCGCGCTCACCGTGCATCCGAGGCTGCTCGTGCTCGACGAGCCCTTCGCATCGCTCGATATCCCGAGTCGTGCGGAGCTTCGAGCTGTCCTCAAAAATACGCTGGCTCGCCGCGGCCTCAGCGCGCTCCTCGTCACCCACGATCCTCTCGATGTCCTCGATCTCGCCGACGTCCTCGTGCGCTTCGATGGCCCGAGGACGCTCCCGCCCGAGAGCCCTACGGCGCTCATCGCGTGGATGAAGGCCGTGGGTCAAGCGCCCGAGATGGAGACCCGAGCGTCGCCCGACAAACTTTCCGGTAGCGGCGCTAGTGCCTCGATTCATTAACACTCAACGGGCCTGATCGGATGTGTTCGCTTGGCACGATGGGCGAAGGCACGGGGCCAATCCGCTGACTACTGGGCCACTGGCGCTCCCGGAGCGACCGAGTTCGTGCGACCGAGTTCGTGCTTGACCGAGCGAAGCCGCTTGACTTAAAAGGCGGGCTCTAAATCGCGGGAGTAACTCAGTGGTAGAGTGCAACCTTGCCAAGGTTGACGTCGCGAGTTCGAATCTCGTCTCCCGCTCAAAACAGCTCAGAGAGCTTCGATCCCCGGGGGCGACCGGCGCGCCGGATTGACCGCTATCGATTCGGCGCGAGTGCTTGCTAGCATCGCCGTCGCCATGCCAGTCGATTCAAGCCATTCGCAAGACAACGCGCTAGGCGAGCCACACGGGCAGTCGCAAGGCGGGCCGCAGATGCAGTCCGAAGGCGATCCCACAGGGCATTCGCAAAACCAAAAAGGCACTGGAACGGGAGCGGTCCTCGGCGCGGGCAAGCTCGTCGATGGATGCTGCGAGCTCACCTTCGCAGATCCGGCCGTGCGGCTAAGCGTGCGGTCCTTCGCAATAAGCGAGGCGCTCGACCAGCCCTACGAGGTCGTCGTCGTCGCTGCCGCCTTTGACCCCTACCTCGATTGTTCGCGGCTCGTCGGACTTGCGGCCTCGTTTCGGCTCGCCACTGGCCTCCTCGAGCGGCCGTGGCGCTTGTGGAGCGGCGTCGTGCGCGAGCTCGCCCAGCTCTCGGATGAAGTGACGGGACTGTCCCTCTACGAGCTTCGGATCGCGCCGTTTTTCTGGCGCCTCAGCGAGCGGCGGACGCGGCGGATCTTCCAGCATTTGTCGGCCATCGGCATTGCAAAGCTGGTGCTCGCCGAGTGGGGGATCGAGCCCTCGGTCTCGCTCGACACCGAGCCTCTGCCGCTGAGCGAATTCCGCGTTCAGCTCGACGAATCCGACTTCGCGTTCGTGTGCCGGCAGCTCGAAGAGGCGGGCTTGAGCTACTGGTTCGAACAGACGGCTCCGCGCGGCGAGGGCGAAGCACCGGCCCAAACCCTCGTCCTTGGTGTTGCTCCACGCTCGCGTCGTTCCCGTTTTACGGCTCCGCTCGTGTACCGCGGCACCTCGGACGCGGTCGGCAGAGAGCCCTACGTGCGTGACTTGCGGATCGTCGAGGGCATGCGTCCAGGGCGCGTGGTCCTCGGCGGGCACGACTACTGGGCGAGTCGTGATCTCCGCGTCGCGGCAGTGGCAAGTGTCCAGAGCGAGCGCGAACAGAAGCACGAGCTTTACGAGTTTGCCCCGAAGGCTTTCGTGGTCGAGGGATACGCAAGCGGCGCGACGCCCGGCGCGGGGGCACCGAATGCGGCAGCTCCGAGCCCGGGCGGTGCTCGCCTCGTTCCGGAGGCTGGCGAGCGGGCCGCACGGATCGCCCTCGAGCGCGCGCGCACCGGCAAGAGGCGTGTGACCTTCCGCACCAACGTGCTCGAGCTCGAGCCCGGTGCGGTCTTCACGCTGGACGGTCATCCGCGTGCCGAGCTCACGCATCCGAATCGCTTGATGGTGACGGGCGCGAAGTTGAGCGGCGAGCTGAACGGCGAGTGGAGCATTTTCATCGAGGCGACGCCGGCCGTCGATCCGTATCGCTCCGCGCTCGTGACGCCGAAGCCGCGCGCGCCGGGGCTCGAGAGCGCGATCGTCGTCGGTCGGGCGGTCGACGAGATCCACACCGACGAGCTTGGCCGCGTGAAAGTGCGGTTTCCCTGGGACCGCGAAGGAAAATACGACGACACCGCTTCGTGTTGGATGCGCGTGAGTCAGAGCTGGGCCGGCCCCGGCTACGGGCTCGTGTCGGTGCCGCGCGTGGGTCACGAGGTGCTCGTCGGCTTCCTCGACGCCGACCCCGATCGACCCGTCGTCGTCGGACGTTTGTTCGACCGCACCGCGACCTTGCCGCACGCTCTGCCACAGCACAAAAGTCGAAGCGCGTGGCGCTCGAGCTCGACCCCCGGCGGCGGCGGATACAACGAGATCGGCTTCGAGGACAAGGTCGGCGAAGAGTCCGTGTTCCTCCGCGCCGAGCGCAATTTCGAGACGACGGTGCTCGGCGACGAGCTCGCCGCGGTGGGCAAAAACCTCTCGGTCAGCGTCCGCGGAAACGAGCGGCACGCGGTCGGCGGCGATCAGCGTGTCGTTGTCTCCGGGAGCCACTCGACCGAGGCCGAGGCAGGGCTCGCGCTCCACTCGAAGCGTGCGCTGTCGGTGCGCGCAGGCGAGCAAGCGGGCGTCAGCTTCGTCGGCAACAAACTCGTCATCACGAACGGCGAGGCTTCGATCGTGCTCGACGGGCCGACGGTCCGGATCGACGCGGGCGGAAACATCTGGCTCCGCTCGAGCCGCCTGGTCGCAATTCAGGCGCCACACGTCCACATCGACGACGACGTGCAGATCGACAAGCACGATCTCGTGCCGCCAAAGGTCGAAGTGCTGGGTCCGCTGCCGAGCGGGGACTCGCAGGCGATGCCCGGAAAAGGCGCTCCACCAGGTGGGAACAAGCCAGGCAATTCACCCGGGATGCAGAAGCCCGGCGGCATGAACGAGGCGAAATTCGACGCCCACAAGTTCTATGAAGAGCTTCTCCTTCAGGCTGGCATCAAGGTGAAGCTGCCAAAGAACATTCCGCTTCCGCCCGAGATCAACGCGCAGCTCGAGCACATCGCGAAGGTGTCCCATAAGACCGGAGTCGTGACGAAGAAGCTGCTCGATCCGGCCACTTACAAAGCGATGAAGGACCGGCTCGACCGTCGCCTCGAGGCAGAGAAGGCGCGGCTAGAAAAGCTGGGCACCGACGTGAGCGAGATC
>SHZB01000118.1 GCA_009692485.1 Myxococcales bacterium
GAGAAGAAGCCCAAGGCCGAGAAGGTCAAGGCCGAGAAGAAGCCCAAGGCCGAGAAGGTCAAGGCCGAGAAGAAGCCCAAGGCCGAGAAGAAACCGAAGGCGGAAAAAGCAGCCGACCCCGCGAAAGCTCCGGCCGCTCCGACACAATAATCGCGAGCGCCTTAGTTACCGCCGGCCCCGTCAGCGCCTGCGTTTGTGGCGCTTGCC
This sequence comes from Myxococcales bacterium, assembly GCA_009692485.1. Classification (GTDB taxonomy): domain Bacteria; phylum Myxococcota_A; class Polyangia; order Polyangiales; family Polyangiaceae; genus SYFR01. Next base: position 208 of record SHZB01000118.1, read on the forward strand.
TCCGTCACGGCCCGCCCCGCCACCGCCGGCGTTTGTGGAGCTAGCCTCCGCTGCCGCCGGCCCCACCGCCGCCCGCGTTTCCCGCTGCGGACGAGCTTGACGACGCGCCCTCGAGCTCCAGGAAGCAGGCGTCGAGCAGCTCGTTTTGATCGGGCGTCGTCGTAGTCGATGCGGACTCCGAGCTCGCCGTGGTTGCACTGCATATCGATCGATAAATGGCGACGTCCGCGTTGCAGACGCCCTGGTTCCCCTTGCCGAAACTCGCGATGCAGCTCTTGCGATAGGTGCTGTCGGTGCACGAAAGGCACACTTCGCAGAGATTCTCGCATCGGTCCGCGCAGCCCGCGCCGAAGCTGAGAGAAGCGAGCAGAATGGCGGCGGTACGCGCAAAGGCACTCATGACCGCGCGATCCTGTCACGCACGACGCGTACAGGGAAAGATCGCGACGGTCGGCGCTGCCTCGCAGGCGCGACGCTGCTAAGAAGCGCGGCATGAACAGCACCATCATGCTCGCGCTCAGCGTGCTCGCGGCGATGTCTGCCGGATGTGCGGCGCGCGCGTTGCCAAGCGGCTGGCAACCGGGTGGCCGGCGGCTCGCGGTGCCCGCGGCGCGGTGGGTCGTCGGTGAGCGCACGGTCGAACTCACGGCGAACGGAAGCGTCCTCGTCGATGGTGCTCCCACGATGACCGTAGATTCGGCCGGCCGTGTGTACGACCCCGAGCGCCGCCCCATCGCGCTGCTACTCGCGAACGGCAACCTCCTCGGCCCCGACGACGAAGCGCTCGGATGGATCGGCGCCACGGAGGCGCGCGGCGCGGATGACGATTCTTGGCTGCGATACTTGCCGAGCGGCGAGGTCGTGCGCGGCACCGAAGACGTCGGCCGCCCCTTCGGTGTGTGGCTCGGCTGTGACGCGGTGCCCTATGGCTCTCAGACCTGTCTGCTCGTCAGCCATCTGATCGGCCTCGAGCTTCGCGCGCGCGCCGCCGTCGCTGCACCTGGCGTCTCGGTCGGCCTCGGTCTCGGCATGGGCGTGGGGATCGGCATCGGCACGCCTTAGCGCCGGCCTACCGACTTCGTGCCGCCGCAAGGACCTAGTGCCGGCGTACGGACCTAGTGCCGGCGTACGGACTAGCGCCGCCGCACGAACGACGCGTGCGGGGGCGTCACTCTGCGCTGCGCTTCGCGAGACTCGGCGCGTCATCGAGATCGGCGATCACGGGGGCGTGATCGGAGGGCGTGAGTCCCTCGCGCTTTTTACGAAACTCGCGATCGGTGAAGACCTCGCGCGCCGTTTCGGCGATGGCGCGATCGCCGTAGAGCAGATCGATCCGAAGGCCGTGGTTTCGGTGAAAGCCGCCGGCGCGGTAGTCCCACCAGCTGTACTCGCGGCCCTCGGGGTAGCGGGCTCGGTAGAGGTCCACGAGCCCCGCCTGCGTGAACGCATCGAGCGCGCGCCGCTCTTGCTCGGTGTGAAAGATCGTCCCCTCGAAGGTCTGTGGCGAGTGCGAGTCGGCATCGGTGTGCGCAACGTTGAAGTCACCGCCGACGACGACGCGCGATTTGCGGCCGAGCGTTTCACGCAAATGTGCCGCTAATTTGGCCAAAAACTCGAGCTTCATCGCGTAGTCCGCGTGAGCGACGGTCTTGCCGTTCGGAACGTAGACGCTCGCCACTGTCAGCTCGCCGACCACGACTTGCACGAAGCGCGCGCCGGAAGCCTCTGCTTCGGGGAGGCCGGCGCACACGAGCTCACCGGGAGTGCGGCTCAACACGGCGACGCCATTCCAGCTCTTCTGTCCGTGCGCATAGGTGTGGTAGCCGGCTTGCGCGAGCGCCTCGTACGGGAACGCCTCGGTCGTCAGCTTGAGCTCTTGCAAGCACACGATGTCGGGTCCGCGCGCGGCGAGCCACTCGAGCAAGAAGGTGAGCCGAGCGTTGATCGAGTTGACGTTGAAGGTGGCAATTCGCACGGCGATCTCCTTGGCCCAAGGTGGTGTTCCGCGCGCGCGACGGCAATAGATTCATCCGTCACGCCGCTCGCCTTCACCGCACGCTCGACTCGGCAAACACGAGCGTGAACGAGCGCGCCGCGGGACGAAAGAGGATCACCTCATGGCCATTCTTGGCGCGATCGTAATGGGGCATCCACGGCAGGCGGCGCCACACGTCGCTGTCGGAGATGTACTCGGGCACGATCAGATCGAGCTCGACGTAGCGAGCCCCCATGCTACCGACGAGCGCAGGTCCGAAGCTCCAAGCCGCACGCTCGGCCGCCGGCATGACGTCGTTGTGCAAGGCGCCACCGTAGGCGACCAGGAGTCTGTCGGGCTCGCGCCGCTCGTGCAATTGGAGGAGCCGCTTCTCGGTGAGCACGGCGATGAGCGTGAGCATTCGATCGATCGCGTCGTCGCCCCCGCTCGCCACGAGGCGTAGCTCTTCGCAGCTTGGCTCGAGCGCCCACGGCGTGAGGCCGCGCGCCTTCGCGGCGAGCCCGAGCGCGACGAACTCATTCTTGTTGTCCGTGCGCTGCGTCTTGGTCACGGGCTTCTCGACCTGCAGGACGACGCTGCGTTTCTCTGCGTCGCATCCCTCTTTCGGCGGCAGCGTGACCTCGATCACCAGATCGCTCGCCCGTTCACCGAGGCGCCCCAATAGCGCGGTCGAGAATCGCTTCGTCGCCGAGTCGATGCCCTCGCTGCCTCTCTGTGCGTGCGCCTCACCGATCGCGAGCACGCGCGGTTCGGTGGCGAGCACGTGCGCGAACGCATCCTCGGCCGAAGCGAACGCGAGGCACCCAAGCTCTCCGCAGGGCCTTCCGTTTCGCGGCGCATCGAGGGGCAACGCCACGCGCGGCGGGTCACTCTTCGCCGGCTGGGCCGACACCTCGCTCGTCGCCGACACGGGCGCCACCTGTGCGGGCATCCCGGCCGCGTCAGTTTGCGAAAACGCCGGAATTTGCTGAGATCGCGACGCATTGGAGCGAGCCGCCGGCCCGCTGCAAGCGGCGATGGTGACGAGGACGAGCGCCGCTCGAGGGGCCATGCTTGCGAGCATAAGCGCGGGGCTATCGGGCCATGGCTCCGAAGCAAGACGGTGGCATACAGCTCCGCTCACGCGCGCCGGTAGGACTCTGTCGAGGGCTCGTAGACGAAGCGCTCGATGCAGCCATCGGGGGTCGCGCCCGCAAGCCGCAGCGCCGACTTCAACACGCGGTAGCCGGCGTTCATCGGCAAGCTCGCGACCCGCGCGATCGAGACAGGCCGTTCGTGTTGCGCTAGCTCGGCGCGGAGAATATCCCCCAAGGCTTCGAGGTCAAGCGGCTGCTCGCCGCGCACGACCGCGAGCGGCACCTCCGCGCTGCCGACGCCGCCATCACCTACCGCGGCCTCGAGCTTTCCTGCGTAAACGACCGCACGACGAACGCCGAACACGCCGTGCAAGGCGTCCTCGACGCGCGTGCTCGCCACCGGGCCGCGGGCGGTGAGGATGAAGTTGCTGAGCGTGTCCACGAACCAGTAGTCGCCGTCGCGATCGCGGTAGAGGACGTCGTCGGTCACGTGCCAACGATCGCCGGGCGCGAACACGTCCGAGAGCACCTCGGGCCCCGACGCTCCGTCGTGGAGTCGCGAGAGCGCGAGCCCCGGTTGATCGACCTCGACGCGCCGCACACGCGAGCCGGGGCCATCTCTTCGCGCGAGCTCAGCGGTGACGAAATCGTATTCGCACAGCGCGATCTCCGCGCTTCCGGGGAGCGGTCGGCCCACGCTCCCGACCTTCGCGCCCGAGGCGTTCGCGAGCACGAGGTTGCGCTCGGTGGAGGCGTAGAGCTCGAGCACGCCGACACCGAATCGCTCGCAGACACGCTGCCAAACATCGACGCGCATCCCGCTGCCGGCGAACAGTCGCACCGGATGGCTTCGCTCGCCGGCGATGACGGGCGCCTCCACGATCGCACGCACCATGTCGCCTGCGTAGAAGACCACCGTCGCTCCACAGTGGCGCGCGTCGCTCCAAAAACTGAGGGTGTCGAGTCCAGGCGTGAGGGCGAGCCGACAGCCACCGACCAGCGCGCCACCGGTCGCGACGAGCAGGCCGGTCGGGTGATGCAAGGGCAGGCAGCACAGGACCGTGTCGTCTGGCCGTAGCGTCGCCGAGGCCGCGACCCCGAGCGCGGAGAACGCCCAGCGCCCATTCGTGATCCGCGACACCTGCGGCTCTCCGCCGCGGCCACGCTGCACGAACAGGAACGCGAGCGACTCAGCGCGACCCGGATCCGCGGTGAACGACGCGGGCAGCGACACGCCGCCGGGATCGATCGCCTCGAGATCCACCGCGCCGCCATCGAAGCTCCGCGTGGCCTCTGCGCGGACGCCGCCAAGCACGAGAAGCCGCGCTTTTCCGGCGAATTTAGCGGCGCGCCCGGCATGCTCGGGATCGCAGGCGATCGCGCTGACGCCGAGCTCGAGGACACTTCGACCGAGCGCGTCATCGTCGAGCTCTGAGCTTGGGAGCACCGCGACGGCGCCGATGCGATTCAACGCCGTCGTCATGGACAAGAAACTCGGCCGCGTGTCCATGAGCACCAAGACCGCTTGGCCCGCCTCGACGCCGGCTGCGATGAGTCCCCGCGAGACCGCGTCCACGCGCGCGTTCGCTTGGGCGTAGGTAAAGGCCCGACCGCGCCAAAGAAAAAATGTCTGCGCGCCGATCTTTGCAGCCTGTTCGGCGAGGACCAGGCTCACGCTCATTCGGGTCGCGCCGGTCATGCGCTCGAGTCGCCGCAAGCGTGGAAGTTGCCAGCGCAGCCGATCGAAGCCGGTGCCCGCGTCGCGGAGCGCGGTCGCGACCTGCGCCACGCGGCCCGATACGGCGTGGAAGAACTCGTCCTCGAGCAACTGGTAGTCGAAGTCCACCTCGAAATATTCTTCGGCCTCGTCGTTGACGCGCGACTCGGGCGGTGTAGCGATAAGCTCTCGCGGCTCGGGCCCGGCGCCCTCACGCCAGCGCAGCCACTCGATCACGCTCGGCCAGGTGACACGCGTCGCGAGCGAGCCGACGACGAGCCCGAAATGGCCCGCGCGCAGCTCGATCTCGAAGATCTCGGAGAGCGGCGCTGCCACCTTGATCGCGCGCACGGACGCCGGCCGCGCGAACTCGTCACGCGTGCCGACGAACGCGAGGATCGGGGCGCGAATGTCGGACAAGGCGACGCTACGTCCGTCGATCACGAAGCCGCCCGAGACCATGCGGTTATGCACCACGAACTGATCGAAGAACGACTTGAGCGCTGGCCCCGGCCACGCCACGAAACCCTCGCCGCTCAAGAATCTGCGCCGGCTCTCGCGTCGCGCTCGCTCCTCACGGTCGTTCAGTTTGAACAGAAAGTCGACGAGCTGCTCGAGCTCTTTTTTGGGCGACAGCACCTTGAAGCCGACGCTCGAAAGAATGCCGGGGATCCCCTCGATGCTCTCGAGCACGAAGTCCACCATCGGGCTCGCCGCGCGCAGAAATCGAGCAGCGATGTCGCTCGCGATGTTGGGAAGATTCTTGTGAATGTCCACCGGGCTGCCGAAGGTGATGAGGCTCGCGACGCCTTCGCCGCGCAGGTACGCCGCCGCCTGATAAGCGAACAATCCGCCTTGCGAATAGCCGGCAACGTGCACGTCGCGCCCGGTGAGCTCGCGCACGCGCCCGACAGCCCACCCGACCGCGCAGACGTGATCGTCGAGGGTGCGCTGCATGCCGCCCTCTTCGCGCTCCGGGGCGCCGAAATCCACGACCCAGCAGTCGATGCCGCCGCCCGTCAACTGCCGGAGCGCGCTCGTGTCCGGAGCCACGTCGTAGATCTCTGCGGTCAACATCAACGGCGGCACGAGCAAGAGCGGGGCTCTCACGTCGCTCGGGCCCGCGGGCGCGTAGTGGCGCAATCGGCAGGTGCGCGTGCGATCGGCTACCTCGAAGGAGAGCGCCGCCGCCGGAGTCGAGCGATCGAGCCGCGCCAGCTCGAGCATGTTCTCCGTGCTGCGCGAAATCCAGCCGCGCGCCGCCCGCAGCGCCAACCGGGCCGTCCTCCGTGCACCGCGTCGTGCTCGCGGCTTTCTCTGCTCATTCACCATGAAAACTCCGCCGCGCGCTCTCGCCGGCGCACGATAGCAGCCCGCGGCAATTGCGACGAAACCACGCGCCCGAGGCCAACGCCGACGGTGCACGCGGATGGGCGCACGATGCGGGTGAATCGTGCTATCTCGCGCCCATGTCGCGAAGCGTCCATCCGAATTCGACCATCGATCCGTTGCGTCGCTGGACCGTGAAAGACTCGATCGAGACCTACGGCGTAGAGGACTGGGGGCGCGATTATTTTTCGGTGAACGAGTCGGGCAACGTCACGGTCTCGCACGAGCGCGGCTCGATCGATCTCAAGGTGTTGGTCGACGATCTCACGCGCCGCGGGATCGAGCCGCCGCTGCTCATTCGCTTCTCGGACTTGCTCGAGTCACGGATCCGCCAGCTCAACGAGGCCTTTCACCGCGCGATTTTCGAGTACGGCTACAAGGGCGAATACCGCGGCGTCTACCCGATCAAGGTCAATCAGAGCCGCAAGGTCGTCGAAGAGATCATGCGCTTCGGCCGCCAGTTTCACTACGGGTTAGAGGCCGGCAGCAAGCCGGAGCTGCTCGCGGTGATGGCGATGCTCGACGACCCCGAGGCGCTCATCATTTGCAACGGCTACAAAGACGACGTCTACATCGAGACGGCGCTGCTCGCCTCCAAGCTCGACCGCACGGTCATCATCGTCGTGGAGAAGCCGAGCGAGATCGAACTCATCCGGCGCGTCTCGTTGCGACTCGGCGTCAAACCGAACATCGGCGTGCGCATGCGCCTGTCCGCGCGCGGCGCCGGCAAGTGGAGCGAGTCCGGCGGAGATCACGCGAAATTCGGGCTCTCGGCGTCGGAGCTGCTCACCGGCCTTGAGAAGCTCCGAGCGTGGGACATGCTGGACACCGTGCGCCTGCTCCATTTTCACGTGGGCTCGCAAATCACGGCGATCCGCGCGATCAAGGACGCCCTGCGCGAAGCGACGCGGACCTACACCGAGATGGTCCGCCTCGGCTGCAGCGGCCTGAATTTCTTCGACGTCGGCGGCGGGCTTGCGGTCGACTACGACGGCTCGCAGACCAACTTCGAATCGTCGATGAACTACACGATTCAGGAGTACGCGAACGACGTCGTCTCCGCGGTGCAAGAGGCGTGCGATCTTGCCGAGGTCGCGCACCCCAACCTCGTGAGCGAGTCGGGCCGAGCCATCGTCGCCCACCACTCGGTGCTCGTCGTCAACGTCATCGGCGTGACCACGACCTCCGACGTCACGGCCCAGCCCGAGCAGCCGACCGAGGAGGAGCACGATCTGTTGCACAAGCTCTTCGAGGTGTGCGGCACGGTGGGCCGGAAGAACTTGCGAGAGTGCTTTCACGACGCGCTTGAATACAAGGACGAGCTGTTGCAGCTCTTCAACCTCGGCAACGTCTCGCTCGAGGAGCGCGCAAAGGGCGAGCGGCTCTTCTGGGTGACCTGTGAGCGGATCGCTGCCGTGGCGTCGTCGCTGTCGCGCGTGCCGGAAGAGCTTCAGACGCTCGAGAAGATGCTCAGCGACACGTACTTCTGCAATTTCTCGATGTTTCAGTCGCTGCCGGACGCGTGGGCCGTCGATCAGCTCTTCCCGATCATGCCGATCCACCGGCTCAACGAGGCGCCGACGCGACGCGGGATCCTCGCCGACATCACCTGCGACTCGGATGGAGCGATCGACCAGTTTATCGACATGCGCGACGTGAAGCAGACGCTCGAGCTGCACACGCTGAACGGCGAGCCGTACTACGTGGGCATCATGCTCACGGGCGCGTACCAAGAGATCTTGGGCGACATGCACAACCTGTTCGGCGACACGAACATGGTGCACGTCGGCATCACCGGTCAAGGCCACTACGAGGTCGACGAGGTCGTGCCAGGCGACTCGGTGACGGACGTGCTGCGCTACGTAAACTATTCGCCCGAAGAGCTCGTGCGCCGCGTGCGTAACAACGTCGAGACGGCCGTGCGCGGCGGCAAAATGTCCCTCGACGAGTCGCGCCAGCTCATGCAGCGGTACCGCGAAGGGCTCGCCTCGTACACCTACCTCGAAGACTCGCGCGTCGACGCCGAAACGCCCGCTCCTTCAACTTGATCGCAGCGGGGCTTGCGGCTCGATGGGGCCGCGATTGTAGACGGGGCCGCGATTGTAGTCAGTTGACTACACTCGGCGCCGGCGACTAAGTGCCGTCGGTCGGTGCGCGCAGGACTTCGACCAGAGGCTTGAGGCGCGAAGAGATCCAGACGCGGTTGTCGGCTCCGACGATCACGGCGCCGCAGTCCTCGATTGACTCGACCAGGCGCAGGCCTTGCTCGGGCCCGAGGATGAAGACCGCGTCGTCGATCGCGTCGGCGGTGAATGCGTCCTTGGCCCAAATGGTGACGCTGCGGCTCGCCGTCGCCGGAAATCCCGTGCGCGGATCGATGATGTGGTGGTAGCGGCGGCCGTCCTTCAGAAACGCGCGCTCGTAATCGCCGGCGGTCGAGAACGCGTGGTCGGTGACGGGCAGCCGCGCAAAGAAGCTGCCGTCGGCGCCGCGCGGATCGCGAATGCCGACCTTGTACGCTTCCCCTTCGGGCTTGGTGCCGGCGATGAAGAGATCGCCGCCCGCTTGCACGTAGAACGAGGACAGCCCCGCATGCCGAAGGACGAGGCTTGCGCGATCGACGGCGTAGCCCTTCGCGATGCCGCCGAGATCGATGAGCTGATCTTTGCGCGCGAGCTTCACGGTGCGCGCCGATTCGTCGAGGAATACTCCCCGAAAGTCGATGCGCCTGCGGGCCTTCGCGACCACGCGTGCGTCCGGCACCTCGGGGACGAGCTCGCGATCGAAGCGCCATAGCTTGCCCATCGAGGCGAAGGTGATGTCGAACACGCCGCCACTTTCCCGGGCGATCCAGAGGCTCTTGGCGATCACCGCGAGCGTGTCTTCGCCGACCGTGACGGCGCTCTTGCCTGCCGCGGCGTTGACGGCGCTGAGCTCGCTCGACGCACGCCACGGCGTCATCAAGGCTTCGATGCGCGCGAACTCGGCCAGCGCCAATTGGAGCGCGCCTTCGACCGCTGGGCGTTCGAGCTGCTCGGTCGTGTAAGCGGCGAGCAGGAGCCGCGTGCCCATCGCACGAGCCTCGAGCTCGACCCGCGCCGGCATGAAACGCGCGCTCGCTGCATCGTGAGGACCGGGCATCGCCGACGTTGTTGCAGCGTGCGGAGCGGGCATCGCCGACGGTCTTGCAGCGCGTGTAGCGGACATCGCCGACGTTGTTGCAGCGTGCGATCGCAGCGTATCGGACATGCTCGCGGCGACGGTGACGTGCGCGTCAGGCGCGCTCGCAGCGGGGCGCGGAACTTCACGGCAGCCCGCGATCGCGAGAGCCGCAGCGGTGAACGTGACGCGGGCTGCGCGCGGGGCGGCGAACATCGGTTGGCGTCAGCGGCGCTACGGTGAGAGTGCCAAACCCCGAGCTCAGGGATTGGTCGCCGAACCGTCCGCGGGTGCGCTCACGGGCGGCTTGGCGGCGCACGCGGTGGCTTGCGCGGCGGTCATCGCGTTTTTTCGAAAGTAGACGAGGCACTCTTCTTTGAGATCCGCCGTGAAGTCGACGCACGGGATCTTGTCGGGGGCATCGCCGGTCTTGTCCTTCACGAGCGCCGCGGCACACTGCTCGCAACAGAGCTGCGCCTGCTGGGTCGCGTCGATGATGATGGGCTCGGGACCCTTCTCGGGCTCTTTCGCAATGTCGGCGTCCTGACCTTCCGCTATCTCCGAGAGCGCGGGCTTCGATTGCTCGATGCGCCCGGCGCAAGCGACCGCGGAGACGACGGCGAGCGCGAGGGCAGCAAAGGAACGAGCGGCGTGATGGGCGAGCGGCTTCATGCTCGGAGCGGTATCGTGGCGACGCGTGAGCGGCAAGCATCGCCGCGTGTGTGCAAGCGGCCCGCTGTGCTCGAAGCGACAATCGCGTGTGGACGGCGTTAAAGCGCAGGCCGTGGTGCCCAACGTGGCGGCGGGCGCGCGGGGGGTTGCAGATGCGCTGTCGTTGCACCCTAATGGGCGCATGTTCGATCGATTCTTGCGCGCGTGTCGCGGCGAGCCCACCGATGTCACGCCCGTGTGGTTCATGCGCCAGGCGGGACGCTACATGCCAGAGTACCGCGCCCTCCGAGAGCGCTACACGCTGCTCGAAATATGCAAGGCGCCGGAGCTCGCGCTCACCGTCACGCTGCAGCCGCTGCGCTTGGGCGTGGACGCCGCGATCCTGTTCGCGGACATCCTGCTTCCGCTCGAGCCGATGGGTGCGCCTTTCGAGTTCGCGCGCGGCGAGGGACCGGTCGTGCACCACCCGATTCGCTCGGCCGCGGACGTGGCGCGCTTGCAAGTGTTCGAGCCGGAAGAAGGCCTCGGCTACGTGCTCGAGGCGCTGCGTCTGATCCGTCGCGAGCTGGACGGCAAGACACCGCTCATCGGGTTTGCGGGCGCGCCGTTCACGATCGCGAGCTACCTGATCGAGGGCGGCAAATCGTCGCAGTATCAGCTCACCAAACAGATGATGTGGAGTGAGCCCGCCGTGTGGCACGAGCTGATGACGAAAGTGAGCGAGGTCGTCAGGCGCTATTTACGCGCGCAAGTGACGGCAGGCGCACAAGCCGTGCAGCTCTTCGATTCATGGGTCGGAGCGTTGTCACCGGCCGACTACCGGCGCCACGTCCTGCCGCACGTGCGCCACATTTTGGCGGACCTCGAGACCACCGGCGTACCGGTCATTCACTTCGGAACGAACACGGCCACTCTGCTCGAGGCGCAGCGCGAAGCCGGGGGCACGGTGCTCGGCGTGGACTGGCGAATCCCGCTCGACGAGGCGTGGGCTCGCATCGGTTATGGCACTCCAATTCAGGGCAACATGGACCCGCTCTTGTTGCTGGCGCCGAAAGAAATGGCCGTCGCGCGCGCCCGAGAGATCCTCGCTGAAGCCGCTGGCCGGCCGGGGCACATTTTCAATCTCGGTCACGGAATTGTCCCTGAAACCCCGGTAGAAACGGTCCAGGCCGTGGTCGCTGCGGTGCACGGCGAGAGCTGACGGCGCATCATGACGACATATCGAAACGTTGGGCGAGGCGCACACTATGGCGTCGTTCGATCCAGCATGAAAAACAGGCATTGAATTTCACGGTTGCATTGATCAACAGTCTTGATGAAGCCTAAGTAGCCGTTGCGTGGCATGGGCGCGACGTGGCACGAGTAGTGCTTGGACGGGCGGCGGCGCCTCAGCGAATACCCCCCCCTCGCTGCGGCGCTGTTTTTTTTGTCCGCACGCCTTGGACTGCCATGTCATCGGCGATGGGCGATCGGCGATCGGCGCATGTGGCGATGAGACGCAGCGGACCGCCATGTCACGCACCATCGCAGCCTCGGGCCATGGCAGCGCGTCGCGATGAGTCGTGGCGAAGGTTGGTTGGCTGCGATAGGGTGCAGGCGCGGCTTTGTCGTGAGCTGACGCGGTGTGGCTCACTCATCGGCGGCGCACGCTGGCCGCACGATCGACATCATCCTTTTTGGAGGTCCCGATGCTTACGCGAAAACTAACTTGGTTGGGTGCCACGAGCGCGCTGCTCGGCGCTGGTTTTTTTGGCTGCAATGCTGACGAGACCGCGGCCCCCGGTGCGGGCGGCGCGACCGCTAGCAGCAGCGTGACCGTGACCGCGACGTCCTCGGTGGGTCCGGTGACCTCGTCGAGCAGCGGGATGATGGCTTCGTCGGCGATCGCCAAGAGCTGCTCGCAAGACAGCGACTGCGGCAACGAAGTCGGCATGCGCTGCGTCGACGCCAGCGTGGACGAGCCCTTGTTGACGATCATCAACGACCCGGTCGGTGGGCCCGCGGGTGGCTATTGCACGAAAGACTGCTTGGCCCACACCGACTGCCCGACGGATGCTTTTTGCATCGGCGACGACGCCGGCGGGCTCTGCGTGAAGGCGTGCACCTACGGGCTGCCGGCGCAAGAGTTCGTCGACGACCCGACGCCCCCAGACAAGTGCAGCGGGCGCGACGATCTCATGTGCGTCCCGCTGAACGGAGGCAACAACGGCTGCTTTCCGGTGTGCGGCAGCGATGATGAATGCGGCAGCGGCCGGCACTGCTCGCTGAAGTCGGGCATGTGCGTCACCGCTGCGCCGAAGGGCGATCCGCTCAGCCATGCGTGCACGCCCGACGACGAAAAGACGATGAACATCGACGAAGACAACTGCGCCGGCTTTTGCCTGACTTTTGTCGATGAAAACGGCGACCCGACCAACCACATGTGCAGCGGATGGTGCTCGCTCGGCGGCGACCTCAGCACGACGAAGAACTGCGGCGGTCCCGAGGCCGGGCTCTGCGTGTTCGCGCCGGCGGTCAACGACGTCCCATCGGGGATCGGGGATCTCGCGTTCTGCACGGGCGCCTGCGATAGCCACGGCGGATGCAACTACGACAGCAAGATGGCGTGTTTCGACGTCGGGCTCTTGGAGGCGCTAGGCAAGGGCTACTGCTTCGGCGCGACGGCCTGCCCGAACGGCGACGAGTGCGATCCCAACAATGTTTGCGTGCAAACGAAGGGCGGCCCGCTCTGCGTCGAGGAGGACTCGGCAAACCCCGGCAGCCCGCTGCTTCCGCTCGGTGACGCGGCCCCGAACGGGACCGGCGGTGCGGGCGGCGGCGGCGCGGGTGGCGCGGGCGGCGGCGGCACGGGCGGCAATGGTGGTGCAGGCGGCGCGGGCGGCGGCCCCTGAGGCGGCGCCCCAGAGCTGACGATCACTCTGCCGCGTGTTACGATTCGGCGCATGCAAATCTTTCGAATCGTTTGTGTCGCCACCTTGGGCATTGGCGTCGGTGCTGCCGTCGGCTGCGGCACCGAAACGGGCCCG
>SHZB01000119.1 GCA_009692485.1 Myxococcales bacterium
TCGAAGCTCCGCCGACGACGACGTGAAGCTCAGCCGACGACGACGTGAAGCTCAGCCGACGACGACGTGAAGCTCAGCCGACGACGACGTGAAGCTCAGCCGACGACGACGTGAAGCTCAGCCGCCGCCGACGAAGTGAACGACCTCGATCGCGTCGCCGTCCGCAAGCAGCGTCGAGGCGTGAGCTGCGCGCGGCACGACAACTCCGTTGCGCTCGACCGCGACGGGACCGGAGAGCCCCAGCGAAACCGTGAGCTCCGCGATCGTGAGGGCCTCGCGGAAAGTCGCCTCTTGCCCGTTGACGCAGAGCTTCATGGTGCCTCGATCTGGCGGTATTCGCGCGCGAGCTCGACGTAGTGAGCGGCCCCGGCGCGACCCATGAGGGCCTCGTCGTCCTCGACGGGCCGGACCACTCTCGCGGGACTTCCCAGGACGAGCGAACGCGGAGGGATCCGCGTGCCCGGGGTCACGACCGCGCCGGCCCCGACCAGCGAGCCTTCGCCGACGATGGCGCCGTCGAGGACGATCGCGCCCATGCCGATGAGGCAGCCATCCTCGATGGTGCAGCCGTGCAGGATCACGCGGTGGCCGACGGTGACCTCATCGCCGATCGTGGTGTTGGCGCGCCCGCCCGATACGTGAATCACCGACAAATCCTGGATGTTGGTGCGTTTGCCGATGCGAACGAAGCCCACGTCGCCGCGCACGATCGAGCCAAACCAGATGCTCGCGTCCTCGCCGAGCGTGACGTCACCGGCGACGACCGCGGTGCTCGCGATGTAGACGCCGCCCGCGAGGATGGGGGACGAGCCCCGATAGGTGAGGATGTGCTTCACGCCGGGCTCCGTGGCTCGCCGCCGAACGACGGGCGCGCGCCGCGACGGTGCATCCGCAGGGGACGCCGCATCGCTCAGCTCGCCACCGAGACGAGCGGCAACGAGCGACGCCGCGGCTCCGAAGATGTTTGCGCGCGCGCGCTGCGACGTGACTCGGCCGTGAGCTGAGCGAGCAGCGAGTGCTTGAATGCCTCGACCACCACGACCTCGACGAGCTTGCCACGCAGCTCGAGGCCAGCGGCGTCGGCGACGTGCACGATCTCGTTGCGCTCGCTGCGCCCGGTGAGATTCTCGGGCTTCGACTTGCTGGGCCCCTCGATCAAGACTTCGCACGTGGTGCCGACGAGCGACGCGAGGTGACGCTGCTGAAGCGGCTCGGTCGTGGCGAAGATGCGCTCGAGGCGCGCGGCCTTCACACTCTCGGCCACCTCGTCATCGAGACGAAGCGCCGGGGTGTTGGGACGACGCGAATACTTGAACGCGAAGACACCGACGAAGCCGACCTCTTCGATGAGCGCGAGCGTCGCCTCGAAGTCCTCGGCCGTCTCGCCCGGGAAGCCGACGATGATGTCCGTCGAGAGGGTGACGCCAGGCACCGCCCTCCAGAGCCGCGCGACGCGCTCGAGGTATTCGCGACGGGTATGGCGGCGAATCATGCGCTTCAAGACCCGGTCGCTGCCGGACTGCACCGGCAGATGCACGTGCCGCGGCAAGAGCGCGAGCTCTCGGTGCGCGGCGATCAACGATGGCGTTAGATGCCGCGGGTGCGGACTGGTGTAGCGCAGCCGGTGAAGGCCCGTCGCGCTCTCGGCGATCGCCCTCAAGAGCGCGGCAAACTCGCTCTCGTCCGGGTCCTCTGGGTCGCAGCCGGGCGCGCGCGCGAGCAGGCCCTTCGGATCCTTGTAGCTGTTCACGGTCTGACCGAGCAGCGTCACCTCGCGCACGCCGGCCGCAGCGAGCTGGGCTATCTCCGCGAGGACGTCATCGCTCGGACGGTAGCGCTCCGGCCCGCGCGTGTACGGCACGACGCAGAAGGAGCACCGCTCGTTGCAGCCCTTCATCGTGGTGACGAAGGCCGTCGGGCGGCTGCCAACGACGTTCGGCGCACGGAGAAATTGCGGTCGCTCGAGATCGAATTCGGTGCGGACGAATGGCGGCGCCCCGAGGCGAATTTCTGCGAGCAACTCGGGCAGCTCAGCGATGTTGTCGGGCCCGAGCACCAGATCGATCTCTGGAAAGCGCGCCAAAAGCTTCGCGCCCTCTTGCTGCGCCATGCACCCGGACACGACGACGATGAGGTCGGGGCGCTCGCGCTTGAGTTTGCCGATGCGACCGACCTCGCTCCTGAGTTTTTGCTCGGCCTTCTCGCGAACGCTGCAGGTATTGAGCACGATGACGTCGGCGTCGCCCTCGCCCGCCCGGCTGCCGCCGCCGTCGCGCAACAGCTCTTCCATGCGCTCGGAGTCGTGGCTGTTCATCTGGCAGCCGAAGGTGGTTACCGAGAAGCGGAGCACGACGGCGCCCTCATAGCACAAGCTCGTCGATGGCGTGGCCCGCCGGACGCGACACACGAACGCGCGCGCGACACGAGCGCCACGAGCGCAGTCGAGACACAAGCGGACACGAGCGCCTCGATTCCAAGGATTCGAGACACTAGGCTGAGCGGCGTGCGTGCGCTCGCATCCATCGTGCTCGCGGTGAGCGTCGGCGCATGTGAGGAGCACGCCCCGCGCCTCGAGGCTCACGCTCCGTCGGCAACTGCAACTGCAACTGCAACGGCAACTGCAACTGCAACGGCAACTGCAACTGCAACGGCAACTGCAACGGCAACCGCAACGGCAACTGCAACTGCAACTGCGACGGCGAGCGCGACTGCGACCGCGGCTGCGACGGCACGCGCGTGCATCGACGACATGGCGCTCGTCGAGGGCGCGTACTGCGCGTCGATCTCGCAGCCGTGCCTCGAAAGACCGAGGGTCGTCGGCGGGCCCGGTCACCTCCCGTGTCAACGCTACGCCCCCGCGCGCTGCCTCTCGCGCTCGCGCACGCCGATGCGATTTTGCATGGACCGCTTCGAGTGGCCGAATCAGAAGGGCACGCTGCCACGCACGCTCACGAGCTGGCCCGAGGCCGTGAAGCTGTGCGCGTCGGTCCACAAGCGCCTGTGTACGGCCGACGAGTTTACGTTCGCGTGCGAGGGCGAGGGCATGAAGGCCCACGTCTATGGAGATGCGCGGAGCGCTGAACTTTGCAACGCGGATCGGCCCTACATCGCGCGCACCTACAACTATGCGCCGTGGGACGCGTGCCACGGCTCCGAGGCGTGCAAGGCGGAGTTCGACCGGCTCGATCAGCGACTACCCGCGGGCGCGAAGCCCGGCTGCGTCTCCGATCACGGCGTCTTCGATCTCAACGGCAACGTCAACGAGTGGGTCGTCCGCACCGACCAAAAGAGCCCGCACCGCTCGGGCCTCAAGGGCGGCTGGTGGGGACCGGTCCGCAATCGCTGCCGGCCGATGACCACGTTTCACCTCGAGGGCGACTACGGCTACGAGCAGGGCTTCCGCTGCTGCGACGACGCCGGCTGACGCCAGGTAGCGGGTGTGAAACCGCGAGCGGCTCGGGCTCCCTGCCCTCGAATCCATCGCATCGAGGTGATCGCGCTGACGCCCTTCCGCTCGCCGTCACGCACCGACGACCTTCAGCTCGCCGCCATCAGCTGCTCGATGCCGGCCGGGTCCTTCGGCACGCCCGCGCTCAGGATCTCGTGTCCGTCCGAGGTGATCAGCACGTCATCCTCGATGCGGATCCCGCGCACGTCGGAGAAGCGCGCCAGCACGTCGCGACGGAGATCTTCGCCGAGCGACTCGGTCCGGCGCGGATCGTCGAGGATCCCGGGAACCTGATAAAACCCGGGCTCGATCGTCACGCACATGCCCGGGGCGAGATCGCGGTCGAGCCGCAGATAGCCATCGCCGAACAGTGCAGAACGCGTGCGACCCGGCGCATAACCGGCTCGGTCGCCGAGGTCCTCCATGTCGTGGACGTCGAGGCCGAGGAGGTGACCGATGCCATGCGGGAAGAACAACGCCGCGGCGCCACGCTCGAGGAGACCGTCGACCTCGCCGCGAAAGACGCCGAGCAGCACGAGGCCTTCGACGATGGCTCGCTTGGCCGCGTCGTGGACGGCGCGATACCGCCCGCCGGGCTTGCACACGGCGAGGGCTGCATGCTGTGCGGCGAGCACCACGTCGTAGATCGCCCGCTGCGTCGCGGAGTACCGCCCGCTCACCGGCCAGGTGCGCGTGATGTCCGCGGCCCAGCCTTCCGGTGTCTCGCCGCCGACGTCCGCGAGCAAGAGGTCGCCCGCACGCAGATCATGGTCGTAGCGGTCGGAGTGCAGCACCTCGCCGTGCGTCGTCACGATCGGACCGTAGGCGTCCTCGAGCCCTGCGCCACGGAGCACCGAGAGCATCGCAGCGAGCGTAGAAAGCTCGGTTTTTCCGGGCTTTGTCGCGGAAATGCCGGCGACGTGGGCCTCTGCGCTCACCGCCGCGGCGAAGCGCATCTGTGCGAGCGCGGCGTCGTCGTGAACGAGCCTCAGCGCGATCATGGCGTCGGCGAGCGCCGCATCGAGGGGCGAGGCGAGCGCGGCACCGGTCCCCGCGCGCACCTCACGGCCGAGGCACCGCGACACCAGCTCTTGGGTTGCGGCGTCTTGGGTCGGCAGCGTCGCCACCGAGCCGCGATAGGGCGCGAGGGCCGCATCGAGCTCAACGAGCGGACGGACACGATCGAGCTGGAGTTCTTCTGCCACGCACTCGAGCTCGGGCCGCGGTCCATGCCACAGCGCGTCATCGGGGTCGGGCGGGTGCGTGAACAACTCGGTGCGGCCGTCGATGAACAGCAGCAAGGAGGCCGGCAGCGCGCGACCGACGAAATAGGAGAAGTGGCTCGCCGCGCGAAAACGATAGCGATTTGCCGGGTAATTGCGGCTCGGCGCCTCACCCGCCGCGAACAATGCGGGGGTCGCCAAGCGCGCGTGGAGGGCCTCGCGACGCCGGACGAGCGCCGGTGATGCTGTCGTAGGAGCAAGCGGCATCGCGCCAGGCTAGTGCCTCGATCGACGTGAATCGAGCCCCAATTCGGCCGGGTGTTGCAGTCGAGCGATTCTGTTCGCCCTTCACTGTTCAGCGCTCCGCTGTCTGCCAATTCGGCCGCGTGTTGCAGGCCCAATTCGGCCACGCGGCGCGACGTCCGTGCGGCTTGTTTTTGAACCTGGCCTTAAAATGAGACATGGTTCGATGAATATGCTTCGCCACCCGCTGACCCTTGGATTTGTTTGCCTGATGCTCACCGGCTCGCTCGCGTGGACGAGCGCGTGTGCCCCCCCGACCGAGTGCGCCAAAGAACGCGCGGGGCAAGTCCGCTGCGTCGGCAATCAGGTCGAGCGGTGCGAGTCCGACCAGCAGCTCAGCTACGAGCCGTGTGCGCCCAAGGACCTCGTGTGCAGCGTCGCGCACGGCGCCTGCGTGACCCCGGAGGTCGCGATGTCGACGAGCGCATCGACCTCGGGCACGGGCGGCGCGGGCGGAGAAAGCGCGACCACGACGGTGTCCTCTTCGGTGGTGAGCTCGTCGAGCAGCGCCGGCGGAAGCGGGGGCGAAGGCGGCACGCCCGTCGTGACGAGCCTCAATGGATGCGAGGCTGCCACCGCGCAGGTCTCGAAGGGCCAGCCCACCATCGCGATCACGTTCAGCGCCGCGGTCGCTCCCTACTCGCCGTCGTGCATCGTCGTGAGCCCAGGTACCAACGTCATCTGGATCAGCGCCGACGGCACCTTCGCGCAGCACCCTCTGCGCGGCGGCACGGTGGATGGCGGCGGCAACAAGCTGCCGGACCCCAACAGTCCAATCCCGGCCACGGACCAAGGCAATACCCAGCTGGTCGCACTGACGAACCCAGGCGCCTTCGGGTTCTATTGTGACTTTCATCCGTCGGCGATGAAGGGCGCGATCTTCGTCGAGCCATGAGTCAGGCTCGGTAACCGGGTATCCCTAACCAGCTATCCGTGCTCCCTAACCGGGTATCCGTAACCGGGTATCCGTGCTCCCTAACCGGGTATCCGTAACCGGGTATCCCGCGTGGTCAGGGACGGATGTAGAAGATCGAGCTCTTGGCGTGGGGTGCGTAGGGGGACACGGCGTACCAGCCCTCGGGGATCACGGGGTCCATCCAGCGGAACAGAAAGCGAGCATCGGCCGGCGCCAGGTTCACGCAACCGTGACTGCGCGGCCGCCCGAAATCGTTGTGCCACCAGGCACCGTGCGCGGCGAAATTGTCCTTGTAATACTGCACCCACGGCACTTCTTGCACGTACCAGTCCGCGCCCTTGTCGTGCCCGCTCATGTCGCTGGAGTACATCTTCCAGTCGACGTAGTGAACGCCGCGCGCCGTCGCGTATTTCGCATTCGCGATGCCGTCCTGCCCTGGCGACATCGCGGTCGCGTAGACCGGCTCGTCACCCTCGTAGGCGATGAGATAACCCCAAGTGACTCGAATCTCCACCCACTTGTCGTGGGGGCCGGCACCCGGCGCGCGGAAAGGTGCCCTCTTGATGATCGACACCGTGTTGTGCGGCACATAGGCGTTGTCGCCAACTTGCCAATAGCTCCCGCCTGGGCCGCGTGCCTGCTTCAGCGTCGTATTCACGAATTCGTGGCGTGAAAACATCTCTTCGGACTTGGCGAGCTTGCCATCCGTTCCCATTCGAAACTTCGGCGTGTCGTCCAGCCAAAAGAATGCGAGCGGGAGCTTGAGCTCGGGCCGCGCCTTGAAGTCGACGCCGTGCAAGCTGGGCAGCGCCTTCTGGCGGACCTTGTCCTTCGGCACCAGCGTCATGTCGGGCGTCAAGAGCCAGGTGCGCCCCTCGGCATCGAACTCCTGCGTCCACGCGACCTTCATTCCGGGGTACGCGGGCTGCTCGTCCATGAGCGGGAGCACCGTCGTGCGTTGGTAGTTGGCGAAGGCCTCGCTCGGCGGGCGCCCGGCAGGCGTCACGTCGATGGCCCCGCCCTTCTGCGGGTCCGGCCCCGGAAGGCTCGCGAGATATTTGTCGAGGTCGGGCTCGCGGACACGCTGCTCGGCCGCCGTCGGCACGCGCTTGTACTGCGGTGCGCCGAGCGACACTCCGAACTTGAAGGGGTAGTCCGCGGTGACGTCAGGGAGCGCCGCGAGCGCCGCAATCACGCGCGGCTCCTGGGCGTTGCGGGTCGCGTGGTCCGCGCCACCGACGCACGCGAAGCCGCGCGGAAAGACCGGGTACCAGCCTTCGTCACAGCCATA
Organism: Myxococcales bacterium; assembly: GCA_009692485.1. Lineage (GTDB taxonomy): Bacteria > Myxococcota_A > Polyangia > Polyangiales > Polyangiaceae > SYFR01. The sequence goes on from SHZB01000119.1 coordinate 7,182, forward strand.
CAGGCGCCTCCGCTTGCGCTCGGGCGTGAGGGTCGTGTCCCGCATCGCCACGCTCTGGCCGGCGCGCATGGCACCGATCACGGGCGAATCGCGATCGGGTTTCTCGTGGAATTTTACGAGCCCGGAGGGTGCGTAGAGGCGCGGGCGCGTATCGACGGGCGCGGCGCCGGCCTCGACCTCGTCGGGCGTGCGCTTCGCTTCGAGTCGAGTGTCTTCTGCGCTCTTCGCCTTGAGCGCGCGGCCGAATGGCATCGCATCGCTCTCGGTCGAACGGGCGAGCTCGAAGGCTGAGCTCGACTCAGTTCCGTCAGCCCGGGAACTCGGCGTGACCGTGTCGGCGGCGACCCCGGCCGCTCCACAACCGACGGTCAAAGAGACGACCAAGAGTGAAGTGTAGCGAGCCTGGACGCGCACCGGTGCGCCGTCCCATTCGAAGCATGTAGCCTTGAGCGCGGACATCGAAAGCACCTCTTTTTCAGGCAAAATTGGCGTGAAATAACCATACGGGGCGCCGCCGCAATGCGCCACTATTCGGCAAACGCGCCGCGCCGAAGTGCCGCGCGACGAAGGCAGCGACGGGTTGCGCGACGAATGCTGCGACAGTCAGCGCCGCGCTCCGCTCGCCGGCCGCGTCAGACGACGTAGCAGGTGAGTCTGCCGGCGCCGTAGCCCGCTACGTTCAGCTCGACGTCGACACGACCCGGGCACTTCTTCAACATCGCGAAGAGCGCAGGCGATGCTTCTGGCGGCACCGTGAGAAACTTCGTGAGCGCGACGGTCATCGTGGCGGACGCGAGCTGGGCGGCGGACTGGTGGCCCGTGCCGCTGTAGTTGAAGAGGCCCGAGCCCACGTTGAGGACCTCGCGCACGTTTTCGATCATCGTGAGGTCGAGCTCCCCACAAGCCACTGCCTCGGCGACGCGTGCAGGCGGAACCATCGACAGCGCCGCGCCCAGCATGGCGCCCGTCGCGAGGTCGCAAGCGATCGCCGCGCCGAACCCACCGTCCTTGTCCGCGTAGAGCGCGAACACGGCCGCGCGGGCTTCCGGATACGGAGTCAACGCCGCTCGTCCGGTGACGGCGCGACCGAGCAGCTCACCGATGAGGCGCGCGATGTCGTCCGGAAGTGGCGGTCTGCGTTTTTGCATCGCTCGGCGCTCAGGCCTGCTCCCCGGGCGAGGTGAGGTCCGCGGGCGATGGCATCGTTCCGCGGAGCAAGACGACCATGGCCTTGACCTCTCCGAGCATCAGCGTCGCCTGCATGCGCGTCCGCCGCTCGCACGGTGCGATGAGCCCCAAACGAAGACGGGCAAGCCGAGATCGACGCGCTTGAGCTCACCTTGAAGCGCGCGCTGCATGACACCGCCAAAGATGTTCACGATCTCGCCGATGGCGTCCGCGATGTCGCCGTCGCTGAGCGCACGCTCGGGGGAGATGCCGAGCAAGGTGCGCGAGAGCGAATCGGCACCTGCGCGCGTTGAAAAGAGGCCGACGTGCAGACACTCGTGCTCTGAGATGAGCGGCAGGTACGCGCCCGCCTCTTCCACGAACTCTTCCTCGATCTGCTCGATCGACGGCGCTCCGAGCGAACACGTCGCGACCTCGTGGACCGCCGCGATCGCGGTCTCGAGCCTGACTTCGAGCGGGAGGCAGAGGCTCATTCTTGAAGCGGATAGTCTGATGTCGGGGTCATGCTCGCGGCGGGGAACCGCATCAGCGCGAACGTCATTTCAGGACGGGGTCGAGCGTGGCCTTGAAGCTCTCGACGGAGAATGGCTTCGTGAGCACGAACATCGCGCCCGCGGCCGCTGCCTCCTCCAACATCTCGGAGGTGCCTTTGAGGTGACGAAGCCCACCTTTACGTTGATGCCGCGCTCGCGGAGTGTCCGGACCAGCTCGAGGCCGTTCATGATCGGCATCGCCCAGTCCGTGAGCACGAGATCGGGCGGGCTCGCCACGATCGCCTCGAGCGCCTCCTGACCGTTCGTAGCCTCGACGATATCGTGGTGCCCGAAGCCCGCCTGGCGCAGCGTCCGATTGACGATCATTCGCATCGCCTTGCTATCGTCGACGACGAGAATCTTCATCGCGCGCGAAGTTACCGCGCGGGCGCGTCGGGGCAATCGATATTGCGAGCAATTCGCGCAGTACGCACGACGTGGCACCGAGGCTTGCGCTCGCGCATCGGCTGGGGCAAGCGTCTCGATCGGAGCTCGCCGAACCATGGCCCGGATCTTCGTCCAAGGTGCCACGGCGCCCCTCGTCGGGATCGTCCCGGGCGCGCCTGACGAAGAGCTGGCCACGGTCCTCGCTGTCGTGGCGGCCCTCGTGCCGCGCGGACGGACCAGCACCCTCGGTGGTCGCGGGCTGTGCCGCCTGTCGATCGTCCCGGCGCTCGAACAACTCGGCGTTCGCGTGGTCGAGATAAAAAACTCCGAGGGCGGTGGCCTCGCTATCGACGGGACGGGCGGCATCCTCACACGACCGAGTCGCGAGCCGCTCGACTGCGGGCGCTCGGCGATCGCGCTGGCCGCACTCGCGGGCTGGCTAGCGGCTCAGCCCTTCGAGAGCAGGCTCGTCGCCGATGACGCGGTCGCGCGGGCGCACCTGTTCACGATCGCGCGGATTTTGCGGCAACGTGGCGCAATCGTCGAGGGACGCATCGTGCCGGATCGTCCGCGCGAATTGGCCTCGCCGCTCACGGTCGGCCCCGCTCGGGACGCGCTCTCGCCGCTCGAGTCAATCCTCGCCGAAGCATGCCCCATCACCAAGACCGCGGCGCTGATCTCGGGGCTCTTCGCCGCTGGCACGACCGAGCTTGGCGAGCCGCGGCTCTCGAGTGATGCGACCGAGCGCGCGCTCATTGCGGCCGGCATCGAGCTGCGCGCGGTGGGCCCCTTCTTGCGGCTCACTCCGTCGCGTGACGCGCCCGTTCGTGACGCCATCGACGGCGAGCTGCCCGCGAGCGCAAGCTCGGCTGCGGCGTTGCTGCTCGCGGCGATGGCGGTCCCCGGCAGTCAGGTCGGCGTGCGCCACGTTGGGGTGAACCGCACTGCCGATGGCTGGCTCGAGGGCCTGCGCGATGCCGGTGCTCCGCTGCGAGTCGCGCCGCGCTCGGTCGCGCTCGGAACGATGACAGCTGAAGTAACAGTCGCGGGACCACCCGCCCGCGGCCTCACGCTCGGCGGAGAGCGGGCACACCGCGCCGGCATCGCCCTGCCGCTCCTCGCTGCGATGGCCGCGACGACCCGCGCTGGCACGGTGAATCTCCTCGCGGAAGTGCCGCAGGCCCAGCAATCCTACGGCGCGACGATGCGGATGCTCGCGGCATTCGGCGTCGCTTGCGAGTGGGACGGAGCGGCGCTCACGGTCATCGGACAGGCGGGCTCGCTCCAAACGGTAGAGCTCGACGCGGCCGGTGACGCAGATGTTGCGATGGCGGCGGCATCGCTCGCGCTCGGTGCCCGCGGACACAGCGTGCTCCACGGCGCGGAGGTCATCGCCGAACGCTTCCCGCGCTTCGTCGCCACGCTGCGGGCAATCGGCGCAGGCATCGAACACCGCGATTGACCCGTGCGCGCGGTTTGCCACGCGAACCCGTGTTTCAATCCGCTCGGACCCGTGAGAGTCCGAGATACATTGTCACCAGAGCCCAACCTGAGCCATCCCCACACTGAGCCATCCCCTCATAAAACCCCGAACAGATCGCGGAAAAACGCGTGCTCTTTCAGGATTTCGCTCTATGCGGTCATGAGCTGAATGAGCCACTCATCGCGCATGGCTGGAATCGCGGAATACCAGTAGAGACCCTGGTTGTAGAGGGACGTAGTTCGCTTCTTGGTGGTGTTGGATTTCACTTCGACGGACCGGCCAATCATGGATTCCAAATTTCCCAATTTACCGCGAAATGTGAGGGGATGGCTCAGGCCCCGAAGGCGTCGCCCGATTGGACCGCCGGATTCGACGATGGCCTGGCGTTGCCGATCGACTTCCGCCCGCGGGTGAAGGTCATCAGCCTCACGAAGCAGGTGAACGACATCGCCGCAGCGCGGCCGTGTACACCGCGCGAATCGCCGCGTGACAGTCCGGGCTGGATTTCCACCATTTTGTTTTAGGAACGATCGTAGAATCCCTCCATGGATGCAGCAAAGACTTCTCGAGGAGTACTAACAGTCATTGTGGTTCTCGTCGCCGTCGCCGCGTGCGATGACGGTGGTTCTGGCGCCTCCATGACGACCACAAGCTTCGGCGGCGCTGGCGGCACGACGAGCAATGGTGGTAGCGGCGGCCGCGCGGGCACAGGCGGCGGGACCCCCGAGGCGTCGGCGAAGTTCTGGTTGTGGATGGACCAGTCGGAGGAGCCGGGGGGCAAAGTGCCCGATGCGGTCTTTGATGACATTCGCGTTCGCCCGCTCGTCCGCCCGCTGCTCGATAACGACGACGCAGCTGCCATGTCCATCGCCACGATCGATTTAATCAAGAAAACGGTCAACCGGATGATGGAACTCAATCGTCCGACGGAATACTCGTTGTATCCGCAAAACATTGCCACTCCGTCCTGGGCGCCGGGCCAACCCACACTCCTCGGTCACCCCGACGACCGCACGCCTCCCGGCGCGATGGACTCGGCCACTCCGTTCACCACTGCGGGTCGGGCCGCGACGAAGGTGTGGGCCACGGATTATTTTCAGAAGGTCGCCTCTGGTCTGGAGAAAGACAATTATCCAAAGCCTTCGGCGCTCCACCTTGATGTCGAGATCCACACCGGGGGCAGCGCCGATTGGATCGCCCTCGGGCTTTCCGACCCACGGGCGATGACTGACTTGGTCGCGTACCCACAAGAGACGTTCAAATCCGTATGGGGCCCCGGCTTCGACTACAACTTCGGGAAGGGGCTTTATCATCCTGACAATCAGAACCTCACTGCGTTTTACGAGGGATACCACACTCGCCAGCTCGATTTTGCACTGCTCGATAGTGTTGTCCAGCCTGCGCGGGCCGTGTGGGGTGAGGCGCTTCCGTTCTCGAATTATGGCCTGACTTGTGGCACACCGTCTGCGCCGGTCCCCGGTCAGAAGCCCTACTACGACGTTGTGGATGTTCCTCAGCTCGGCGCGGATTACCAAGGCGTCGTGATGCAGCCGGTGTGTGGTTACTACTGGCACCAAGACGGTCGCGGCATCGATGGCGGGCTCACCCGCGCCGTGAAGGAGTTCCTAGGCAAAGCGCAGCTCAGCGACATGACGCTTCCGCTCTCGGAAGTGCTGCGAAAGGTCTTTAAGGCCCACGCGCGGAAGTCGGTTCAGCAAGTTCGCCTCGCGCAGAAAGAGTGCGATCGCCCCGTTCTCGCGTGGACCGCATTCCCCGGCATGGATGTGCGCTTTCTTGCCGGCCCCGGTCAGCTCGGTTCGTTCCTCGACGATCCCTACGCCGTCGCGCTCGCCAACGCATTCCCCGATGACATTACCGACTGCGCTCCTCCAGGAGAGGGCGCCGTCGATGTTTGTGGCTCGTGCATCGGCAAGGTGATCCGCGGGAAGTGTGTTTCCGACGGTTTTCAGTGTGTCGGTTACACGGTTACGGTGCAGGACATCGCCGAGACCGTCAACACCGCCTGCAAACTGGGCGTGCGCGACTTCGCTTTCTGGGGCGTCGATCTGGCCGGCTTCGCCGAAGTTATGAAGTTTGTGCCTGACTGCCCCTGAATCGATACCGCTCGGCGCAGCATTGGTCACCCGTTGAGGGCCCAACCTGAGCCATCCCCTCATAAAACCCCGAACAGATCGCGGAAAAACGCGTGCTCTTTCAGGATTTCGCTCTATGCGGTCATGAGCTGAATGAGCCTCCACTGTCTTCCACAGCAAGGGAGTCGCTCGACCGTGGCGGGTCACGAGATAGG
>SHZB01000120.1 GCA_009692485.1 Myxococcales bacterium
ATCAACCTCGGGACCGCCCTCGCAAAGAAGGGTTCGCTCGCGGAGGCACGCACGGCCGTGAAGGAGGCGCTCAAATTCGACCAGGAGGACTCGCGCGCGAAGGCGGTGCTCGCCGAGCTTGACGCGATGGAACGAGCGCCAGCGAAGTAGGCTGCCCACTCGGGTCGCGACCTTGACGCCGAGTCCGTCTATGGATTGGATTCGGGGTGCTCGCTGCCACCCTGCTCGACGCTACGGCGCTGTCCTTGACGGCTCCTGCGTGTGCGAATATTCCGCATACGAAAGAATCGTGACAGTGCCGCGTGCCAAGCACAAACAGACGCTCGACGGAATCGTCGAGACGATCATCTACCTCTATACGGAGTCGCGTCGCGTCACCAAGGAGCGGGCGCGTGAGTTTGGGATCACGGGTCCGCAGCTCACGGTGGTCAAGATGCTCGAGCAGCTCGGGAGCTTGTCCTTGTCGTCCTTGTCCGAGCAGCTCCGCGCACAGAACAGCACGGTCACCGGCATCGTCGACCGCATGCTGCGCGAAGAGCTGGTGGTGCGGGAGCGCTCCGAGGACGACCGGCGGATCGTGCTCATCCGACTGAGCGAGAAGGGCACCAAGCTCGCGCAGCAGATCCAGATCGAGCCGATGGAGATTTTTCGCGAAGGGCTCGACGCGCTCCCGCGCAAGGACGCGGAAGAGCTATTCCGCATTCTCGATTTGGTCCAAACACGCGTCCGAAGAGCCATCGGCGCGAGCGAACAGGAAAGGGAGGCTTAGCCGTGGACGTAAACTTCAAAGGCAATCGACGCGAGCTTGGAGGGCGCGACCCGGACATCTGCATCGTCACCTGCGCGTTGACCGGGGTGCTCGCAAACCGCAAGCAGTGCGCCGCAATTCCGTATACGCCGGTCGAGATCGCCGAAGAGGCGAAGCGAGCGTACGACCAGGGCGCGAGCGTCGTGCACATCCATGCGCGCCACGATGACGGGAGCCCGACCTTCAGCCCCGAGACCTTCGCCGCGATCAAGCGAGAGGTGCGCGCGCGCTGTCCGCTGATCCTCAATTTCTCGACCGGAACGATCACCGAAGACGTGAGCCTTCAGTGTCAATATCTCGCCGAGGTGCGGCCCGAGATCGGCGCGCTCAACATGGGAACGATGAACTACTCGAAGTACTCCCGCTCGCGAAAAGAGTTCGTCTTCGACATGGTGTTTCCAAATACCTACGAGAAGATCATCCAGCTCTTGAAGGCCATGAACGACGCCGGAGTGAAGCCAGAGCTCGAGTGCTTCGACAGCGGGCACACGCAGGGGATCTGGCCGCTCGTCGACATGGGGCTCTTGCGCGCGCCGCTGCAGTTCTCATTCATCGTCGGCGTGCTCGGTGGGATCCCGGCCGAGGTCGAGTCGCTCCAGCTTCAGACCAAGATCATGCCCGCCGGCTCCGAGTGGGAATGCATCGCCATCAGTCACGGACACTGGCGCATGGTCGCGAGCGCAGCGGTGCTCGGCGGCAACGTCCGCACCGGGCTGGAGGACCACCTCTACCTGCCGACGGGCGAGATGGCAGCGAGCAACGGCGCCTTGGTCGAGCACGCGGTCGGACTCGTGCGCGGGATCGGACGGCGGCCTGCAACAGTGGCCGAGGCGCGCGCGATCCTCAGCCTCGAAGCTTCGTAACGCCGTGCCGCGAAGCTATCGCTTGCTCGACGTCCGCGGGCCGAATGACAACGGCGCGCTCACGGTCACGCTGAACAATCCGGCGCGACGCAATGCGCTCGGGCCTGCGATGGTGAACGAGCTGCTCTATGCGCTCGAGGATAGTCTGCTCGACGACGGCGTGCGAAGCGTCGTGTTGACCGGGGCGGGAAGCGCGTTCTGTGCGGGCGGCGATTTTGCGGCGCTGAGTCACGATGACGCGGATGCGCTGCCTCCGAAGGGGGACTACGCGCTTTTGTTGCGGGCGATGCTGTCGGCGCACAAACCGATCATCGCGCGCGTGAACGGGCACGCGATGGGCGGTGGGCTCGGCCTCGTCGCGGCGGCGCACTTCGCGATCGCGGCGAGCAGCGCAAAGCTCGGCACGCCCGAGATCGACGTCGGGCTTTTTCCGATGATGATCATGGCGGTCCTGCGCCGGCACGTCCCCTCGCGGCGCCTCACCGAGCTGATGCTGCTAGGTCAGAAGCTCGAGGCCGCCGAGGCCATGGCGCTCGGTATCGTAGGAAGGGTCGTGCCGCTCGAAGAGCTCGATGCCGCCGTCGCCGAGCTCACCACGGCGATCGCGAAGAAGAGCCCGATCACCGTAAAACTCGGCCTAGAAGCGATGTCGGCGTCAGAGGACCTCGGTCTCGACGAGGCGCTGCCGATGTTGCGCGACAGGCTCGCTGGCTGCCTCGCGACCGAGGACGCGCACGAAGGACTGACGGCGTTCCTCGAGAAGCGAGCGCCCGTTTGGCGCGGTAAATAGCGAACGCGCGAGGCCCAGCTGCGTGTCAGCGCGAGTGCGTGGGCACGGCGACTGGCGGTGACGAATAGAAGGGCCGCGCGCCGCGACGGATTCGCACGAGCGTGGCGTCGTCGTTTAGGTCGTGGGTGCCGCGCACGGTGCCGCGATCGCGGGTCGTGATCGTGCCGGTGACGGCGGCGATCTCGTACTCGTCGCCGCTACCGTCCGCCGTGAGCGTGGGCACGACGGCGTAAAGCCCCGGGCGCGTGAACGCCACTGTCGGACAGAGCTCGGCGAGACGCACCGGAAGGTGAACATGCTTGCCGTGGTCGATGACGCCGTACAGCTCGCGCGGGATGTGATGCGAGCCCGAGGCGCGCGCACATTCGAAAGTGCCATCCGGGCCATGGACCTCGAAGGACACCTGTCGCGGCCGGAGCGCTGCGTAGATGGGTCGCTCGCCGACGTTGTGGGCCTGGACGGCGAAGGCCACCTCGGTGCGCGTCAAGGCGTCGGCCATGCGATCGGTCGTGAGCGTCATCGCCGCGGCGAGCTCGTCTTCGGCGAGACCGAGCGCACCCGGCTCGTGCGAGGCACGCGCTGTCGCTGGGACGGGACCGCCAACCGGCGACACAGCTGCAGACCTAGCAGAACTAGCAGAGCTAGCAGAGCTAGCAGAGTGAGCAGAGTGAGCAGAGTGAGCAGAGCTAGCAGAGCTAGCAGAGCTAGCAGAGTGAGCAGAGCTAGCAGAGTGAGCAGAGTGAGCAGAGCTAGCAGAGCTACCGAGCGACTCCGCTGCCGGAGCCGTGATGGGGACGAAGCGCATGGCCTCACGGGCGCTGACCGGAAGCGCGGGCGAAGCTGAAAACGCCGGAAATTCCTGAGGAACGGCGAAGCTGAGGCGAAAGGGCGCGCCGTCGATGCGCTTCACCGGGCGATAGTGGCGCGGCAAGCTCGCAGCGTCCGCGACGAAGGGTGCCGACGCGAGCTGGGCAGTCCGCGAGAGCCGGCGGACGCGCGGCAGAAACCCGTAGCTCGGTCGCACGACTGCGTTCGGAACGAGCCACTGTGCGTCCGCGCCAAAGCACAAGAGCCGCGGGTCGAATGCCTCTACATAGGACTGCCCCGGAGCGAGGATGATGTCGCGTCCAAAGGGAATGTCGCCCTCGATGCCGAAGGTGCGCGGGCCGTCGCAGAGCGCGGTGCTCTTCACGACGCGAGCCGAGGGACGCGTGCGCTTGGCTGGTCTGGAGCCCGGAGCGCGCGCATCGGTGTCGACGCCGTCGGTGGTGATCTCGAAGCGCAAGAGGCGTTGGTCCGCGACGATCGCGAGCGGTAGGTCGCCCTCGTTGTCGAGCCGCAAGAGCCACTGTCCGTGTGCCGACGGCGCGACCACGCTGAGGCGCAAGGGCGCGGCGGGTAGGCTCAGATCTGCACGCTCGTGAGCATCCGCGACGGTGGCGCTAACGAGGGCGATGACCCCGAGCGCGAGCGCGGCGAAGGCACGCAGAAGCATGCCGGCGTCGACGCAGAGGCGCGGGTCGTGTCTCATGGCGGATCGGTTAGCGCATGCATGGGCTGTACGCCATCGTCGATGTGGAGACGCTCGAGCAACGCGGACTCGAGCTCGTGCCGTTCACGGAGGCGATCCTGCGAGCACGCCCGGCGGCGCTTCAGCTGCGCGACAAATCGAGCGGTGCGCGCGCGATGCTCGAGCGGCTCGAACGGCTCTTGCCGCTGTGCCGCGCCGCCAACGTTGCGCTCTTCGCCAATGACCGCGCCGATCTCGCTGCTCTCGCCGGAGCCGATGGCGTGCACCTCGGGCAGCACGATTTGCCCGTGTCGATTGCGCGCGAAATGGGCGCAAAAATGGGCGTTTCGCTGCAACTTGGGGTCTCGGCCCACGACGACGCGGAGCTCGATTGGGCGCTCGCGATGCAGCCCGACTACGTGGCGCTGGGGCCCGTGTTCGACACGACGTCGAAAGAACTGAAGCAGCCCACGCTCGGCATCGAAGGACTCGCCCGGCTCGCCGCGCGCGCTCGGCCCTCGGGACTTCCGCTCGTTGCGATCGGCGGCCTCGATGTCGCGCGGCTCAGGCTCGTCCGGCCCATCACCCGCACGGCCGCGGTGATCGGAGCGCTCATTCCTGAGTCGCGTTCGTATGTCGATGTGACCGAGCGCGCGATGCGACTGAACGCCGCGCTGCTCGAGCCTTGAGAGTGGATGCTGCTCGCAACGCGGTGCGCGAATGAGCCGCGAAACTGCAGCCTTCGCGGGGGCTATCGACGCGTCACGACGATGCGCGGCGGGCTCCCCGGGCGAGCTTGGCGACCCGCTCGCAAGGACGCGATGAGGTTCATCAGCGTGAGGGCACCGGCTCCGTTGCGCTCGAGCGCATCGAGTGCGTCGAGGACTAGACCATAGGAAACGGCGCCGCGCTCGGCATCGCTCGGACTCTTGACGACGTCCTGCCGGGCAAAGTTGGCGAAGGTGACCGCTACGGCTCGCAGCCCGACGGCCACGCTCGCGCGCTCTGCACCCACGGCCTCCGCGAAGCGCACCGCCGCCCCGAGATCGGGCGCGTGGAGACACTCGAAGAGCCCGGTGACGAAGGCCTCGCGTTGACCGGTCAGCTCCGGATCGGTGGCGTCCAAAGCGGCGCGCGCACTGCCGTCGGCGCCCGCGATCGCAGCCTCGATGCGGGCCTCGTCGACGCCGTTTTTACGCAAGATCCGCGTGAGGACATCGTCCGAGAGCGGCGCAAAGCGAATCGGCAGCGTGCGCGAACGAATCGTATCGAGGAGCGCCTCTGCCACCGCCGTGAGGAGCACGAAGTAGGTGTTCGCGGGCGGCTCTTCGAGCGTCTTGAGCAGTGCGTTCGCCGCACCGACGCTCAGCTCGTCGGCCGCGCGGATCACGAACACCTGCGCCCTGCCCTCGTGAGGCCCATAGCCCGTGCGCGACAACACGACGCGGCGGATCTGCTCGACGGAGATCTCGCTCGCCTCCTTCTTGCCGCCGATGAGCTCGGGCGGATAGACGCCCCGGCCCACGAGCACGACATCGGGATGGAGCGGAACGACCGGCTCCGTGGCAGTCATCGTCACAGCGCGACGGCACGCCCCGCAGCTCCCGCACCCGAAGCGCGTGTCCGCTGCTCCACTGGATCCGCCAGGCGCCCCCGCCTCTTCGGCGCCGGCGTCCGTGCACACCAATGCTTGTGCGAAGGCCATCGCTGCGAGCTCTTTGCCGACGCCTTCGGGCCCCTCGAAGCGATACGCGTGGTGCACCCGCCGCCGCTCGAGCGCGCGCGTGATCGTAGCGATCGCCGCGGATTGACCAAGGATGGCGTCGAAGGGCACGAGCGGGCCGTAGCAGGCACGCCTCGCGGTGGAAATCTCGGAGGCCCGCGGTGCATCCCGAGCCGCACACCATGAGCCACCCGGACCATCAAGGCCGTTGCGGTCATACAGCAGGGCAGCGTACATTCGGCCCGAGTGAACAGAGCAGGGCCGCGTACATTCGGCCCGAATGAACAGACCAGGGCCGCGTACATTCGGCCCGAATGAACGGAGCACCGAGCGTGAGCCCACCCATCGACGAGACCCATCACCACGGCACGCGCAAGCGAGTCACCACTCTCGCGCGCTCGAGCGTCGCCGTTTGCCTCGCGCTCATGGGGTGCAGCAGCGCCGACCCAAGCGCGCCAGCCGAGACGCCCACCGTCGTGGACACGGGCCACCCACCGAAGTCCGGGCCGCCCCAAGACGTCGTCGGAGGCTTCGCGATCGCGATCCCGGACGAGGTCCTCGCGCCCGGCGTCGAGACCCATCCTTGTTACATCTTCCCGCTCGAACTCGAAGGGCCATCGCGCATCGTCGGCGGCGGCCGGCTCACGACCGGACCGGGCATGCACCACGGCAACGTCACGACGCGCCCGAAGACCGGTGAGGGACTGCGCCCGTGCGGACCTGAAGAGGGCGGACAGCTTCAGGGTGAGGCGATCGATGTGAGCAAGGGCGGCGCCGTCGTGTTTGGCTCTTCAACCCAGTTCGTCGGCGAAGAGTGGTCGAGCTTCCCGGACGGAATGGGATATCGCATCAAAGAGGGCTTCGAGATCGTCGCGCGAATGCACTTTGTCAATACCAGCTCCAAAGAGGTCACCGTCAGTCCGCGCTACGACTGGTTCACCATCGACGAAACGAAGGTGACCCAGGTGTTAGGCCCTTTCGCGTGGGCGCTCGGCGGCTTCGAGCTGCCACCGCTCAGCACCTCTACCGCCCAAGCGTCGTGCCCCATGCTTGGGCCGATGCACCTCGTCAACGTGTTGCCCCACATGCACGCGCTGGGTACGCACTTCTTTGCAGAACATCTTGGCGGTCCGCAGGACGGCGAGCGCTTCCTCGACTCCGTGGGCTACGACCCGGACAACGGGGTGATGACCCAATACACGCCCGCCGTAGATCTCTCTGAGACAGAGCGCTTCGTCTTCGGCTGCACGTGGCAAAACACCTTTGACAAGTCCATCGTCGAGGGCACGGGCGACAACGAAATGTGCATTCTCTTCGGCTATGGCTACCCCGCCGAGAATGCCTATTCCGCGACCGCCAGTCCCCACGGCTGCGTCACCATCGCCCCGCCCTGAGACCGACGCCAGCCCCTGGTCCTAGACTGCAATTTCAGCCCAAGCGCTGGCGCCATTGTGCTGGCCGCCAGGCATGCCGTGTCCCCGTCACCCGAGCGAGAGCGCCGAAAGTGACGACGAGGCCGCGCCGTCATTGACCATGAGCGTCAAGTTCGGCGAGTCTCGCTAAGTGGTTTAGGCGCCGAGGTAGTCGACCACGAGCACGGGGCGGGCGTCGCGACTGGCTCTTTCGAGGTCGATGCTCGCGCGGAGGTACCAGTCGTCGTGGCCTTCTGGATCGCAGAGGGTCTGGCGGACGACCCAGACGGAGTCGGAGCTCTTGTCGATGTCGAGCATTCGGGTGCCGCGCGCGCGCACGTCACAGAGGAGTGCCTCGTGCTCTTCGTAATAGGCAGTCAGCGTCGCGGCGAGGCGCTCACTCGTCCATTCCGGCTCGCCCTCGCGGGCCTCGATGCGCTGCGCGGCCCCTCCATAATCGCGACAAGCGAGCGCGCGCACGACGCCGAACATGGCATTGCGAATGAGCACCGTGAAGGAGCGCTCATCCGCGGCGATTCCCCGATCACGCTCGGGCTCGCGGGCCAACTCGACCTGCGCTACCGGCACGAATTGGGGGTCGCGCATCCGCTCCCACTCTTCGACGAGGCTCGCGTCCACGCCGCGTACCAGTGCCTCGAAGGTGTGGATCAGAAACTCGAGTTCAGGCGTGACCACGCGCTCGGGGACGCTGCGAGTGAGCGCCTTGTAGACGTCCGAGAGATAACGCAAGAGCAGCCCCTCGTGGCGCTCGAGGCCGTATTCGACGATGTAGCCATTGAAGTCTTGGCAGGTCTCGAAGAGCTCGCGGGCGACGCCTTTGGGATGGACATTTCCGCCGCGCGCCCACGGATGCTTGGCGGCGAATCCGTCGAAAGTGCCATAGATGAAGGCCGAGTTCGGCTTTGGCCATTCGAGCTTCTCGAGGCGCTGCATGCGCTCGTCGTACTCGACGCCGTCGGCCTTCCATTGGGCGATGGCGTCGCGCTTGATTCGGTCGAGTTGTTTCTCGAGGAGGGGCCGCGGATCTTCGAGGATGGCCTCGACCATCGCGAGCACATCGAGCGGATACGTCTCGAGCTCCGGTTCGAGGACATGGACGGCCTCATACAAATAGAGGGAGAGCGCATGGTGAAGTGAGAAGTCCTCTTGGAGATCGACGTTGACGCGCAGGCGGCGGCGACTCGGGGCGGCCTCGTCGGGGGCGAGCTCGACGATCTCGGCGATGACGAGCGAGCGGAGCATGCCCATGGCATCCCGGCCGATGCGGCGCTTTTGGGCCGGCGTTTCGTGGCATTCGCGCACGAGGGCCTTCATCGCGGCGCACCCGCCCACGTCGCGGCCGAGCACCTCGAGCAGCATCGCGTGGCTCACCGAGAAGCGGGAGCTGAGCGGCTCGGGCACGCCGCCTATGAGCCTGTCGAAGGTCTCGCGGGTGTAATGGGCATAGCCGCGCTCGGGCGGTTTTTGCCTCACGATTTTCTTCTTCTTGTCGGGGGATGCCGAGGCCTTGCGCTCGAGACGCAGATTCTCGATCGCGTGCTCAGGCGCCTGCGCGACGACGCTGCCTTGATCGTCAAATCCCTTGCGGCCGGCACGCCCGCAGAGCTGATGAAACTCCCGCACGTTGAGGACTCGCGTGGCGGCGCCGTCGTACTTGCACAACTGCGTCAAGAGCACCGTGCGAATGGGGATGTTGACGCCGACCCCGAGCGTGTCCGTGCCGCTGATGACGTCGAGGAGTCCCGCCTGCGCGAGCCGCTCGACCAGCCGGCGGTACTTCGGCAGCATCCCACCGTGGTGCACGCCGACGCCGTGGCGGAGAAAGCGCTGGAGGATCTTGCCGTACGGCGTGTCGAAGCGATGGCCGATGAGGGCCTCGGAGATGGCGCGTTTCTTCTCTTTGTTGGCGACGTGCACGCTCGTGAGATTCTGTGCCTGCTCATGGCACGCGCGCTGCGTGAAGCTCACGACGTAGACGGGCGCCTTCTCTTGCTCGAGCAGCGTGGCGATGGTCTCGTGCAGCGGTAGCTCTGCGTACTCGTAGTCGAGCGGCACGGGGCGCAAGCTGGAGCGCACGGTCACCGTCGGCTTGCGGTTCAGCTTGGTGATGGCGCGCTCGAAGAACGCCGTGTCGCCGAGGGTCGCTGACATCAAGAGAAAGGTGGTCTGCCGGAGCGCGAGCAAAGGCACTTGCCAAGCGACGCCACGCTCCCGGTCCGAGTAGTAGTGAAATTCGTCGAGCACGGCATGGGCGACCTTGGCGGTGTCACCCTCCGCGAGGGCCCAATTCGCCAGGATTTCCGCGGTGCAACAGATGATCGGCGCATCGCGGTTGACCGTCGCGTCGCCCGTCAAGAGGCCCACGTTGTCGGGATGAAAGGTCTCGCACAGCGCGAAGAACTTCTCGTTCACGAGCGCCTTGATCGGGCTCGTGTAAACAGAGCGCTGGTTCGCCGCCATCGCAAGGAAATGCATCGCCGTGGCGACGAGCGATTTCCCCGAACCGGTCGGGGTCGCGAGGATCACGTTTTTTCCGCCAAAGAGCT
The DNA here is from genome assembly GCA_009692485.1 of Myxococcales bacterium. Taxonomy (GTDB): domain Bacteria; phylum Myxococcota_A; class Polyangia; order Polyangiales; family Polyangiaceae; genus SYFR01. The sequence continues at coordinate 9,674 of SHZB01000120.1, forward strand.
CGAGCAGCGCCTCTTCTTGCGCGGGGTAGAGCTCGATGCCCAGCTCGCCCGTGTAGTCGATGAAACGCGAGAGCAGCTCACCTCCGTCCGTGAGGATTTCCCCTAATGGGGGCAAGCGGCGAAGGAGCGGGGCGACAGTCGTCATCGTACAAACTTGACCCTGTTCGCCCTATCTGCGAGAGCCACGCCGTGCGGACCCTACCGTGTCGGCTCGGGCGCTACACGCTCTTCGACCACGTCGGCCGCGGCGGCATGGCGGACATCTATTTGGCCCGTACCGGCGCTCGTCCAGCGGGCGCGAACCTGGTCGTCATCAAAGAGGTGCTCCCGGCGCTCATGGGGGAGCCCCGCTTTGCTCGCATGCTCCGGGACGAGGCCAAGCTCGCGTCGCGACTCGTGCACCCAAACATCGTTCACGTCGAAGGCATCGAGGAAGAGGACGGCCAGCTCTTCTTGGCCATGGAGTACGTCGAGGGCATCGATCTGCGGGAGCTCATGGGCTTGTGCAGCAAGCTCAAATTGATGCTGCCGGTCTCCTTCCGGCTCCACATCCTGTGCGAGATCCTGCGCGCGCTCGCGTTCGCGCACGGTTACGTGAGCGACGATGGCGAGATCCTCGGGGTCATTCACCGCGACGTCTCGCCATCGAACGTGCTGCTCGCCTTCGATGGTCAGGTGAAGCTGTGCGATTTCGGGATCGCGAGCGCGCTCAACTGGGCGACGGCGCCGCGCGACACGATCGAGGGCAAGGCCAGCTACATGAGCCCCGAGCAGGCGCGAGGCGAGACGCTCGGGGTGCGCGCCGACGTGTTTGCGGCCGGGGTCCTCGCGTGGGAGCTGGTGCAGGGCCGTCGCATGTACCGCGCTGCCGCAGGCGAGACGCTGCTCGAGGTTTCGCGCCGCGGCGTCGTGCCGAAGCTCGAGCCGCGCGGCCTGCCTGAAGAAGCCGTGCTCTACGCGATCGTGAACCGTGCGCTCGCACCCGAGCCGGAGCACCGATTTCCGTCCGCGGTCGCGCTTCGCATCGCGTTCACGCGCTACCTCGAGGACACGGATCAAGTCGTCGAGACGGCCGTGCTCGGCGCATGGCTCAGCAAACATTTCGAGGAGCAGAAGCTCGCGCTGCGACGATCGCGAGAGCGTGTCCTCACCGCGCTCGACCGAGGCCCAGCGGTAGAGCTCACGCGCATTGCAGACTCGAGGCCGCACGCGCTAGGGACGACCCTGAACTCGGCGCAGCCAAGCCCCGCCGCCGAGACCGAGCCTCCCGAACCCGACTCGTCCGTCGAGAGCCCGCGCTCCTCGCGTGAGTACGACTCCGATCCGAGCGAGCTGGCCGAGCGCTCACACGCGCGTGACCAGAAGGCCCATGTGACAGCGGGCCTTGTCGCCTTCGTCGTGACCCTCGCCGCGCTCGTTTTACTCGCGAAATTCGGCGTTTTCTGAGAACGCGCCCGCAAGCTCGCGGCTTGACCTCAGGCGTCGCCGGCGCTCGTCACCGGTAAGATCGGCGCCCAGCGAAGCTTGAACAGAAGCTCGTCCTCGACGGGACGACCGCGCTCGCTGAAGGTGAGGACATTGCGCTCTTCTGCGTCGTGCTGCTCGGCGACAAAGATGATTCCGCGACCCTCTTCGTTGTAGCCAAGCTGCACGATGGCATCTTTCAGCCAGCGACCGCCCGCGTCGAACTTGATCTCGCGCGGGAGGGTGTAGAACCCCTCGGTCGGCAGCTTGAGGAGCCCCTCCGCCCAGCTCGCGGCTCGCAGCGGCACCGTAGGATCGCCCCAGAACCAGCGATTGCGGCGATTGCTGCCGGGGCGCACGGCGAATGGCAGGCCGCCATTCTTGGGGACGCCGACGTAGACGAGCGCGCCAGCGGGGATCGCCTCTTCGTGTCCGGGATAGGCCTTGTGGGTCCGGTAGAGACCGGGGTCGGGGAGCTTCATCGCGGCACTATCTACCAGGCACGACCTACCAGCCGCAAGTCTCGCCAGCGACCTCGGTCGTTAGCCATCCGCGCAGCGGGGCAAAGTACTCGAGCAGCGCGTTCGCGTCGGCGCCGGATTCTCCGCTCATGGCCGCGAGCGCCTCCTGCCAGGGCTTCTCGGCGCCGAGGGCGAGCAAGGCCTTGAGCTTGTCGCCGGCTGCGCGATTCTCGTAGATCGAGCAGGTGTGAAGCGGCCCCGTATGGCCGGCCGTGCGGCACAGCGCGCGGTGAAACTGAAACTGGTAGATGAACGCGAGGAAGTAGCGCGTGTACGGGACGTTGCTCGGGACGTGGTACTTCGCGCCCGGGTCAAAATCTTCTTCGCTGCGCGGCCCGGGCGGCGCGATGCCTTGATACGCAGTCCGTAGCCGCCACCAGCCCGCGTTGTATTGGTCTGGCGGGATTTTCCCGGCGAAGACGTCCCAGCGCCACTCGTCGATGAGCTTGCCAAATGGCAAGAACGCGACCTTGTCCAAGGCCATCTTGAACAAGAAGTTGAGGTCCGCCTTCTCATTGGCCTTCGCGGCCGGCACGAGGCCGATCTTTGCCAGATAGCCCGGCGTCATCGATAACCGAATAGCGTCGCCAATCGCCTCATGAAAGCCGTCATTGGCGCCAGCTTGGAAGAGGATCGGGAGCTTGTTGTAATAGTGGTAATAGTAATTGTGACCGAGCTCGTGGTGGACGACGTAAAGCTCGTCTTCGGTGCGATCGATGCACATTTTGATGCGTAGATCGTCGGCGTAATGCACGTCCCAGGCGCTCGCGTGACACTGGACTTCACGGTCCCGTGGCTTCTTGAAGAGCGACCGCTCCCAGAACGTAGTGGGCAATGGGTCGAGGCCGAGCGAGGTATAGAATCGCTCTGCCATCTTGACCATTCCGACCTCGTCGATCTTCTTCTTCGCGAGGGCCTTCGTCACGTCGGGCGCGCTGGCACCTTTGTGCGGCTCGAGCAGCGGATAGATCTCCGACCACGCCTGCGACCACATGTTGCCTAAAAGGTGAGCCGGAATGGGCCCCGTCTTCGACACGACCTTCTCACCGTACGTCTCGCGAAGCCGCTTTCGGGCATAGCAGTGAAGCTCTCGATAGAAGGGCTGGACCTGTTGAAAGAGGCGCGCGGCCTCGGCCCTGAATGCCTCGGGCGGCATGTCATAGCCATTTCGCCAGAGCGCCCCGACGTCCGCAAATCCGATCTCACGCGCACCCTCATTGGCGAGCTCGACGAAGCGCGCATATTGCGGGCGCATCGGTCGGGCGATGCCGTGCCAGCCAATCCACGCCTCCCGCAGCGCGGCTTCGTCGCGGCTCTTGCCAATGACGCTGCCGAGCACCTCGAGCGTGAGGCCCTTCTTGCCGTAGGGTTCGGCCGGATCGCACGAGAGCGCGTC